>JAUUNK010000027.1 GCA_030844565.1 Bacteroides ovatus
GCTCTTCTTATTTATGGCGGCATCCATGGGGAATGGCATGAGTTTCAGTACGTAGGTTGGGCAGGAGGAATTATTCTTTTTGCCGGTTTATTCGATATGATGGATGGGCGTGTGGCACGTGTGGGGAATATGAGTTCCACATTCGGTGCTTTGTATGATTCTGTGCTCGACCGTTATAGCGAGTTAGTTACTTATTTTGGTATCTGTTACTATCTCGTATTGCAGGGATATTTTCTTTTCTCCATTTTATCTTTCGTGGCTCTCATTGGTTCGTTGATGGTGAGCTATGTTCGTGCTCGTGCCGAAGGATTGGATATAGAATGCAAAGTAGGCTTGATGCAACGTCCTGAGCGGGTGGTTCTGACTAGTTTGGGTGCATTGTTCTGTGGTGTTTTTGCTGATTTACAAGCCTTTGATCCTATTTGGATATTGGTAGTTCCTGTAGGGCTGATAGCAATTTTAGCTAATATTACAGCTTTTGTCCGTATTAACCATTGCCGGCGGGTGATGATGGAAAAAGATAAAAAATAAAGGTAAGAATATAATGATAAATACAAAAAGAACACCATCTAAAAAGGAAATCTTGACAGTAGGAGGAGCAATCCTCCTTTTTCTTGTGTTAACTGCTATTTTTATAGGTTTGCGTCCTGAACATCTGTTGATGGCTGGGCTCTTTCTGGGACTGTTTTTCATAGGACTTCCTACCCGTAAGTTGGCAGTAGCTTTATTGCCTTTTGTTATTTTTGGAATATCATATGATTGGATGCGCGTATGCCCCAATTATGAAGTAAATCCCATTGATGTATCGGGCTTGTATCATGCTGAATTATCTCTTTTCGGTATCCAGGAGAATGGAACTTTGCTGACACCTTGTGAATATTTCGCTATTCATCATTGGGCGGTAACCGATATTTTGGCAGGTATCTTTTATTTGTGCTGGGTTCCTGTCCCCATTGCTTTTGGGATATGGCTTTATCTGACGAAATCCCGAAGAATCTATTTGCGTTTTTCAATGGTTTTTCTGTTAGTAAATCTCATAGGTTTTGCCGGATACTATATTCATCCTGCAGCTCCGCCTTGGTATGCCATCAATTATGGCTTTGAACCAATACTCAATACTCCGGGGAATGTTGCAGGTCTCGGACGTTTCGATGCGTTGACAGGATTAAATATCTTCGATTCTATTTATGGAAGAAATGCGAATGTGTTTGCCGCAGTTCCTTCTCTGCATGCTGCTTATATGGTGGTGGCATTGGTGTATGCTATTATCCGTAGATGTAAATGGTATGTGATTGCTCTTTTTTCTATTATCATGGTGGGAATATGGGGAACTGCTATTTATACTTCCCATCATTATGTAATTGATGTTTTGCTGGGCATTGCATGTGCTTTGATAGGTATTATCGTTTTTGAAAAAGGATTGATGAAACTGCCTGCTTTCCGGCGATTCTTTGATAGATGCTATGAGTATATCAAATGATGGTAACTGTAGAAAAAAAGAAAGATAAGCGTGTAAGGAGCAAGTATCGGAATATTTTTCTGGTTTTCGGTATCTTGGCAGTTTTGGTGATGTTGTTCACTTTCGATATGGATTATCGGGAATTGTGGAATAATGTCGAGCGTGCGGGTATTTATCTTCCTTTGGTTCTTGTGCTATGGATGTTTATCTATCTTATCAATACTTTTTCGTGGTATCTTATTATCCGCAGTACGGGTAAGGTGAATTTTTCCTTTGCTCAACTTTATAAGTTTACTGTTACGGGATTTGCCTTGAATTATGTTACTCCCGTAGGGCTTATGGGAGGAGAGCCTTATCGTATTATGGAACTGACTCCCTATATTGGCGTAGAGAGAGCTACTTCTTCCGTGATACTTTATGTGATGATGCATATCTTTTCTCATTTTTGTTTTTGGTTGAGTGCGGTGCTACTCTACGCATATCTTTATCCGGTGGGATGGGGTATGGGAAGTGTACTGTGTGGTATCACTCTTTTTTGTCTTTTGCTTTCAATCCTTTTTATAAAAGGATACCGACATGGGATGGCGGTAGCATGCTTGCGATTCGGCAGTCATCTTCCTTTTTTTAAGAAGAAAGTGTATCGTTTTGCCGAAAAACACCGGGAGCAATTAGAGAACATAGATAGGCAGATAGCTTTGTTGCATCAGCAGGAGAAAAAAACTTTCTATTCAGCGCTTTTTCTTGAATATACAGCTCGTATTGTCAGTTGCTTGGAAATATGGCTTATTTTGAATGTTCTTACTACGGATGTCAGTTTCATCGGTTGTATTCTCATAGTAGCTTTTGCTTCTTTATTGGCTAACTTGCTTTTTTTCTTACCGATGCAGCTTGGAGGAAGAGAAGGAGGTTTCGCATTAGCTACAGGTGGGCTTGCTCTTTCCGGTGTGTATGGTGTATATGCTGCTCTCATTACGCGTGTCCGTGAGTTTATTTGGATTATTATTGGCTTGGCACTCATGAAAGTAGGAAATAAAAAATGATAATCCTAATAGCCATCTTACAGCAATTTTAGCGTTTGATAAAGATACTGTTTTTGGCTAAATTGTAACTTTGTACTTAATATGAAACAACTTTAGAAACTGCGACAATGAATAACTTTATTTTTTATAGCCCTACTGAATTTGTATTTGGGCGGGAAACGGAGTTCCAAACAGGAATGTTGGTACGGAAATATGGCGGACATAAGGTGATGATAGTATATGGTGGCGGGTCTGTGATACGTAGTGGATTGCTATCACGTGTAGAATCTTCTCTGCAAAAGTCTGGTATTGATTATTGTATGCTGGGAGGTATACAGCCAAATCCCATAGATACGAAAGTATATGAAGGAATTGAACTTTGCCGGAAAGAGAATGTGGATATGTTGCTTGCAGTTGGTGGTGGCTCAGTGATTGATACAGCGAAAGCTATTGCTGCCGGTGTTCCCTATGAAGGTGACTTTTGGGATTTCTATATTGGAAAGGTTACCGTAATGGAGGCTCTCAAAGTAGCAGTGGTACTGACTATCCCTGCTGCCGGAAGCGAAGGTTCCGGCAACACAGTCATTACTAAACAAACCACTTTACAAAAGTTGAGCTTGCGGGCTCCGGGTGTGCTTCGCCCTGTATTTGCTGTGATGAATCCTGAACTTACTTATACCCTTCCTCCTTTCCAGACAGCTTGCGGCATTGCCGATATGATGGCACATATAATGGAACGTTACTTCACCAATACGAAAGAGGTGGAAGTGGGTGACCGTCTCTGTGAAGGTGTATTGCTTGCTATTATCCGGGAAGCAGAAATCGTTATGAAAGAACCGGCCAACTATAATGCGCGCGCCAACTTGATGTGGTGTGGCACGATTGCTCACAATGGTACGTGCGGAGTAGGAAGTGAAGAAGATTGGGCTTCACATTTTTTGGAGCATGAGGTGAGTGCTATTTATAATGTGACTCATGGAGCTGGACTATCTGTCATTTTTCCCGCTTGGATGACTTGGATGGTTGAACATAATGTGGATAAGATAGTTCAATTTGCTGTTCGTGTTTGGGGAGTGCCTGAGTCAGAAGATAAGAAGGCGGTAGCTCTTGAAGGCATATCTCGTCTGAAAGCATTTTTCCAGTCTATCGGGTTGCCTGTCACCTTCCGTCAGCTAGGTATTGAATCTCCAGATATTGATCGTCTTGCGAATAGCTTGCATTCTAACAAAGGAGAATGGGTAGGCAACTATGTGAAGCTGAAGAAAGAAGACAGTAAAGAAATCTATCGTTTAGCTCTCTAACTTCTGCAATTCCTGTAACAATAAAACAAAAAAGGCAGCTCCTGATGTGTAAGCTGCCTTTTTAGTTATTTGATTTCGATTTCTTCCTTCATATCAATCTCTTCTTTATTGGAATCATAGAATACATATTCCAGAAAAGCGAGTTTTTGACTAGGGATAACCTTGATACCAAATCCATACTTCATCTGCCATTTTCGTTTCAACGAAACCATCCCCTGGTTGATATAGGCAGCGACGTAAGGATGAACGTGGAGTGAGAATTTCTTTATCTTCAGTTTATTGACTAAGTAATCAATTTTACTCTCCAAAGTATCTGTAAAAAGAATGGATGATTTAATAGTACCTTTTCCAAAGCAAGTGGGGCAAGTCTCGGTCGTATTGACATCCATTGCCGGACGAACACGCTGGCGTGTAATCTGCATCAGCCCGAATTTACTGAGTGGCAGAATATTGTGGCGCGCCCTGTCTTTTTGCATGTTGGCACACATCCGTTCGTAAAGCTTTTGGCGGTTTTCGGCTTCATTCATGTCAATGAAGTCCACCACAATGATACCACCCATATCTCTCAGTCTCAATTGGCGTGCCAGTTCGTCCGCAGCTCCTAGATTTACTTCCAGTGCATTACCTTCCTGCCCATTGGCATTCTTTGTGCGGTTTCCACTATTCACATCTACTACGTGGAGTGCTTCCGTATGTTCAATAATCAGGTAAGCTCCACTTTTGTAGGACACAGTTTTACCAAAAGAAGACTTAATTTGTTTGGTGATACCGAAGTTGTCGTAAATGGGAATTTGTCCTTTGTACAGTTTCACGATGTCTGCCCGGTCGGGGGCGATGAGGGTGACATAGTCTTTAATTTCATGAAACACCGCTTCGTCGTTGACATAAATATTTTCGAAAGAGGGGTTGAAGAGGTCACGCAATAGCCCTACGGCACGGCTGGTCTCTTCGTAAATCAACGTTGGAAATTTGGTGGCTTTCTGTACCTTGGTGATGGCGTCTTCCCAGTGTTTAAGCAATATTTTAAGCTCTGCGTCGAGTTCTGCCACGCGTTTTCCTTCTGCTACAGTGCGCACAATCACTCCGAAGTTTTTCGGTTTGATGCTCATCAAAAGCTGTTTCAGGCGGGCGCGTTCTTCGCTCGATTTAATCTTTTGGGATACGGAAACCTTATCATTGAAAGGGATAAGTACAAGGTATCTTCCGGCAAAAGATATTTCGGAAGTAAGCCGTGGTCCTTTCGTTGAGATAGGTTCCTTTACAATTTGCACCACAACTTCTTGTCCGACCTTTAGAGTATTCGACACTGTACCGTCTTTGTCCAGGTCAGGAAGCAGGGTTGCTTTGCTGATAGAGTTCAGCTTTTTTTTGTCGCTTAAAGTTTGCTTTACGAACTTTTCGAGTGAGTTAAATTGAGGACCTAAGTCTAAATAATGAAGGAAAGCATCTTTCTCGTAACCGACGTCCACAAAACAAGCATTTAGCCCCGGCATCAGTTTCTTGATGCGGCCTAAATATATGTTGCCCACCGAGAAGGAAAGGTTTCTTCCTTCGCTTTGCAGTTCCACGAGGCTCTTGTCTTCGAGCAGGGCGATGGAGACTTCTTTGGGCTGTACGTCTACTACTAATTCACTTGTCACTGTTTTTTCTTTCCTATATTACTTAAATTTATTAAATGAACAAATTTTTTTACTCATTGTTCAAAGGCAGGTCATTTAAACAAAGAACAAACTTGAAAGACATTAGCTTCACAAGTTTGTTCTTTATTTCTGTCCATCAGACTAAAAATCATTTTTTGCTTTTATGTCTGTTCTTTCTAAGTCTTTTTTTACGCTTGTGCGTTGACATTTTATGTCTTTTCTTTTTCTTTCCGCTTGGCATAGCTTCAAAATTTTATTGGGTTAATACTCTTGTTTATTGCTTCTTTACTGCAATTGTAAATGTTTTTGCAGGCTTAAATGCAGGGATGTTGTGCTCGGGTATGATAATAGTAGTGTTCTTAGAGATATTCCGAGCAGTCTTTTGAGCTCTTTTCTTTATAACGAAGCTACCGAATCCCCGAAGGTATACATTTTGCTCTTGAGACAAAGAATCCTTTACTGCATCCATAAACGCTTCAACTGTTGTAAGAACTGTTGTTTTATCAATTCCGGTCTTCTTTGCAATTTCGTTTACAATATCTGCTTTAGTCATTTTTTCTTTAAAAAAAATATTATTACTATGTTCTTTCTAATTTTTTGGACTGCAAATATATAGCTTTTCTGTGGCTCTAAAAAATATATTTCGGACTATTTTTAGAAAAAGTCGCAAGATTAAGCCTTATCGGGTTGAGAATGAGACTTTTCTACAATGTTTTTCGTAGAACCTGTGCATTATATCAATGAATTCTTCGGGTAGTCTTTTTAGCACTTCTTTCTTTATATATAATGGTATCTCGTTATAATGAGCTTCTGCTATTCCACCAGTGATGGCTCCCATTGTATCGGCGTCGCCACCTAAAGATATAGTAAGGCGGATGTCGTTTTCATAATCTGTACTGTCCAACAAAGCTATAATGGATTCAGGCACTGTACCTTGGCAACTTCCGTCAAAATGATAAGCAGGTCTTATTTCATCACAAGTCCTGCTGAGATTGTAGCTGAAGGTTGTTTCAATATATTGTTTTATTTCCTGCTTCGAGTATTTCTTCGAGCGTATCAAATGCCCAGCCGACAGGGCTTACACGCATGGCGGAACCATTGCCCCAACTATTATAGGGCTGTGGATTGTATTCTCTTAGCCATCCATAGAACAAGCCGCCATAGCTGTTAGGATAGCGATGTCCATAGTCTTGCATGATACCTAGCAGGCTGTCACCGGTTAGTAGCCAGTCGGCATTTGCAATCGTCATTACCGTGTCATCTGTAAAGTGGGATGAATCACTGAATAAGGGAAAATCCATAGACTTTGTTGAACAGAACTCGTAGATAGAGCCTATTATATCTCCTGCTATTGCACCTATAAGTATATTATTCTCCATATTATCTAATCAGTTTATGATAAAGGTAACACTTCTTTTTCCGTTCGTTCTTTGATAATCGGTATCTCGTTCAAATTTATAGCTTTTTTTGATTTTCTTAAAAATATATTCTGCACATTTTTCTAAAAAAGTGAAAGCACTTAGTCTGGTTAGGAGGAAAACTGCTACTTTTGCGTTGATTCTGATAGTGTATGGACTAATATATTGGTTGAAGAAAGATGAGTGATTTCAGTAAAGTTTTGATGGAATGGTATCAGGAAAATAAGAGGCAGCTTCCGTGGAGGGAATCAACAGATCCTTATCGGATATGGATATCGGAGATAATCCTGCAACAAACCCGGGTGGCGCAGGGATATGATTACTACTTACGTTTCATCCGGCGTTTTCCGGACGTGAAGTCACTGGCGGAAGCTCCCGAAGACGAAGTGATGAAATATTGGCAAGGACTGGGATATTACTCCCGGGCGCGCAATCTTCATGCAGCAGCGAAGAGCATGAACGGGGTTTTCCCCATCACTTATCCCGAAGTACGCGCTTTGAAAGGAGTAGGCGATTATACGGCGGCAGCCATTTGTTCAGTAGCATATAATTTGCCTTATGCAGTGGTAGACGGCAATGTCTATCGTGTGCTTTCCCGCTATTTCGGCATCGACATTCCCATTGATTCTACTGAAGGTAAAAAGCTTTTTGCCGCTTTAGCGGACGAGATGCTCGATAAAAGGTATCCAGGAACATACAACCAGGCTATTATGGACTTTGGAGCTATCCAATGCAGCCCCCAAGCCCCTAATTGCATGTTTTGTCCCTTAGCAGAAAGTTGTGCGGCACGAGCGCAAGGAAAAGTGAACCAGCTTCCCAAAAAACAGCATAAGACGAAAACAATTGACCGTTATTTTAATTATATATATGTACGCATGGGTGCCTACACCTTTATAAATAAGCGGACGGGAGACGATATTTGGAAGAATCTTTTTGAACTCCCCTTGATTGAAACCTCGCGTCCGGTGGCAGAAGAAGAATTACTCGTCTTGCCTCAGTTCCGGGATTTGTTGGCTCCGGGAGAAGAACCGGAAGTCCGTTCCTTGTCTCTTGGAGTGAAACATGTGCTGTCCCATCGGGTGATATATGCCAACTTTTATGAAGTGAAATTACCCGAAGAATCTTCTTCGTTTTCTGGCTTCCTGAAGGTGAAAGTAGAAGATTTAGAACGATATGCCGTGCCTCGGTTGGTACATGCCTTCTTGGAAAAATACATATAAAAACTTGTTTTGTGTCGTATTTCTGTTTAATTTTGGCACAAAATAGGGGGAAAAGCGCAACAAGAAAGAAGTTAATGAGTAAAGAACTCGTTACTAAAGAATTTGAAAACATTAAAAAACGAACAATATGTCAGTAAATAAAGTTATATTGATAGGAAATGTAGGGAAAGACCCTGACGTGAGATATCTGGACAGTGGGATTGCAGTAGCTACTTTGCCTTTGGCTACTACCGACCGTGCCTACACTTTAGCAAACGGAACTCAGGTTCCCGAACGAACCGAATGGCACAACCTTGTCCTCTGGCGCGGATTGGCTGAAACAGCGGAGAAATATGTGCATAAAGGCGATAAGTTGTATGTGGAAGGAAAGATAAGGACCCGCTTTTATGACGACCAGACTGGAGCTAAACGCTATGTTACGGAAATCTTTGTGGACAATATGGAAATGCTTACTCCCAAAGGAGCAGGACAGGCTGCCACTGCCATGCCATCACAACAGCAACCACAGCCTCAGCGCCCGGCTACTCCCCTGCAACAACCTCAACAACCAAGTATGAATACAACTGCGCAAGACAACTCCGTGGATGACTTGCCTTTTTAATACGATTGTTTAACTAAAACCCGATTCTTTGGACTCAGACGATTATTTATGCCAGTTGGCAGACATTTTTAATGGTATTACGGTAAACACGCCTTCTTTCTCGGCTATTGTAGCTATTGTGTTGGCGGGTTTACTTTTGCTTGCGTCCGGATTTGCTTCGGCATCCGAGATTGCCTTTTTCTCTCTTTCGCCTTCGGACCTGAATGACATCGAACAACGAAATCATCCTTCGGATGAGAAAATCAGTAGTTTGTTGGATGATTCAGAGCGTCTTCTTGCTACGGTGCTCATCACAAATAATTTTGTGAACGTCACTATCATCATGCTCTGCAATTTCTTCTTTATGAATGTGTTTATGTTTCATTCTCCTTTGGCAGAGTTTCTGATACTAACTGTGATTCTTACCTTTTTGCTTTTGCTTTTCGGCGAGATTATGCCTAAGATTTATTCTGCTCAGAAGACATTGGTTTTCTGTCGGTTTGCCGCTCCCGGCATCTATAACCTGCGGAAGATTTTTCGTCCTATTGCTACAGTTCTGGTGCATTCTACGGCTTTTCTCAACAAACACTTTTCGAGGAAGACCCATAACATATCCGTCGACGAGCTTTCCCACGCACTTGAGCTGACGGACAAGGCGGAAATATCTGAAGAAAACAATCTTCTCGAAGGAATCATCCGTTTTGGAGGCGAGACGGCAAAAGAGGTGATGACCTCCCGCCTGGATGTAGTAGACTTAGATATTCGTACTCCATTCCGGGAAGTGATGAAGTGCATCATTGACAATGCTTATTCGCGTATTCCGATTTACTCCGGTACAAGGGATAATATTAAAGGAATACTTTACATTAAAGACCTGTTGCCTCATGTAAACAAAGGAGACAATTTTCGCTGGCAGTCATTGATACGTCCTGCTTATTTTGTTCCTGAGACCAAGATGATTGATGACCTCTTACGCGATTTTCAGGCAAACAAGATACACATTGCTATCGTAGTGGACGAGTTTGGAGGAACCTCGGGTATTGTTACCATGGAAGATATTATAGAAGAGATTGTGGGAGAAATCCACGATGAATACGATGACGAAGAACGCACTTATGCAGTGCTAAACGACCATACTTGGGTGTTCGAGGCAAAGACCCAGTTGACTGACTTCTACAAGATAACAAAGGTAGACGAGGAAGAGTTTGACAAGGTAGTGGGAGAGGCGGACACCTTGGCAGGACTTCTGCTTGAAATTAAAGGTGAGTTCCCTGCTCTTCATGAGAAAGTATCTTACGATAACTACGAGTTCGAAGTGCTTGAGAGGGATAGCCGGAGAATATTAAAAGTGAAGTTCACCATTCTTCCTGTTGCTTCTCTTCAGGAAGAATAAAAAAGAAATCAGCTATGGCGATGTTTCTTCAACAAAAGGGAGAAGACTATCAGTGGGGCATCTGGAAGCTCGAAGAGTCTGTAGAAGAACTACTGTACTTACTTCCACCTGAGAGCCCCTACAGAGAAGAAATATTCCGTTTCAAATCTCCTCGCCGTCAGCAGGAATGGCTGGCGGCGCGTATATTGCTCGGGCAGATGCTGGGCGAAGAAAAAGAAATACGCTATGAATCCACTGGCAAGCCCTATCTGGCAGACGGTTCTTTCTCTATCAGTATTTCCCATACCAAAGGTTATGTAGCGGTGATTCTCGGCAACTCCGGGGCAGTGGGAATCGACATCGAACAATATGGAAAGCGGGTAGAAGGAGTGGCACATCGTTTCCTTCGCGAAGATGAGAAGCCACAAGCTTATCGGGGAGAGCTAACGTGGGCGTTGCTTTTGCATTGGTCTGCCAAAGAAACGCTTTTTAAATATATCGAAGGAGCCGACGCCGACTTTCGTAAACTGCGCATCTTTCCTTTCAGCTTGCAAGAGCAAGGCTGTTTCGAAGGTCAGGATATGTCTCGCCCCCAACAGCCGCTTCACATCGTTTCTTATTTGCTCTCTTCCGAATTCGTATTGACCTGGGTGTCTTAGAAAAAATGATTTGTTCCACCTTAAAAGGATATTATACAATGAAAAGACTTTTACTTTCTTCCCTTTTTGCTTGTTGCTCTTTCCTGCTATGGGCGCAAGCTTCCCCCATCAAGATTACTTACGAGCACGAGTCGAATAATCAGCTTGCTTTCTATGCTGAGAACTTTACTTTTATTCCTTATACCGTGTCTCTCGAATTCATCCGCCTGAGCAATACAACTACTTTTATGGAGGGAGATACCTATCAGACCTTGGTGGAACGTGGTAAGAAGCGTCTGGTTACTTTGCGTCCAACAGACTCTGATAACGGAATAGGCTTTTCCTACCGTTTCCGCTATGAGAAAGGAGATGTCCGGGCAAAAGCGGATACTAACTTTGTATATTTGTTTCCTCTTCTCGAAGGAAGGCAAGTTCGCATGAAGCGCATGAACTCTCTCGATGCTGTGGTAGGTAAGGCGGAGAAGGCATACCTGACGGGAATTGCTTTTCATACTGCTGAGGGAGATACCATCGTAGCTGCGCGCCGGGGACGTGTGACTCAAATAATGGACAATTCCGCTTCCACCGAAGAGAATAGAAGCTTCAGTGCTACAGATAATTATGTAGAAGTGTATCATGCGGACGGCACTTTTGCTACATACAAGTTGTTTAAGAACGGAGGGATTTTTGTAGAGCCTGGTGATGAAGTGATTCCGGGACAGCCTCTGGGCATTGTTGGTGGAAGCAACTATCAGGGTGGCTCTCATTTGCGTTTCATGATTTCTTCTCCCACCTTAAAGCCTCACTCTTTCTTGCCTTTTTTCTATTTGTCTTCCGGACAAAGCGGGAAGCCTGATTTTAGAGAGGTGTATATTTCGGAGCATCCGGTGGATATTGTAGTGAAGGAATTGAGTAAGAAGGAAAAAAAGAAGTATCTGGAGAAGCTTTGATTGCTTGGAGATTTATACAAAGAAGGTCAAGGGCTGTGTCATTTGCTTATGGCATAGCCTTTTTTGTTCACTAAAATATAGTTATCCAATAGATGGAGTATAGAGTGTCAGCAAGTGGAGTATGAAGTATCATAAAATGGAAGGCAGAGGATAAGAATGAAAAACACCCGGATGTTTTACTTGTAAACATCCCCATGTTTAGTATAAGAACATCCGGATGTTATATGCAAAAACATCCGGATGTTTTATATATTGATTTTATAGAGACGATGTGGTGAATATAGCTATTCGGTATGTTAGACATTAAAAATCAGTGTATTGTCTCACCTTTTCCAGCATAAAAAGAGGGCGTATGCATTGTGTTGATGCGTACGCCCTGCTATTCCTATCTTTAATGTAAGATGTTCTGTGGCTTTCTCTTATTCAAAAACAATCATAGAGGGGAACCAGTATTCGCCACCATAATTAATTATTTCTTTTTGAGTTCCTTTTTTGCCATCCAGCACATAGATATTTGTGTTTAGATAGTGTTCTCCAAATCCGTCTTCGGTATATACGGCGTATACATCTCCGGTGGTAGGATGTACATTTATTCCGCTTCCGTAATACAAGGAAAGGTCTTCCTTAGGTGATTGGAAGAACAGGGTTGCTTCGCCGGTTTCGGTATTGTATTTGTAGATGTCTTTACCATAAGTTGACCATCCGGCTTGGGTTGTTTTAGCAAAATACAAAGCGTTTTCGGTAGTTGATGCACGTAAACCGGTCGGGCAATAGGCCCATTGATTATAAAATATTTCTAGTGCCCCCGGTGTTTCTACAACAGTGGCAGTTAACTCTTTAGGATTGATTTTTACTAATTTGTTTCCATTTGCTGCCCAAAGATTGCCATCTAGGGTTTGCGCAAATCCGGTAAGCATCTCTCCCAAGTCTTTTACATAAGTAAAATCGGAAGCTTTGTATACTTTGATAGTCTTTTCGCAGTTGATAAACAAGTACTCGCCTGCCAGGCAAATATCCTTGCAATTTTTCTCTTCAAGTCCCGGTAATACTGCTCCTAGGGTAAGAGAAGGCAAGGTCACTCTATAGGCGCCTTCGCTAGTAGTGAGGATTCCCGTGGTGTTGTCGACGATACAAAAAGTGTTCGGCATTCCCGGAACATTATCCTTTAACTGGTTTTTAAGGGTAAAGCCGGATAGTTCGACTTGAGTAAGGTAAGGAGCTCCTTTACAAGTGATATACATGTATCCATCTTGGATAACACCTGTGGTTCCGGTTGCCCCGAGGCCGTCGATAAGGTCAGTGCTCCATGCCGACTGTTTGTAATAATTGACGGATGCTGTATGTTGTCCTTCATTCACCATATAGAACCCGCCATAATACTTGCGTACTTGAATTGTAATCTCCTCCTGCACTGAACCAGACTCGTTGCTTGCTTTATAGACTACTTTATGTTCCCCGTTGTCACTGGCATTGAACGTATAACTTTCTCCGGCTTCGATGGCTTGACCGTCCAGCTTCCACGAATAAGTAACATCTTCTTTCGTATTCAACACCGGGGCGATGGTAAAGCTTTCGCCTTGGGCTACGATAGTATCGGTTGGCATTCCTAAATCTAAGATTTTCGGAGCATCAGGCACGTTCGGCAATTCATCATCGTCGTCGCTGCAAGCTGTGAATACTGTGGGTAGAGCCAAAAGTGCCACAAGGCACAGTTTACTAAATACTGAGTTCATCTTTCTCATTTTTCTTATCAAATTAATATATAGTTAAAGTTAATAATTCATTGAAAGTGCAAGTCTTCTACTGCTTGCAATTCTGTGGAGATTTCGCCCGTCCAGCCGCAGTTTTGATTGACAGCCGTATAAACGCGGACAAAATCAATCTTATCCAGTTGCACCGGGTTTCCCGCTTTGTCCACTGCCCAATCCAGTTTGAATTGGCTGTATTCCGTGTTATTAGGATGATTATCCGCATATCCGTAGTCGTAGGCATAGCCCACCCAATGTTCCGGCATATCGGGACGTGGTTCGTTGATGGCATTGTCGGCAAGCTGGCTGCCTCGGAAAGTAATCTCATCGGGCATCCATGCCGGATAATAAGAAGCCTGCGTGTGGAAAGGATTTCTCAGCACAGCGCCCTCGTTGCCTTGATTGTCTTTCCAGCGGACATCCCCGTCCAGAGGCTCGGGGCGATAGTAGGTGATTTCGTAATCGTGAATGGTGGTGGCGGAATGATACTCGCTTCCTGCCAGTTCATACCATTCATCGTCCGGCAGTCCGTTGCCGTTGGTGTCTTTAGAGACGAGGACGATTCCCGGTTCTGCGCTTCCGCCTGGTCGGTTGAGGTTGGTTCCATACATATCGTAAGAGGCATTGCCATATATCTTGAGGTCATACTCACCGGGTACGTTGGAGACGGAATGGTCGAAACCTACGGTGATGTATCCGCCGAAGGCGCCTAGTGAAAGGAGACATGTTGTCCGGTTCTTTAGCTGTTGGTTGGCAAGCTCCAGCACTTGCTCGGCGGTATATCCTTCTTTGTAGGCGGTAGAGGAAGTGTTGACGTACTGTCCCGGTGCAGGCACATATTCCAATACACGGTTGGCAAAGGCCGAAGGAGCATCCGGGTCTTCGGGATTATCATCTACATCGCTTTGCGAGAATTGATCTCTGAATACTATGGTGTTTGGATTAAGTCCGATGCTTTGCAGGCGGAAGAGGCATTGCCCTTGCGGGTTGAAGCAAAGCAGGTCGCCCAGCACCATGTAGTTAAAGGCATCCGAGATATAAACATTGCCGCTGTAGGGATTGACGTGGATGCTGTAAGGAGTGGTGATTTCCGTTCCGTCGGTGATAAAGTTCTCGCGTAGAGTCTTTCCTGTTTTCAGGTTAAGCATCCGGATGGAGCTTTCCTGCGTGGTGTGGTTGTAGTTGTAGAGATAGGCAACTTGGTCGTTAATGGCAAAGTTGAGCACTTTCTCGTTGTAGGTACGGACTACGGCATCCGTCCGGCTGTCTATTTCCACAAAGTGATAGTCTCCTTCAGTGATGTTTGCCCCGTGGGTGGCAACGAACACGCTGCCATCGGGACCTGCCTCGATCTGCCCCGGATTGGGTCCTACTTCAATCTTCTTGATTTCGCTAAAAGAAGCGAGGTCGATGACGGACACGGTTCGGTCTACGCCGATACCCTCCCAGTCCAGTCCGCCGGAGTTAGAAACATACAGTTTCCCCTTCTGCACGCAGAGGTCTTCGGGATTGCGTCCCGCCTGTGCGAATTGCTCCACAGCAAGCGAGGCGGTGTCTATCCGGGCCACGCTGCCGTCGTATGAACATACGTATGCTTTGTCTTGATGAAAGGCGATGTGGCGGGGCTGACGGGAATTGCCGTGTTCGCTCACTAAAGATATTTGTCGGATAGAAAGCCCGGTGTTGATGTCTACCACTTCTACGGTACTCGATACGTTGACTACGATATAGAGTTTGCTTCCGTAGATAGCCATGTCGTTGGCGGTGTCTCCCAGGCCGCGTCGGTTGAGGACGCTGAAATAATCGTGAATCAGCTTGTTGTCTTTGAATGAATAACGTGCCAGGGTGCTGTTATTCAAGTTGAACAGACCTTCGCTAAGTACGTAAAATTCTGCCGTACCCGTTTCGTTTACATTCACATCGGGCAGGTCGGGAGATAGCGGCTTGTCTTCCATGTCGTCGCATGCCATAGCCAGCAGGATGCCCAACATCAGGACTGTAAACCGGTAGATTCTTATATTCTTCATTCTTTGTTGCTCTTTTAAGTGAAAAGGGTTAGTATTTTACCTTCACCGTTGCCCGGAAAGAACGGCCGGGCATGGGGAAGCTTTTTATAATCTCGTAATTCTTATCCAGCAGGTTCAGCACTTCTACGCTCAGAGAGGTGGTCAGCCTTCCTATTTTGAAGTCGCGGCTAGCCGAGAGGCTGTGGTCGCTGTAGCTATCTATCCGGTTTTGGGGGATGTTCTGTCCTGTGTAGCGTTTTCCTGAGTAGAGGAAAGAATAGGAAAGAGAGAGCCAGGGAGTTTCGATTCCTGCCTGTCCCGAGCCGAAGACGCGGGGAGTGTAAGCTATCTGGTGTTTATAAGTCTTTTCTGCGGTGGGCGAGGGATGAGTCTTTTGGGTGACATCCAATGCCCGCTGATAGGTGTAGTTGCCCGACAGGTGGATAAGGAGCTTGCGGCAAGGTTGCAGGCTCAGGCTGGCGGTGGCGTCCACTCCTTTGATTTCCACTTCGCCAAGGTTCACCATGCTCCACACAAAAAGGTCTTTGGTGGGAGTAGCCACGATTTTGTCCGACACCTTATTATAATAGGCATCTACCGTAGCCGAGAGGTCGGGCACGAAGGTGGAGATGCTTTTGTTGTAAGCAAGTCCCACGTTATATTGCCGGGCTCTTTCCGGTCGGAGCGAGATGCTGCCTGTGTGTCCGTAGTATAAATCGTTGAAGCTGGGCAGGCGGAATATATCTTTGTAGAAGAATCGTATCCGGAACTCTTCTTCAGAAAAAGGTTTCAGCGAAGCGCTCACGTAAGGCGTCAGTTTGCGGTGGTTCCCGGCACTGCCTCCGCGGTCGGCTTTTTCATAGATAACCGTTGCCAGAGCCGAGGCTGACAGGGTGAGCCAGTCGTTTACGTATTTTCCAGCCAAGGCGGTCAACCACGAGTAGCGGGTGGGATAGGCAAAGTCTGTGAGGTCGGCGTTGAGCTTTTGCAAGCTGCCGTCGGTGGAGAGGGAAAAGGAAAGATGGTCCCATGCCCGGTAGAGCATGGAGGCGGACAGATAATATTCTTGCTGATAATAGGCATTCTCCAGCCGGCGTTCGGAGTTGAGGTAGTCGGGGTCTAGGTAGCGCTGATAGTTCCAGTTCCATTTCGCCGAGGTTTGCACCACCCATTGGCGACTAAGCTCTTTTTTGTAATGGCTTTGCACGAAGGCATTCTTATCCCATAGGTGCTGTGAGGAAAAGTTGTAATAATAGGTAGTGGAATTGGGCAGTCCTCGCGACGATTGGTAGTAGTAGGCTTTGAGTTTCCATTGTTCCGTGGACGAGAAGTTGCCATACAGCCCGGCTTCTGCCCGCAAGGTTTGCACATCGGTGTTCTTTCTCTTTTCACGGGAAGTCAGCATGTTGTCCGTGTTGCCATAGCGCAGGGTATAAGGATAATACCCATCTGCTGACATCCATTCGCCGCTTGCCGATAGTGACCAACGGTGATTGAGCCGTTGTTCTATCAGCAAGGCAGGGTTCACCAGTCCCCACGAACCGGTCTTGAAAGAAGCGACTACATGAGTCGATTCTTCTTTCTTAAAATGAGGGGTGAGGGTCTGTATATTCAGTACGCCTGCCGAAGCAAAGAAGCGGGCAGGCTGGAAGATATTATCACTCTGACCGTTGCTTAGCGAGAGACGGTCTACATGTTCGAGGGAGAAACGTCCGATGTCGATTTGTCCTGTCTGGCAATCGCTAAGGGTGATGCCGTCATAACCTACTGCCGTGTGTTGGGCTCCGAGGCTGCGGAGAGATACGGTCTTGAGTCCGCCCACTCCGCCGTAGTCTTTAACGGTAACTCCCGAGAAGTGTTTCACTGCATCGGATACTTGCAAGGCATGCAGCCGTTTAAGCTCTTCTCTCGAAAATATCTGTAAAGGAGTGGTAGAACGCACTTCGCGTGTCTGGTAGGCATCGGCTACGGTGATTTCGGGAATGTTGTATATATGTGTAGAGTCTACCTTTTGCTTCTGTGCAAAGAGGGGTAGGCAGAGAAGTATACCACAGAACGCTGTGCCGGGTCGCCTAAGGTTATGGTCTGCAAGTATCGTTAATTGTTTCATTCACTTTGTTGGTGTTTGACAAGAGCTTCGCTGAACTCTTTCTATTTTTTACATTATAAAAATAACTCCAAAAAGTGTCCGGGCGAACTCTCTTCGACCGGACACCTAATAAACTTGGCAGAGTTTATTGATATAAACTTGCTTTCTTTGAATCAGAGTAATGAATGAAATGGTGGACATGACAAGTCCGGCGCATTAGATTCAATGCTTTTTTCCTCGAAAGCAGTGAAATGGATATGCATGGCAGGTCTTCTGACTTGTTCCTGTTGGCGGGCGCCTTCCCAGATAACTTAATCCAGTGGCAATGTGGTAATTGCTCGCAACACAAATAGTGGAACTTACAGCAGCGGGACTGTTCAGGACTTGCACCTGATTCCCTTTTAATTGCTTTCCCTATAGATAGGGGTTACAAACCAATGCGCGGCAAAGGTAAGAATAATATTTTAATTGGCAGGCGCAGGCTACTCACTTTTTTAAGTACTTTTCGATGGCGGGGATGGTAGTATCTTTCAATAATACCGTTTTGTCATGGCTAAGCAAGTAGAGAGTAGGGATGGCTTTCAGGTCGTAAAGTTGTTTCTGGCGCAGCACTTGGGCTTTGTCGTAGCCATTAATCCAAGTGTGGGGAAACATAGCCTGATGTTTTCTCCATTTGTCCATTTCTTCGTCGGGATAGAGGGAAAGAACTTTTAGTTTTCCTTCTTCCTGCATCTGTTGCAGTAGAGGGGAGTTCTCTATCTGTTCGATGGCTTCGGAGCAGGCGTGGCAGCCAGGGTTGTTGATGAAGAGAAGAGTATAAGGGGACTGGACTTTATAAAGTGTGCCTGTTGCTCCGGAGGCAAGCGTGTAGGTGAAGTCTAGAGCGCGAGTTCCGATGCGGTTCTTTTGTGCCAGCTCCAGGCGGGCTTGCGGGCGTATCTTTTCAGCTTTGTCCAATAGGGGAGAGGCAATCATGGCTTCCAATACGGGGATGTAGAACTCTTCGTTGCGCATGGGAGAGTTAGGGTCATAGAGGTACTTGTCTGCAAGGTCGGTGATGTAGTCCATCATCTTTTTGCTGGCTTGTGCTTGTGAGATGGTCTTTCGCATAGCTTCTTGGGCGGTAGAGAGGGAGACATGGTTCAGCACGTCACAATAATCTACCCAAGCCTGCTCTGTTATTTGGGGATGGTGGATGTAGTTGGTGTCGGCAAAGTTGAAATGGTCCCAGTAGTGTCTTACCAGAAAGTCGGCACGTTGTTCCGTTTCGTTCAGTATCACGGGGATACGGGGCAGGGTAAAGGTGGTAATGGTGTCCGCCGGGAGTACTTCGCGTTTTTCGGTTCCCGAAGCGTTCCCGTTCTTGCAGGCACACAAGAGAAGGAAACAAAGGAGGGAAAGATATTTCACGTTTCTCATTGTCTTTACGTTTGATTTTCGGCAAAGGTAATACTTACAAATCGTAATTTATACATATTGGTTGTACAAATGACTATTTTCCTTTCACCTTTCACCGCTTCGGATATTCCTCGCCTGCAATTCACAAAACCTTGGGCGAGAATTGCATATTTGTTGCCCGGGAAAATATAATTGCCCGCCTGCTTTTCTATGATTTTTTCAATAAACATTGCAAGCGGAGCTTTTTCATCTTTCTTTTGCCAATGTGAATATAAATTCGAGTCCTCCGCCGGGATTGTTCTTGGCAGAGATATTACCACCGTGGATAAGTACGGCGTTTTTCACGATAGCAAGCCCCAGCCCTGTACCTCCTAATTTGCGGGAACGTCCTTTGTCCACCCGGTAGAAACGTTCGAAGAGTCGGTTCAGGTGTTCCGGCGATACGCCTACTCCTGTGTCGGCAAAGCTGAAATAATAAAAGTTCTCGTCTTCGCGGAAGCAGTGAATGTTGATGTGGATGTTATTGCCGGCATAGGCGATAGCATTGTCCGTCAGGTTGCGGAAGATAGAATAGAGCAGAGAATAGTTGCCCTGTATCTGTATGTTGCTTCTGAGAGAATTGATGACAGTGATATGTTTCTCTTCCAGTTCCAGTGCCACCTCATTGATGATGTTTGCCACTAGCAGGCTGACGTCCACTTGTTCCATGTCTATTAGGTGTGCCGCTTCGTCCATGCGGGTCAGCACGGAGATGTCCCTTAGCAAGCGGCTCAGGCGGTTGCTTTGCGCATAGCAGCGTTCCAGAAAGGTGTTTATCTTCTCCCTTGGAAGAGTGGGATTGTTTACGATTGTTTCCAGATAGCCTTGGATACTGCTTACCGGGGTTTTTAGTTCATGAGCGATGTTTTGCGTCAGTTGGCGTTTCAGGCGTACTTGTTCTTCTTCCTGTGTGACGTCGTTGATGGAAATCTCGAAGCTGGCATCTTGGAAGATGATACATTCCACTGTGAAGGTTCTCCCGTTTTTGCGGATAGTCACCGACATGCGCTTTTCGCCTTTGTCTGCCGGCTGTTCCTGGTTTTTGTTGATGAAGTTTGTTATGTCTTTCAGTTCGTCGATAGCAAACACTTCTTCTGTCGTTTCCAGATTAGAGTCGGAGATGAGGTTGCTATATTGAGTGAAAAGGCTGTTTACAAGGATTTCTTTTTTGTCCCGGTTGAAGACACCCAATCCCTCGTGGGATATTTGGAGATGTGTGATGAGTTTCTCACGTTCTATGTAGAGCGCCTCTTTCGTCTCGTGCAGCCGTTTATATATTTGGATGATGTGTTGGGAGATTTCTCCCAGTTCGTTGTGGGGGAAAGCCGATTGCATAGCTATTTCTATCGGTTCGTTGCGGTCGGCGCGCATGGCAAACTCGCGTAGCTGATTGATGGAAGTGCCCAACTTATTGGTGAACTTATAAAAGATAATCACCAGCAGCATAGTGACCAAGAAAGTAAACCATAAATAGTGCGGGTCTGCTTTGAGGTTATTCATCAGGCTGACATTATAGGGAAGTGCCGAGCGGACGATGTGGTTGCCGCAACGGGTAGCGGAGTAGAAGTAAGGAACTCCCGTAGTTTCTGAAGTGCGGCGCACGTCGAAGCCGTTGCCTTCTTTAAGCGCTTTCTTCACTTCTTTGCGGTTCAGGTGGCTTTGCAGGTTTTCATAGTTGGTCTCGTAACTGTCATACACAACTTTACCCGACAGTTCTATCAGGGTGATACGTAAATCATGGGGAGCGTAGTTGAGCAAAGAGTCTGTGAACGCGGCGGAAGTGCCGGGGTGGCGAGCTATTTTATCGCAAACATAGCGATTGTAACTTTGCAGTTTGGTATGTAGCAGTTCTATCTTATATTCCTTTTCGCGCTGATATTGATAGGCAATGAAGCAAGCGGCAAACACGAGGAACAAAGAGATAACCGAAAGGAACAGCTTCCGGCTAAACGAAAGAAAATGCTTTGAAGGGTCGGGCTGGTACATAGTTTCCGGTTTATTCTGCTTCAAAGCAATAACCATAGCCAAGGCGGGTGACGATACATTTGCCATATTCGCCTATCTTCTTGCGCAAACGGGTGATGTTGACGTCGATGGTGCGGTCTAGCACATATACTTCGTCACTCCAAATGCGTTCCAGTATGTCTTCGCGGGAGAAGACCCTTCCTTTGTTTTGAACCAATAGCAGGAGTATTTCGAACTCTTTCTTGGTGAGTGGCATTTCCTCGCCGTCGATGCTTACTTTCTTACGGGTGATGTCCACTACGAGAGATTTGTAGGTGAAACATTCCGGTTCCTGCACGTTTTCTACGACTGCTGTGCGGCGAAGTACGGCTTTCACCCGGGCAAGGACTTCGCGCAGGGAGAAAGGTTTGGAGATGTAATCGTCGGCTCCCAGGTTAAATCCAGTGACGGTATCGTTCTCCGTATCTTTGGCTGTGATAAATATAATAGGTACGTGCGCGGTATTCTTGTTCTTTTTTAGCATGTTTGCCATCTTGAAGCCGGAGATTTCTCCCATCATCACGTCCAATAGAAGTAGATGATAGCTGCTGATGTCCATCTTCAGCGCTTCTTCGGCAGAATTTGCGGTATCTACTTCATAGCCTTCATTCTCGAGGTTGAACTTCAGAATCTCGCAAAGGTCTTCTTCATCGTCGACCACTAGGATACGGTAATCATTCATATTCTTCTTTTTTTTTAGATTTGAGTATGACATCACAAAGTTAAGCTTTATTTCTAAAGCTGTTGCAAAGTTGGGAAGACTTTGTTACGGGAAGATGAAACACGTATTACATTCCTGTTACAGCCTCTAAACAGGTGCTTCTGAGGATGCTTACTGCACGGCAGATGGAAAATTTTAGATAAAAGCTAGGTAGAAAAGGATGTGAATTGTTATCTTTGTTAGCGGGTACACTGTAATGCTGAATGAAATAATGAAGAAAATAAATATAAAACCGGGACGGATGGAATGGATAGGGGCCATTATTGTCTTGATTTTGATGGTAATAGCGGCCTCGGTCTATCAATGCAGTTCCTTTTTTTATTCTGACTTTGAGATAACGGACGATTTGGGTGGCAATATCTTCCCTTCTGCTATCCTTTCGGTGGCGACCACTGATGCACAGGTTGTTGTCCCTTCGGATTCCATGTATCTGGGTAATCCCAAATCGTGTATCTCCGTGCGCCTGAAGTCTTCTACAGCTTATAGCCGTGTGCGCATCGAGGTGGCGGAAACGCCTTTCTTCTCCCGTTCTGTCTCGGAGTTTGTGCTCAATAAACCACGAACGGAATATACTATTTATCCCGATATTATCTGGAACTACGAGGCACTGAAAAACAATGTGCAGGCAGAACCTATCAGTGTGGCAGTCACCGTTGAGATGAACGGAAAAGACTGGGGACAACGGGTGCGCACCTTTTCGGTTCGGAGCATCAACGAGTGTCTGCTGGGATATGTCACTCACGGGACTAAGTTTCATGATACGGGTATTTTTTTCGCCGCTTATGTCAATGAGGAGAATCCCATGATTGACCAACTCCTGCGTGAAGCACTCAACACGCGTATTGTAAACCGCTTTTTAGGATACCAGAATGCGGACAAGGGAGCTGTAGATAAACAGGTATACGCTTTGTGGAATGCGCTTCAGAAGAGGAAGTTCCGGTATAGCTCTGTGTCTAATACAAGTCTTTCGAGTAACGTGGTCTTTTCGCAGCGGGTGCGCACGTTCGATGATGCCGTGGAGTCGTCACAAATAAATTGTGTGGATGGTAGCGTATTGTTCGCCTCTTTGTTGAGGGCTATCAATATTGAACCTATATTGGTACGTACTCCCGGACACATGTTCGTGGGATATTATACCGATAATTCCCATAGAGGAATGAACTTTCTGGAAACAACGATGATAGGAGATGTGGACTTAGATGATTTCTTTCCCGATGAGCAACTGGACTCTACCATAGTAGGGAAGTCGCAGAACGAAATGTCTTTGCTCACTTTTAATAAATCGAAACAATATGCCAACAAGAAATACAGGGAAAATGAAGAAGGAATCCACTCCGGCAAGCTCAACTACATGTTTCTGGAAATATCCAAAGAGGTGAGAAGGCAAATACAGCCCATTGGTAAATAGCAACTGCTTGGGTCCTTCTTTTCTCCGTCTCATATTTTTGTTGTATTTTTGCGAAATAATCAGTAAATCAAGAATGATGCAAGGCAAGAAATTTATCTCTCCCGGAGCCTGGTTTTCTATAATCTATCCGGCAGACTGGAATGAGTTTGAAGATGGTGAAGGCTCTTTTCTTTTCTATAATCCCGAAGTGTGGACGGGTAACTTCCGTATATCGGCTTATAAAGGTGGTCCCGATTATGGTAAACAGTCTGTGGCACAGGAACTGAAAGAAAACGATGCTGCTTCCAAAGTAAAGGTCGGAGCGTGGGAATGTGCTTATCGCAAAGAGATGTTTCAGGAAGAAGGGGTCTATTATACTACTCATCTTTGGATTACAGGTGTGGGAAACATTGCTTTCGAGTGCACGTTTACTGTTCCCAAAGGTGGTGAGAAGAAAGAGGCGGAAGCTGTCATTGCTACTTTGGAAGTTCGTCAGGAAGGACAGAAGTATCCGGCAGAGGTTATCCCCATCCGCTTGTCTGAGATTTATATGGTGAACGAAGCTTACCAGTGGTGTGTCACCACCGTAAAAAAGGAACTGAAAAAGGACTTCCAAGGGGTAGAAGAAGATTTGGAGAAACTGCAACAAGTGATAGACAGTGGCGTCATAGGACCTAAGAAGAAAGAAGAGTGGCTGGCTGTGGGCATTACTATATGTGTTGTCCTTACCAATGAGATTGAAGGAATGGAATGGATGACGCTGATTGACGGAAACCGCGAAGCACCCGTGCTTCAATACGGCGAACGAAGGATAGACCCTATGGCATTGTCTTGGAGTAAGATAAAAGCCGGAGAGAAGTGTAACGTGGTGGACGAATATAAGAAGATTTTGGAGTTATAAGTATGGCAGTTCCTTATTTACAAGTGGACAATCTGACGAAATCGTTCGGCGATTTGGTCCTTTTCGAGAATATATCTTTCGGTATTGCCGAGGGACAACGCATAGGCTTGATAGCCAAAAACGGTACAGGGAAAACAACCTTATTGAACATCCTTGCAGGAAAAGAAGGATATGATAGCGGGAATATTGTTTTCCGTCGTGATCTTCAGGTGGGCTATCTGGAACAAGACCCCCGTTTCCCCGGTGAACTCACTGTGCTCGAAGCTTGCTTCCATCATGGCAACAGCATTGTGGAGCTTATCAAGGAGTATGAGAAGTGCATGGAAACCGAAGGGCATCCCGGACTGGAAGAACTCTTAGTGAGAATGGACCACGAAAAAGCATGGGAGTACGAACAAAAAGCCAAACAAATCCTTTCCCAGCTGAAAATCCGTAACTTCGATCAGTTAGTAAAGCATCTTTCCGGGGGACAACTCAAACGTATAGCCCTTGCCAATGCTTTGATTACTGAACCGGACCTTCTTATTCTTGACGAGCCTACCAACCACCTGGACTTGGAAATGACGGAATGGCTGGAGGAGTACTTGCGCCGTACCAATCTTAGCCTGTTAATGGTCACCCACGACCGCTATTTCCTTGACCGCGTCTGCTCGGAGATTATAGAAATAGACAATCGGCAGGTGTATTCTTATAAAGGTAACTACAGTTATTACCTTGAGAAAAGACAAGAACGCATAGATGCCCGTAACGTTGAGGTGGAACGTGCCAACAACTTGTATCGAACAGAGTTGGAATGGATGCGCCGCATGCCTCAGGCCCGCGGACATAAAGCCCGTTATCGGGAAGAAGCCTTTTATGAATTGGAAAAGGTGGCTAAGCAGCGTTTTAATAATGATAATGTGAAACTCGAGGTCAAAGCATCCTATATCGGTAGCAAGATATTCGAAGCTGACCATCTTTATAAAAGCTTTGGCGACCTGAAGATTCTCGAAGATTTTTCTTATATCTTCTCTCGCTACGAGAAAATGGGTATCGTAGGTAACAACGGAACAGGAAAATCTACCTTCATAAAATTACTGATGGGCGAAGTGATGCCTGATAGTGGAACATTGGATATTGGCGAAACAGTGCGTTTCGGATATTATTCGCAGGAAGGACTCCAGTTTGACGAGCAGATGAAAGTGATTGATGTTGCCCAAGAGATTGCTGAAGTTATAGAGCTTGGCAATGGGAAGAGGTTAACAGCTTCTCAGTTCCTGCAACATTTCCTCTTTACTCCGGAGGCGCAGCATAGCTATGTCTATAAACTGAGCGGAGGAGAACGCCGTCGTCTCTATCTATGTACTGTATTGATGCGCAATCCTAACTTCCTTGTGTTGGACGAGCCCACTAACGACCTCGACATCGTCACGCTGAATGTACTCGAAGAATATTTGCAAAGCTTCAAAGGATGTGTCATCGTCGTTTCCCATGACCGTTACTTTATGGACAAAGTAGTGGACCATTTATTGGTATTCAACGGACAGGGTGATATTCGTGACTTCCCCGGAAACTATAGCGACTACCGCCAGTGGAAAGAAGCTAAGGCACAGAAGGAGAAAGAAACTGAGAAAGTAAAAGAAGAGAAGACAGCCCGTGTCCGTCTTAACGAAAAGAGGAAGATGAGTTTTAAGGAGAGGCGTGAGTTTGAACAACTCGAAAAAGAAATCGCAGAGCTGGAAGCAGAAAAGGCTTTGATTGAAGAGCAACTTTGCAGTGGTACACTTTCGGTACAGGAGCTCACCGAAAAGTCGAAGCGTCTGCCCGAAGTGAATAATCTGATTGATGAAAAGACTTTCCGCTGGCTGGAATTGAGTGAAATAGAATCTTGAAGTAGGAAGTGAAACAAACCTTTGAATAAATAATATACAATGAATAACCTAACCAATTATCACAGTCATTGCCTTTACTGCGACGGGCGTGCTAACATGGAGGATTTTATCCGCTTTGCCCTCAGCACCGGTTTTACTTCTTATGGCATTTCGTCTCATGCTCCTCTTCCTTTCTCCACTCCTTGGACTATGGAGTGGGACCGGATGGAAGATTATCTGGCGGAGTTTCATCGGATGAAAGAGAAGTATGCCGGAAAAATAGAACTGGTTATCGGGCTTGAAATTGATTATCTTAACGAAGAAAGCCATCCCGCCCTTCCTTGTTTTTGCGAATTGCCTTTGGACTATCGCATTGGTTCGGTGCACATGTTGCAGGATGCCCGGAATGAGGTAGTAGACATCGATGCTCCGGCAGATACATTTCGAAAGATTGTAGATCGGCATTTTGACGGTGACCTGGATAGAGTGATACACCTTTATTATGGGAACCTTCTGAGAATGGTGGAGCTAGGTGGCTTTGATATTGTGGGGCATGCCGATAAGATGCATTATAATGCTGCTTGCTACCGTCCTGGTTTGTTGGACGAAGCCTGGTATGATGAACTTGTGCAGGGATATTTCCGGGAAATAGCCCGTAAAGGATATATTGTGGAAGTGAATACGAAGTCTGTTCTGGATTTGGGGACTTTCTATCCCAATCAACGTTATTTCCCCTTGTTGAGGGGACTTGGCATCCGGGTGCAGGTCAACAGTGATGCCCACTATCCGGAACGTATCAATAAGGGGCGTCCTCAAGCCCTCGCTGCCTTGAAAAAAGCCGGTTTTGAGACGGTAGTCGAATGGCAGGACGGGCAATGGAAGGACGTCTCTATCGGTTGATAACAGCCGACTTTATTCAGTCCGTTTGCAAGCATTTGCTTGCAGGAATTCATTGATGGACTCTTCATAGTTGCCGTGTATCACGATGTGATGGTTTCCCAACGGATTCTTCAGGAAATAATCAGTGGAGGTGTTCATTCGTATCCTTACTTGTGTACGGCACATGTTGATGTAATTGGTATTCTCTGTCAGCACTCCGGAAGAAAGATAATATTCGTCCAGGCACTCTCCGCCACATTTTACAAGGGTGACGTCTCCCGTGGGAAGGAGCCCCTGTATACCGATACCGCTTTCTGTCTCGAAATGGTTGCGGATAATGTATCGCTCTGCTTGTTTAATGCCAACCATACAGTGTGCCATCACCACTTCATTTGTACGACTGTTGATCATCGAAGGATTCGCCATGAATCCGGCTTTTCCTGTCAGCGCTTTCAGGACCAGTAAAGTGAAGATTGATTGCAGGTCACCTTCGCAGCCGGCCACGATACCTTCATCATTTAGAAGGGAGAGGGCAAGGCATCCCGTAGTTCCCAGAGGTTCCAGCAGTTTAAAACAACTTAGGGTGAGTGCATCCAGCTTTTCTTCGAGGCACACTTTCTTAATAGCCCGGTAAAGCCGCATTGCTTTAATCATATCTTCCGGTGTTCCTTCACGACAGGCAAGCGCCTGAGATGCTACGGCGGCGCAAGAAGCGCCTACTTCATCATCGGTGATGTGCTTGAAATGCTCATATACCCTTTCGAGCGGGATGTCTGTATATTCTATTCCCCAGCGACGTTTGGCAAGCAAATAATCTACATTGCTCGCTACCAACCAAGGGGAAGGTGTACCTATTACTCCAATGCGTTTGCCATAAAGGAAGCGCTGGGCACAAAAGTTATTATATAAGATGTGTATACGTTGAATAATGGAAGGCAGTTCGCCGTGTAGAATTTCGCTTTTCATTCCTCGGTTACGGAGCCAGGAAGATATTTCGAGTGCTGCCGCCAGGGAATTCTGCATACCGTCTGCTAATATAATGGCAGGACGTGGGAGTTGTTCAAAGTGTTGTATTACCAGCCTTTCTACTCCTCCGGTAGCTATGAAAAGAATTTTGAAGTCATCGCTTCCGAGTTTATCCATCTCTTGATAGTCGATTACATGAACCGTGTAGTATTTTTCAAGTTCGTTAAGGACAGCTTCGTGAGAACTGTATGCCGATGTCTGTTTGTGAAGAAGAGATGCGAAAGTGATAAGGTGTATGGTCATTATGGTATTGTTTTAAGTTTTCTGTATTACAAATGTATAGCTTTCTTTTCAAAATACCATAACCTTTTTAACCTTGATAAGGTTTTTAAAGTTTTTATGTCTCACTGTTCAATTTATTGTGTACATTTGCACTCAATTTATCATTTATCATTCATAATTTGTAATTTAATTAAAAGTATGCCAACCATATCCATCCGCGGAACCGAGATGCCTGCATCTCCTATCAGAAAGCTGGCTCCTTTGGCAGACGCTGCCAAGCAACGCGGAGTCCACGTGTTTCACCTGAATATCGGGCAGCCTGACCTGCCGACACCTCAGGCCGCGATTGACGCGATACGTAACATTGACCGCACTGTACTCGAATACAGTCCCAGCGCAGGCTATCGCAGTTACCGCGAGAAACTTGTAGGTTATTATAAGAAATATAACATTAATCTCACTGCTGACGATATAATCATTACTTCGGGAGGCTCAGAAGCTGTGCTCTTCTCTTTCCTTTCCTGTCTCAATCCCGGAGATGAGATTATTGTTCCCGAACCTGCTTATGCCAACTACATGGCGTTTGCCATATCAGCGGGAGCCAAGATACGTACTATTGCCACTACTATTGATGAAGGTTTTTCTCTGCCGAAAGTGGAGAAATTCGAAGAGCTTATCAACGAACGCACCAAAGCTATTCTGATTTGTAATCCCAACAACCCGACCGGATACCTTTATACGCGTCGTGAAATGAATCAGATTCGAGATTTGGTAAAGAAGTACGATTTGTTTCTCTTTTCGGACGAGGTGTATCGTGAGTTCATCTATACCGGTTCTCCTTATATCTCTGCTTGCCATTTGGAAGGAATCGAGAACAATGTAGTCTTGATTGACTCTGTTTCCAAGCGTTATTCCGAGTGTGGCATTCGCATCGGGGCATTGATTACTAAGAACAAAGAGATAAGAAGTGCCGTTATGAAATTCTGTCAGGCCCGTTTAAGCCCTCCTTTGATAGGACAGATTGCGGCGGAAGCTTCTCTGGATGCCGGAGAAAACTATTTGCGAGATACCTATGATGAATACGTAGAACGTCGTAAATGTTTAATAGATGGGCTGAACCGTATTCCCGGCGTATATTCTCCCATACCAATGGGAGCTTTCTATACAGTAGCTAAACTTCCAGTAGACGATTCCGATAAGTTCTGTGCCTGGTGTCTTTCTGATTTCGAATACGAAGGTCAAACCGTGTTCATGGCTCCGGCTTCGGGGTTCTATACCACGCCGGGATCAGGAATCAATGAGGTACGCATAGCTTATGTGTTAAAGAAAGAAGATTTAACCCGTGCGCTTTTTGTATTGCAGAAAGCGTTGGAGGCGTATCCCGGCAGAGTATGAGACTTCCTCTTTTCCTCGCTCGTCGTATCTATCGCAACCAGGAGGATGGCAAGCAGATATCCCGTCCGGCGGTGCTCATTGCCATGACGGGAATAGCTGTGGGGCTTGCCATTATGATTATAGCAGTAGCGGTAGTGGTAGGTTTCAAGAGCGAAGTGCGTAATAAGGTTATTGGTTTCGGTTCGCATATCCAGATTACCAATTTGGACGCAGTGCAGTCCTACGAGACTCGACCTATCGTGGTGGGAGACAGCATGATGGCTGCTCTTGCCCGCTATCCCGATGTCCTTCATGTACAACGTTATTCCACTAAACCCGGTATGATAAAGACTGAAGACGCCTTTCAGGGGATGGTGCTCAAAGGTGTAGGACCGGAGTTTGATGCGGACTTTTTCAAGCAGCATTTGCTTGAAGGGGAAATTCCTGTTTTCAGTGATTCCGTTTCCACTAACCGGGTACTAATCTCCCAGGCGTTAGCTACTAAAATGAAGTTGAAACTGGGAGATAAAATCTATACTTATTATATACAGGATAATGTGCGTGCCCGTCGCCTGACGATTGTCGGTATTTACCAGACTAACTTTTCCGAGTATGACAATCTTTTCTTGTTGACAGACCTTGCTACTGTCAATAAGCTTAACGGTTGGCAACCGGAGCAAGTGAGTGGGGCTGAGCTGCAAGTCAGAGATTATGACCGTTTGGAAGACATTACTTATGAAATTGCTCTCGATACAGATAACCAAAAAGATCAGTGGGGGGGCATCTATTATGTGCGTAACATCGAGCAGATGAATCCTCAAATATTTGCCTGGCTTGATTTGCTTGATTTAAATGTATGGGTGATTCTTTTCCTGATGGTGGGAGTAGCTGGCTTCACGATGATTTCGGGATTGCTTATTATCATTATCGAGCGTACTAATATGATAGGTATCCTGAAAGCTTTAGGAGCCGACAATCTTACTATTCGTAAAACTTTCCTATGGTTTTCTGTCTTCCTCATAGGTAAAGGGGTGCTATGGGGAAATGTTATCGGCCTTGCTTTTTGTATACTTCAATCACAATTCCATCTTTTCAAGCTAGACCCAGAAACTTATTATGTAGATACTGTACCCGTTTCTTTCAATGTTTGGTTTTTGCTATTGATTAATATAGGAACTCTGCTTGCATCAGTATTGATGTTACTGGGACCTTCCTATCTTATCACCCGGATTAATCCTGCACGTTCCATGCGCTATGAATAAAGAAAAAGTATCTGTTATTTCCTCATGAAATTTCCTTTCCCCCGGTAGAGACGGTAAAGCTTGAATTTTAGAGATTGCAACGGTTGAAGCAAGTCGAATACCGGGAGGGAGAGATAAAAACGGGAACGGAGTCCCAATTCTGTTGCAGATTTGTTGATGATAATAGTTTGCACTGCGAAGCGGATAAGTCCTATTAGTAGGGCTATACCTGCAACCAGCCAATGAAAATGCAACAGAGCCAGTACGAATACTGTCCCTCCTGTGATATATAGCAATAGACGTGAGAAAGTTTCAAATCCTAGCAGTAGCCGTGCTGAGCCTTTGTAATAACGTGCTGTTGCCAGGTAACTAATCTTTTCTTCTTTCCAGTCTTTGTATCTTTCTACCGGACGTATTCGCATGCAGGCATTGAGGTCGGTTTCTACACGTGTATTTTCTCCGGTGGCTACTTGGTTGACAAATAAATCATCTTCTCCTCTTTGTAGATTCAGGTAAGTAGAAAATCCTTTCTGGCGAAAAAAGAGCTCTTTACGGTAAGCCATATTCCGCCCGATACCCATATAAGGCTTTCCTGCCAGGGCAAGCCCCAAGTAGCGCAGCGACTGAAAGAGGGTATCGAAGGCTATTTTTTTTTGCAACCATCCTTTTGCCTGTTCATACCCGCTATATCCCAATACCATTTGTGTGCGCGAAGTAAAGTTGCGTGCAAGCAGTCTCAACCATTGGTTGCTTGTAGGCTGGCAATTAGTTTCGGTAAATACCAGCCAATCATGTTTACTGGCTTTGATGCCTAAAGTGAGGGCGAGTTTCTTATGACTGATGTAGAGGGCGCTCTCCGGTGTGAAGCTATGATACAGATGAGGATATTTTTCTTCCATCATGCAAAGTAGGTCTTCGCTTTCATCCATCGACCCGTCGAGGATTACAATGACTTCGAACTGTGGATAATCCTGTTCCAGCACCGAAGGCAAGTATTGACACAGGTTCTCTGCGTCGTTCCTGGCATAGAGGATGACGGAGAGTGGAGGTAGTTCGTGCGTAAAATGTATTTCTTCTTTTCGTACTGCTTCGTTATGCTGTCGTATACGGTTGTAAATGCCGAAATAGTAGATAAGCTGGATGATGCAAAGAACCCCTGCGGCTGATAGCAGAATGACTTCTGGCGTATTAAATGTAAATGTTTCCATTGAGTCGTATGTCGTTTTAATAGTTGCAAAAGTACGCATTTTTGAGGAGATTCAGCCTTTTAGCCGATGCTTATTTTCGTGTGTCGAGATATTCTTTTTTGAACATATCTACGAAAAGAAAAAACAGCGACAGTAAGAGTGGTCCGAAGATGACTCCCATGAACCCGAATAGCGGCAGACCCACTACCACACCGAAAATAGTGATAAGTGGATGAATATCCGCCATTTGTTTTTGTAAGATGAAGCGGATGAAATTATCCAGTTGGGAAACTACCACTGCTCCGTAGATAAACAATCCGATGGCATTGAACCATTCGTTGTTCAAAGCCAGATAAGCAGCAATAGGTATCCATACAATGGCTGTACCTACCATCGGAATAACTGTGGCAAAGCAGGTGAGGAATCCGAGGAACCACGCATTGGGTACGCTGAAAATGAGATAGCCCACCACTGCCACCCCTCCTTGTATCACTGCCAATAGTGGGATACCGATGGCATTAGAGCGCACAATCATGTGTATTTCGTGCACCACATCTCTCGTATTGTTTTTGTTGAAAGGAAGAATGTCGTGAATATAGGATTCCATTTTTTCTCCGGCAGTTAACATAAAGTAAAGAACAAATATCAGTACAAATATATTGATGGCAAAGTTGCTGATACCGCTCATCACTATCTGTCCCACACGGGGTAGCAGAGAGACAATATAAGACAGTGTGTCGCTGCCCAGTACGTCATAACCTGTCTTAAGACGGATAGTCCCTGCCAAGTGTTCGATGGATGCAATGAGAGCTTGCGGGTCCAGATTAATGTGTTGTAGCTTGTTGACTACCAGCCACACCGTCAACGACAGGGGAACCAGAAAGAACAAGACGGATTCGGTCGTTATTAAGGTGGCGGCAAGAAACCGTTTCATCTTGTAGCGGCTACATAAATGAATCATCTGGTGGCGTACCAATATATAGATGGTGAGCGCCCCCAACAGTCCTCCCAGAAAGGGGATGATCTGCCGGAAAATAATTATTCCCATTATTAAAATGCTGGCGATGAGGGAATATTTCCAATATTGTTCTTTGACGCTCATGATACTATCGTATTTCTTGATATGACAATAAACGCATAACAGGAGTAAAAAGTTTAGGTTTTATTTGGAGGAAAGGGATAGGGCGATATGGAAGACCGTGTGTTCCGGTTCACTTTCGCCGAGAGACAGATGTCTTTCGTGTTGCCGGACAATTTGTTTAGTTAGCTAAAGAGGTAAACCATAATTCCCGTTATCACCACATAGGCGAGTGCATAGGGGAGGGCAGATTTAAGAATATCTCCTTCTTTCCCCTGCTGGTTGCCCGCCGATGTGGCGATAGCGATGCTTTGGGGCGAGATGATTTTGCCGCCCGTGGCGCCTACGGTGTTTGCAGCCGACAGCCAGTCGGGGCTCACATGAATCTGTCCTGCCACGCTTGCCTGCAACTTTCCAAAGAGGATGTTCGAAGAAGTGTCGCTACCGGTGATAAATGTTCCCAGGCAACCGATAACCGGGGCGAATAGCGGATAAAGGCTCCCCGTAGCAGTGGCGAGGGCGGTGGCAATGACGGCAATCATCCCCGATAAGTCCATAATAGTGGACAAGCCTACAAGACAGATTACCGTTACAAAAGTTTTCTTAAGCTGTTTCACTGTGTCCCACAGAACTGTGAATAGCTCTTTCACTGTAGCTCCCTGAATGAGTCCTCCGACAAACGTCCCTACAAACAGCAGTACGCCTGCATGGGTGAGCCAGGAGATGGTGTAGTTCACTGTCGAATCGTGAACGGGAAGACTGATGCGGGTGACCCAATTATTCTCCAATGTGTTTCTCAGTCCTGGAAACAAGGGACTGGTCAAGATAATCAATGCCAGAATCAGCAGATAAATGCTCCAGGCATTCAGCACTTCTTTAGATTTTAAAGGAACTCCTTGGGGAGTGCTCTTTTTCCGTCCCGTAAGCTTTCCGTAGGCTACAATTACAATGATAGACAGGATACTACCGATAATAGCAGGAGATTCCGCTCCCATATAGCGTGCCGCCACGTATTGGCTCCCGAAGGAAACACCTCCCACCAGCAGGGCGAGGAAGAGGTTTTTGGGCAGAGATTTGATTTTAGGATCTGTCAGAAAGAGCAATACCAATGGGATGAGAAACATAAGTACCGAGAGTTGCAGCACGATGTTGGTACTTAGTGTCAGCACATTCAGGTTGGTTTCTTTAGCAAGCACCAGCACCGGTGTGCCGATGGCTCCGAAAGCAGTAGCCACACTATTGGCTATCAGGCTGACTACTGCCGAGAAGATGGGCTTGAATCCCAGGCTGATAAGTATGGCGGCCGGAATGGCAACCGCCGTGCCGAAGCCCGCCATTGCTTCGAGCAATCCTCCAAATCCCCAGGTGAGCAGCAACACCTGGATGCTCTTGTCGGTGGAGATAGAGGAGAACTGTTGCTTGATAATTTCCATCTTCCGGGTTTTCAACAATACGTTGTAGCTGAAGATAGCCATCAAGATAATGATTAAGATAGGAGATACGGCTTTCAGAGCGCCGTAGAGGAAGGAATAAAACAAGTCGTTTGCTCCGAAATGAAAACCGAGCAGAGCTATAATCATCGTCACAATGAGGGAGATAACGCTACTTTTATCACCGGACATTTTGAAGAATGCCATGAGCACAATCAAAAGTAGCACAGGAAGGATGGCAAGAATCAAGGTCATGGTTACGCGGGGGATTTAGTATATTTCATTCAGGCACAGGTCTCGTGATGGTAGGTCCCGAAGCCTGTGCCCGAAGAGAAATTACACAAGGTTATTTCTTCATGTTCAGAATTTGGTCTATCTGTGCCAGATTGGCTTTAGCAGCAGGGTTTCCCATCTGTGCAGCCTGGTTGAAGGCGGCGATAGCCTGTTCGATGTTTCCGCTGAGGAAGTTGTACACACCTATGTCGTTAATATATTCGGCGGTAGTCTGGTCAGCCTGGTTCAGGAACTTCATTGCCTGAGTCAAGTCTTTTTGCGTCAATGCCACGGCACCGGCGTTGAGGTTGGCAACCGGATCTTCCGGATACATCCTTGCAGCTATATCAAACACTTCCACAAACTCGGGGCTTCCTTTCGGATAGCTGTTGGCTACTTGATACATTTCGTTCAAGCTCAGATACTTCGGATTGGTCTTGATGACAATCCGGGCTTCTTCAACATTGAAGGGGGCCACGTTGTAGTTGATTTTGCAGTTCACCACGCGCAATCCGGGGTAGATGTCCTTCAGCATGGCACGATAAGGGGCACCTCCTCCCACGCGCATAATTTCTTGTTTCCGCTGCACGTCGTTCGTGGTGTTCTGGATGATGTTGATAAACGTAGACTTGTCAGGCATAGACGAGTTCTCGAGAGCTTTCACCAATCCGTTCCAGTTTTCGCCTCCAAAGGTCACCTGATAGAGGTTTCCGGGTATCCTCTCATGCATGGTGAGGTACTTTTTCAGGGCTTCGGCGCGCTTCTTTGACAATTGTTCGTTGTATTTTAGCGGACCTTCCGGCGAAGCAAAACCTTCGATGGATACTTCCGTAACGGTCAGGTTTTTATCGTTCTGTATCTTGTCGAACATGGAGTGCAGGCTTGCAAGTTCCTTGCTGTTGTTCATATAGTCGGGCAAAATCACTGATTTGTTGACGGGGAAGTCCAGGTGTGCTTCGTACTGTTCGCTACGTGCCTTCACCACTTCTGCTATCGGCTGAATGTAGGCTATCACCGGTACTACTTGAGCCAGGCGTTTAGCTTCGGTAGACACATCGTTCGAGATAAGTTCCTGTGCAAGCATTTCTTCATGATTGGCACAGCCGCAAAGGTTCTCTACCAGGTTCAGTGAGGCATTTGCCATCCAGGGCTGGTAAGGAATCACTTGTGCATATTGGAGCACGTCTCTTTTGTTGTAGGGGATAACGATGCCCGAGGGGTTCTCGTGCGTCATAGCCAGCCCGCGCAAATAGGCTTTCTGGCGGCGACGTCCGTCGATGATGATTTCTTCGAGCGCTACGTTGTTCTGTCCGTCCGTCAGCAGCGGAGTGAGCGTAAGGCTTCGTGAAGGGCTGACATTCAGGTTTCTCATGTCGATTTGCATATCGACGTACAGCGAACTTCCCTGTTGCCAGAGTGACACGTTGGAGATGCCTAAGGCGCCGTTTAAAAATTTCTGGGCACTGACCGGCAAAGCAGCTACAAGTGCCAGGATTAGGTATATTATTTTTCTTTTCATCGTTGTATAGTTTAAGAATTATTCTATTTAATGGTATATATAATGCTGAGTTCCACCTTGGTGGGTCCCCAGTAATTCTTGGTGTAGTGCCCGATTTTCTCCCCGTGCTTTCCGGGTTCATATTTATCATATTTCACGCGGGCATATCCGGCTCCGATGCTGGCTTCCATGCTCCAGCGATGCTTGAGTATCCAATGGTAGCCGTAGGAGATACCACCTCCATAGAGGTTACCATCGTAGCGGTAGTGTCCCAACCCGAACACATTCAGGTTGCGGAAATCCATATCGGCATAATGTCCATGCAGTCCGAAGAAGCTTCCGTTGAAACGTTCGCATAGCCAGAAGCGCAACTCGGGTTGCACGAGCCAATGTTGAATCCGTTTGTTATCCTTGAACTTCCAGGGATTGTAGTTCCCTGATATGTCGAGAGTCATTTTCTTTGCCAATGCAAACTCAATTCCCAGGTTAGGAGTGCTGGTTGCGAGGTAGAGCAAATTGGTCTTGATGGCAAATTTAGGCAGATAAGTATGGCTTCCTATCTCCTGTGCATGTATGCCTAAGGCAAATACAAATAGGAAACCGATTGCTAAAAAAGATTTAATTGTTCTCATTTTCGTTATGGTCTAGGTTTTTATTTTTATAAAACGATATGCGATTAACAGACGAGCAGGGGTGTTTGTTGACGAAAAGAATAAAAAAAATCCCGGAAAGCTTATCGCAAGCTTCCCGGGAGGACCTGGTTAGGGATTGAGTAGCCTTTAAAAAAGGCTATAAAAAAGGGGAATTTATCTTAGTTTGGTTAAAAACCATTCCATCTATTTGGAATTGCCAACATAGATTAATAAGTCATTATTTCGATTGCCTTTAAACCAATTGTGGTTATCTTTTTTGTTCTCATCAGTGCCTTGACCCGGATCTATCCATTTTACAAAGTTACCATAAGCTTTTAAGAAGTTAGCTTTCTCGATGGCATGCGGAATGGATTCAGGAACTTTTAATCCCCAGATGTAACGATCTTTGTTATAGTAATAATAATCGTCTTCCTTTTGTGGATTGAGCAGATTGTCATTATAATAGGGATATTCATAATCTACCGGTTCGAAGCCGTTCATGTGTATTTCTGTACCATTGGTGCTTTTCAGGTAGAAATCAAATTCATCGTCTTCTAGAATATCTTCTACTTCTATCGGTTCATTCAAATAAATCACTATGTGAATTTCCGGTAAGTCATTAACGACAAACTCTTTCTCTGTATTAAAGAATTGGCTTCCAGCGGGTTTTTGAAGACCGTTGATTAAAGCACCGCAATCAATGATTGCTTCGCCATCTTTGCCTTTCGATAGAGTAACCCGGGGAGTCTGCACATTCTTCGATTCATAAACCTGGATTTCCTCTATTTGATCTTTTTTGACTTCTTTCAACCGGAGATAAGGTGAATAAGGCAAAATTCCTCCGATGGCTTTGAGGCACAGACCGATTTGGATGACTTCTGCTGTATATTCTTTTTTCCCTTTGTACTTTTTTTCTTGAACGTCTTGTAATTGAATTTTATAATCCATTACGAAGTCATTGAAGTCATAGTCTCCTAAGGATGGGAATTGGTCTTCGAACATAATAGTTCCCCATCCGTTTTTCGGATAATACATAATGCCCTCTTTGTGGTCATAGTCGACATCACTATTGATATTGCTGTTATCATTTCCCCGGGTTTTAGACCTACCCTTTATACACAATTTTTTATGCCATATATTCATACAGCTCAAATTGTGTA
>JAUUNK010000028.1 GCA_030844565.1 Bacteroides ovatus
ACAAAGATAGGAAGGAAAAGAAGGAAAAGAAATACGCACTAGGCCGAATGCTTACATGTAAGCTGATTTGTTCACAAGAGTGAGCCCTTGATTAGCATTAACAGAGAAAATATCATCTATACGGCTTCTACTTATAGAGCAACCACTTACCACATAATCTATCCGCACCTTTCTCTGCCAAGACCCTATTCCGCCTCAATATACTCTATCGCCTTCTTGATCCACATATCCTCTCCTGCTTCGACATCCTTCGCTGTCTGTACCACCGGAATATCTATCTTCACTCCTACCCGCTGGTTCATTCCCCAGTTGGGATAGAAAGCCCCTGCCATCGTATAATTGAGTTTTATCCCACGCGGCAAGTATAAATAACCGGTATGCCCGTTGGCTCCGGCGGTCTGGGTACCAATCACTGCACTGCGGGGAGCGGCACGATAGGCAATAGAAGACAACTCGCCCAAACTTTGAGTGCCTTCATTCACCAGAATAGCAATCTTCCCCTTAAAGTAATCGGGATTTTCTTCCAATCCGACATCTCCTTTTATATCCAGGAAAAAGTTGCCCGGATACTTCTTTGAATTCATAGAGAACCACATATACGGAGTAGGTTTAGGATAAAGATACTTTTCGAGCAAATCTTTGGTATAAGGCTTCGGATATTGGCGCATATCCAATATAAGTCCCTTATTCCCATGATGCTTTTTCATCTGATATTCCAATTCTTCGGGGCTGATGTTCCCTACATTTATATAAATAATTCCTTTCGACCTCAGTTTATATTCACTTGGCCTTTTACGTTCGCTCACACCCTGCATCGTAAAACATTGGGTTGGAACTTTCCTTTTAAATGTCGTTCCCAGAAAATCTATAGTAACCTTAGTCTCTTCATTCTGTGTAAGAAACAAGTGGGGTGCCACGTCTCTCCTCAATGCACTTTCATTGGAGGCAGCTATGATAGGACGAAAATCTTCAATAATTTGGGAAACCGGTTTATCTTTTACTGCCAGGATAACCGAACCTCTGTCTATCTCCCTTAAATGAGTAGACTCTACGGCATACTTTCCGTCCACAGTCTGAGTCAATCCCATAGGAAGTCCCCGCATCGGCGGAGTACGTTTGGGAAAATGAAGGGTACCGTGAGAATCATTGATTTCGGCAGTCACTTTCTGTATCGACCTGTTTAGCTCTTCTTCGGAAGGAGCTTCTATAAATTCTCTCAGGTATTTTGCCAGAATGGTACTCCAGCGATTGTCCGTTAAATCGACATAAGGGAAACTATATTCAATAGCATTCCACAATCTATAAAGAGTGAGAAGACGATAGCCTTGGTCTTCCCAGCTAATTCCCCGATAAATTTTCTCTCTTGTAAACTCCACCTCTTCTTTCCCTGACAAAGGCGGAAGATAATAGTTCAACACACCGTTACGCTTTGCATTCTTAATTTTGACTAACCGTGCGGAAAGTTCCTTATCAAAAAGTTGCGGGTCTTCCAACCATTCCAAATGGGCAAAGCGGTGATATTGAGCGGAATCCTTCACCGTATAATCTTCCGTCTCGGTGATTTCCCCATATTTATCTATCCATTCGGCGAGTATCTTGTTTCTTTCTTCTTTCGTGGAAGCATCAAGTATTTCGGGCAGTATCCTGAACAGCTCAAAGTCCCAGTTATATTTGCCTACGACCACCTTCGGATGGAAATATTTCATGAATCCCCACACTTTACCCATCACTTCGAGATTTTCCAATGTTTGCGGAGTCAGTTTAGGAATAGAAATGCCCGACTTCCAAAGAAACTCGTCATCCTTATCCACCTTTTCATTGGGGCTCACCAGAATATCCAATGACTGTCCGTCTACCGATACCTGGCAATCGCTCACCCAGAGTTTAAGTTCCCCATGTGTCACTATACGGAAGAAAAAGTCTTCTGTACGCTCCAGTGGCATTTCCAGGGAGAATTCTTTCCAATCTTGGTTTCCGTTACATTCCTTGGTCGTTGTTTTATCGACCATGGTCCGCAAAAAGGTTTTTAACGTAATGGCAAAATGTACCTTTGCATCATGCGCCTGTTGATATTTATACTTACCACTAAAAACAATTTTCTTCCCCACAATATCCCGATTTGCCAGATGAAAGAAAGCATTCACCTCCTGCCCTTCGGCGGGCATGATAAGCAGGGATGTTTGCCCTTCATACGTAGTATACGTATCCGTCTGCGTCTCGGAGTTATCGCTAAACCAACCCATCTTGAGCATATATTGATAATCGCTCGGAAAAGGATAAACGCGTACACCGTCCAGAGAAAGAAAGCCTTTCTTACCGGCAACCGGTTGTGCACACACGTTCAAAGCTACCAATGAAAGCAGCAATAAACCAAAAAGTCTGTTCTTCATAATCTATTTAATTTAAGTTTTCTCTTATTTTCCATGAATATAGTCCCTTATGCTTCAGGACAAGTGTATTTTGCTTTGAGGTAACGTCTCTCAAAGACAAAGATGGGACAAAACAAATAAAAGCCAGGATAATTACTATTCAAAAAAGGAAAGAATCTGACCATCTTGAATAAAACCGGAAGAATAATCTCTCTTTTTTGCTCATTTCCCGGTATCTTGGATCATAGAGTCAGGTCGAACATCTATTGCACTATTAATCCATTTGGAAATATATTCATATAGAAGCTTTCCACCTCCTGCTTCAGGTGTGCTTTTATCGAGTCAACAGAATCATAAGTATCTACTACACATAAATATCTTTTCGAAGAGCCTGCCACGCTTGATGTATATCATCTGCCTGATCGAACATGGTAACAGCGACTAAGCACATCCGCCAAAGTAGAGAACAATCCATAGTAATCTCGTGGTATAGCCTGGGGAGGGTTTGCCTTGCGCATCCAGAAAAGAATAATTCTCGGATATATAATTCAAAGAGTCGGATGCAACGCTTTCCGTCAAGCGGGCATGCATGTACTCCCCAGTGGAGAGACAAAATATTGATAAAAAGACTATTCTTATATTCATAATAGAGTTATTCTTTAGTTTAAGGAAAAAAAGATTTACTCTTCCTCTAAAATTACAATTGGTTCTATATCATAGACATCACACAAACGTTTACCACCATTTACGCCCTCGCTCATAACAATCTCATTAGAGAGGTCATGAGCAGCAATCACAGAATTGTGAAGTAACAGAAAAAGCTGTTACAACTTCGTCAACTCTTTTGCCGGCGAAACCGGCATTATTATCACATCATTACTCAATCTTATCTGTTCCGCCAAAGTTAATAAAATTGTTTTTTATAGAATTCTTCTTCTCTCAATTCCTGCAGATAAATCAAGCATTTGTTTTCGAGTCCATCAAACAATTCTTTAAAGTCCAGGATAGTCACGTCGCCTTCGAGATTCATCACATTTCGTTGCTGCATGAAATTGCGGTATAAGATATATTCTTTCTTTTTTGATGTCTTATCAAATTTCTTAATCTTTTTCCATGCGTGCATATCCGGGGGAGTTTTATCCCACTTTAATAAGTTTCTATGCAGGAAAGCGATGCGACCGTCCGGAAGATGCTGCACCATCGTGTGTCCGATAAACGAACCGTCTTCCTCTATATAACCGCAGGAGGCAACCTCATGTTCTACAAAATAGAAGGCTTTCTGCAGAGCCCGCCATGCAAAACGGAAAGTGTCTTTGTCGCCAACCAAATAATTATAATAGATGTGGCTGTTGACATTAAAGTAGATAGATAAATTAAGCTCTGCCCAACAACGCTCTTTATCAATCAAAATCTGTCCGCTTTCCTGCTCTTTTTCTTTCGTCGACGGACATCCTATGATTTCCCAGATTTGGTTATTGCTATCCTTAGTCCAAAAGTCGGGCCAGAAGATTGCCCCGGACTCTTTATATTCCTGCAAATCAAATAGCAACTCAGGGTTTAAAGTACAAACATTATCGGCATCCAGATATAACACCTCCTTGAAACTGCTGAAAAGAATAGACATCGGTTTCATGGCATAACCGCTCATTTCCGGTGGAATATCATAATAATCTTCCAGATTATGACTTGTAGCCCCCAGCTTGGAGAGTGTCTCTTCGAGCTCAGGAGTAATTTCATTGCCTCTATACCAAACCTGAATGGGCAAACTGCACTTCAACTCCTTGCGCAGCACGTTAATCAATACCCAGCAACGGATGAACTATCTTCGTGAGTTTTCCTATAACAGGGACCGCTTTGGAACAAATCCCCTTTACATCAATTATTCACAAGCCTTTGTTGGCGGACTGTATACCTACACGCAGCAACGAAACATACAATATGCGCAATACAATAACTCATTAAGCCCTTCGCGAACTTATCACCTTCTTGAATAAACCGGAATGGACAGACAACGACATCGAAGTAATGCCCCCCAGTTCAACCTTCCTTTGAAAATAGATGAGAAGTTAGCTTCTCTTTATGCCCGCTGGAATATCCCCTTTTTCCTGTCGCAAGAAGGGAAAAGACTCAAAGCAGAACAAACTTTGTTCACTGCCAAACCCAACAATCGCTTCAATGGAAACATCAACCTCAGCTATGGATTGAACCAATATGCCGACCATTTTGCAAATGCTTACCGGAAGCCCGACTACTTTATATGACTTTGCCAAGCAAGCGGAGCTAAAAGAGTTATTTTTCCAGGATGCTGACTCCAGATAGTTTTTTCCTCTGGCATGATAGTATATACCCTGGAAAATTATAACTTACTAATATCATCAATCAAATACTTATCTCCTTGCTTTATGACCTTAACGACCAAGGCAGGATGAATGTTTTTCCACTTGGTATAACTCATTTTATAAGTATCCTTACCCAAAGGAGTCACCTTGATGGACTGACGCCAGGTATTGTCGAAATCAAAATCGTTAATCAACAAATCATAAGGGGACCACCCGTCCGCAGCCTGCTCATCGGCTGTTTCTTTAAATTGAGACAAGGCATGAGGGGAAAGATATTGTGCACGCAAAGTTTCCAATTGTGCAGACAGTCCTTCGGGCATACTGGCATACAGGCGTGTATATACATCATAGAAATTTTGTAAGAAACCAAGAGGTTCCGAAGCCTCTATCACAGATGTTGTCACCGGGCTGCAAAGCAAGCTATCGCCATAAAGAGAATCATTCCACATCGGCGTAATATAATCAATCATATTCTGCCCCTTTATCATAGTGACTCTCACCGGAATATTCGTTTTCTTTCCTTCTCCATAGCTCATCATATACCAAGGATTATTAGACCCCAGACTTTTCGTCGAAAGTGTCTTCAAGAAATTTTCGTCAAAGTCTTGTGCTCGGATGATAGGATCGACATTTGTCGACCTTGCCATCCTCTCTACCTTCTCTATCAATCCTTTTGTAAAGTATTTCTTCAACAGCGCATCTCTCTGAGCCGATGTTTGTATAGTAGCGTACGATTTATAGAAATCCCGTATGGATTCAGCTACGCGCTGTTTCCCAATGTAGATGATAGAGTCCTGTTTGGGTTCACACTTGACAAAGTAAAAATCAGCAGGCTGTTTATATGTTACTTGATGGTGACATAAAGTATAGTCACCGATGCCTGGAAATCGCTGAGCATTTTCACTGCTTTGAGAATATATTCCCAAAGACGCTTGCATCAAGAATAATGTTAAAAATATTAATCGTTGGATATTCATTATAACTAAAAACATTTAAGAAATAACTATTGTAATAACAAGTAATTAGCTTGTTTACATTATATATCAGCCACCAAAACTAGAATAAGTCTAAACTAAGACAGAATTATATTCAACTTAGTTATTAGACTTAGTATAGTTTAACGAAACAATCTCCTTTCCAAGCTGTCTCTTTATGGAGAAGATTGCTTTTCGCATACAAAGATGGGAAAAAAATGAATAAGACCAAGGATAATTCCTACCTAAAGATAGCCAAAATTTGGTCATTCCATACCGGAAAACGAAAACCCACTCATACATAGCTTGTACAAGTCTATTTCGTTTCCTCGCGAGGAAACTGTAATATCCTCGCGAAGGAAACCACAGTCTCTCCGCGGGGAAATAGTTGTTCCCACATATAGAAAAGAGAAGATATATATAGATAAATATCAAAGGAGTGTTTAACGAATTATTGATTCAAAGAGTTTGGATAAAGTTTCTTCTAGCTTTTTCCCTCTTAGTCCAATTGCTATAACAGTGCCTTGCGGGTCGATGAGGAAGGTGCTCGGGATGGAGGTGACGCCGTATGCATCGGCTGTATCCACATCGAGCAATTGTGTCCACGTCATGCCCAAATCCTCTATGGCTTTTTCCCAAGCCTTTTGCTTTGTATCGACAGAGATGCTGACAACTTCGAATCCTTTGGAAGCATATTTTGCGTATGCAGCCTTCACATTGGGCATTTCGCGACGACAAGGTCCGCACCAGGAAGCCCAGAAGTCAAGCAATACATATTTCCCTTTGCCTGCATAGTCGGACAGCATCGCTTCTTTGCCTGACCTATCCCTGACTTTCCCATCGAGAAAATGCTGCCCGGTCCTTATCTTGGAAGGGGCGCTCACCTCTTCGACCTTTCTTCCTGCTTTCAGTTGCTCCACTTTTTCTTTTATTCTGTCTTCCATCTTTTTGCGGGATGCGATAGCCTTCTTTGTCAATGCATTGTCGCGGAAGGCAGGCGAAGCATTATCCATCATTGCTTCCATAACATTCAGTTTAAGTCCTGCCCCTCCATAATAATAAAGGAGATAAGCCCCCACCATACTGTTCTTATAGTCATCTACGCATACCCTCACTTGGTTAAAGAGGTCGGTAGCCCTATTCATGGAAGCTTTTAACAGACTATCCTCTAAAAGATTAGTAGATGCGCCTTTAGAAATTCTCTCTTCCATTAGTTTTTGCAACTCTTTATCCGTCTTCTTTATTCCCTCGAAGATAGGTTGCATTCTGTGTATAGCCATATCCAAAGTATCATTGAGAGATGTTCCTCCTCTACAGTCCGTCTTCATGTCCAGTCTTATTTTGCCTTTTTCCATCACTACTGCATAAGATTTCTCGCCATCTGCCAATTCTATGAGTGCAAAATGGGGTTCGTTTTGTTCACCTTTGAAGACGAATTTTCCTTTCTTCACTTTCGCGCTGTTCAGCAAAACTTTTTCGGCGTTCTCTCCATCTTCCAACTGATAGAGGTAGACATTCTGTCCGTTATACTCTTTCCCAGCAATGCCTTGAATGGAAAACTTTTCTTGGGCTGAGGATAATGTTGCAAGCATACCGAACAAGGACAGAGTCAGCAGGCGTGTCGTGAAATGGTTTGTTGAAATCATGACATTCATTCTTTTTTAGTTAGTGCTACAAAGGTAAGTAAGATTCTTTTAGAAGAGGGATAAATGCTAATCAATAAACAACAAAATTTAGTCTATCCTTATTCAATAAACAGGTTTTATAGTCCTTTTCCCTCTTTTCACCGGACATTTTACTACAGATTGACCATTTTTTATCTTTTATTGAACAGGAAATATCCTGCTTTCCATTTAGAAACCTCTATTTTTGCGCTAATTCAAAACAACATAAAGGAACTATATACAAGTAACCATGAAGAAGCATTTCTTTATTCTTTTTTTTACATTCGTACTAGGTAACCTGGCTTGGGCACAGACAGCAGCTCAGACAAATTCTAACATCGCTTACCAAGATTCACAAGTGCGTTTCACCGTTATCACGAACGGAGTTATCCGTATGGAATGGACGCCAAACGGGAACTTCACCGACCAACCGTCTTTTTTATGTGTCAACCGGAAGTATCCCCATGCCGATTATAAAGTGCGGAAAGGCGGTTCGTGGATAGAAATCACCACGTCCAAAATGAAGATGAAATACAAAAAGAACAGTGGAGAATTCACCGAAAACAACCTGCTTATCACAGCCGCCAAAGGTCAAATGCCTTTCACCTGGAAACCGGGCACGGTGCAGAAAGGCAACCTGAAAGGAACGTATCGTACACTGGACGGCTATGACGGCGAAATCTTTGTCGGCAACGGACACAGCAACGGCGACCACAAGCCCATGCCCATCGAAGACGGCATCCTGGCAACAGACGGCTGGACGCTCATAGACGATTCAAAGAACCTGCTTTTCGACAACTCCGACTGGCCCTGGGCTATGGAACGCCCCGTAAAAGAAGGACAAGACTTCTACTTCATGGCTTACGGACACGATTACAAAGCTGCATTAAAAGACTTTACGGTGTTTGCCGGCAAAGTTCCTCTCCCTCCCCGTTACGCTTTCGGCTACTGGTGGTCCCGCTATTGGAGCTATTCGGACGATGAGATGCGCAATCTGGTAGATAACTTTCATCACTACGATATTCCTTTGGACGTGTTGGTGGTAGACATGGACTGGCATTATGTGGAACCGGGCAAAGGCGGATGGACGGGATATACCTGGAACCGCCGATTGTTCCCCGACCCTGCCGGCTTCCTCAAATATCTTAAAGATAATGACTTGCAAATCACACTCAACCTGCATCCCGCCGGTGGCATTGAACCCTACGAAGAGAAATACAACGACATGGCTAAATGGATGCAAATAGACCCTGCCTCTAAAAAAAGAATAGACTACATCGGGTCGGACAAACGATTCATGAGCGGATGGTTGCAAACGATTCTCCAACCGATGGAGAAAAACGGTGTAGACTTCTGGTGGCTAGACTGGCAACAACATCCCTTCGACCCGAAAATAAAGTCCCTCGACAATACGTGGTGGATTAATTATGTATTCTTCTCAGGTATGGAACGCAACCGCCAGACTCGTCCTCTGCTCTACCATCGCTGGGGCGGACTGGGCAACCACCGCTATCAAATCGGTTTCTCCGGCGACTCTTACAGCACCTGGAAGAGCCTCGCTTTCCAACCTTATTATAACTCCACTGCTTCCAACGTGCTCTATGGATACTGGAGCCACGACTTAGGAGGGCATCAGTTTGCTCAGGGAGCCCGGGAACTGGATAAAGAACTCTTTGTCCGCTGGATGCAATTCGGCGCCATGAGCCCCATTATGCGCACGCACTCCATGAAAAGCGCTGCTATGAACAAAGAACCATGGGTATTTAATAAAGAATATATGGACGTACTGCGCCAGACGATTCATCAACGTTATCAGCTTGCCCCGTATATTTACACAATGGCACGCAAAACGTATGACGAAGGCATCTCCCTTTGCCGCCCACTCTACTATGACTATCCGGAGAGCCGCGAGGCCTATGACTTCAAAAGCCAATACATGTTTGGAGATCAGTTGCTTATCGCCCCTATAAGCAGCCCGATGAAAGAGGGTTTTGCCTCTCTCAACGTGTGGCTACCGGCAGGAAACGATTGGTACGAATGGCATACAGGAACTCTACTCAAAGGTGGACAAACAGTGGAACGTTCCTTTATGCTGGATGAATATCCCGTATATGTAAAAGCCGGAGCCATCTTACCGTTCTACGAGAATGTTAAAAACCTGCGCAGAAATGACGAGACGGTGGTAGTACACGTATTTCCCGGCAATGCCAACAGTGATTTCGACTTTTACGAGGACCACGGGAACGACCAGTCGTATGCTACACAATATGCCACTACGCACCTTGCCTCCAACCGCACAGACAATGAATTGACCGTAAACATCGGCGCACGAAAAGGAAACTATCCCGGCATGCCTGCCCACCGGACTTACAAAATAAAAGTGCTCGGTTCTGCCATTCCCCAATCAGTGAAAGTCAACGGGCAACCCGTAGACTATACTTACGAAGGCAACGACTTGGCATTGACACTCACCCTGCCCGTCACCGATTGTAACATGGAGAAGACCGTTCAAATCACCTATCCCACAGGCATTCCCGAACTGACAGACGGACTTTACGGAAAGTTTAAGCGCCTCAAGAAGAGCTTTGTTGCCATGAAATACCGCCATGCCGGCATCGACTATATCGAAGAACTCGGTAACATGGAATCCATCGGCAGAGCAGTTACTTATTATCCGGCGGAATTCAATAGCCGCATTGAAACCTTCCGGCAGAATTACAACCGCCTGCCCGAGTTGCTCGAGAAACAACGCCTGAACGAAGGAGACCGAAAGTGGTTCTTGCAATCGGTAGATTGGAAATAACTTCCCGCCGACTACATTCACCTTAATTTTACGATACACATGAAGACAATTAAGAAATGCGGAGTCATCCTAACCCTGTCTGTAGCCACAGGTGCTGTCTCCACCATCTACGCCCAGAAACCGATGGGAAAAGTAACCTTTGTGGAAGCAAAAAATGTACAGATAGACGATCCATTCTGGTCGCCTAAAATGGAATTGTGGAAGACAGTTACCATCCGCGACATATTAGATAAGTTTGAAGGAAAACACGTGCACGAACCTGGCAACCACAATGTTATCTCGAACTTTGACCAAGTGGGACAAGGTAGCACAGGAACCCGGGGACATGTAGGTCTGCCTTGGTTCGACGGACTCATCTACGAATCTATCCGCGGTATAGCCGACTATCTGGTTATCTATCCTGACAAAGAACTGGAAGCACGAATCGATAATTATATCGACCGCATAGCCACTGCACAGGCAGCAGATGCCGACGGATACATTGACACTTACACTACACTGAACGAACCTGAACACCGCTGGGGCGAAAACGGAGGTTTCCTGAGATGGCAACACGACGTGTACAATGCCGGCATGTTGGTGGAAGCAGCCGTACATTACTATCAGGCAACCGGAAAGACCAAACTACTGACTGTTGCCACTCGCTTAGCTAATTATATGTCACGCTACATGGGAGCTTCTCCTAAAAAGAACACCGTCCCCTCCCACTCCGGTCCGGAAGAAGCCGTCATCAAGCTATACTGGCTGTACAAGCAACACCCCGAACTGAAAACACAAGTCGGAGTACCCCTCAACGAGGATGAATATTGGAAACTTGTCACCTTCTGGATAGAGAACCGCGGACACCACTGCGGATACCCGCTCTGGCAGGGCTGGGGTAACCAGAAAGCGGAGCAATGGATTAAAGAGAACCGATATGCCGATGCCCAATACGGTCCCCACTCCCGCCCCACATGGGGAGAATATGCACAAGATTCCCTTCCCGTATTCGACCAGCCGACTATCGAAGGTCATGCCGTACGCGCCACCTTGCTGGCAACCGGCATCGCCACTGCCGCCCTCGAAAACCACTCTTCACCGTACATCGCCACCGCCAAGCGGTTATGGGAGAATATGGTGGGGAAACGAATGTTCGTCACCGGAGGCGTGGGTGCTATACACGAAGACGAGAAATTCGGACCGGACTACTACCTGCCCGCCAACGCCTACCTGGAAACCTGCGCAGCTATCGGTGCCGGATTCTTTAGCCAACGGATGAACGAATTGACCGGAGAAGGAAAATACATAGACGAACTGGAGCGCATACTCTACAACAGCGCCCTGACCGCTGTCTCTCTTTCGGGAAACCACTATACTTACCAGAATCCACTGAATGCCGACGGACACAATCGTTGGGAATGGCATAGCTGTCCCTGCTGCCCTCCCATGTTCCTGAAGTTCACCGGAGCTTTCCCTGGATTCATCTACTCACAGGATGCCAAAGGCATTTATGTGAACCTGTTTGTAGGTAGCAAGACTCAGGTAGAACTAGGCAAAGGGAAAGAAATCGGACTCCAACAAGTAACGGAATATCCGTGGGATGGCTCGGTACAACTTACCGTAACCCCGCAAAAGCCCATGAAGTTCCCGCTTCATATCCGTATCCCCGGCTGGGCGCAGGGAATAGAGAATCCTTATGGCCTATATGAATCCAATCTAAAGGGTGACATGAAGCTTTCTGTAAACGGTCAGCCCGTATCCATGAAAATCAAAGATGGATATGCAGAAATTAACCGCAAGTGGAACCCCGGTGACCGGGTGATACTGGAACTTCCGATAGAACCGCGTATCATCACGCCCCATCCGCAAATCAAAGAACTGACGCAACAAGTGTCACTGGCATCCGGTCCTGTGGTTTACTGTATCGAGAGTTGCGACAATCCCCAGCTCCCGCAATGGAAAATAGCATCAGATTCCAAATGTACCCTCAGCAGGCAGCATCCTCAATTTCATGACGCCAATGTGATACGCATCAGCCAAAAGGGAGGAAATGGAACAGCTATTCCTTATTATATGGTAGCAAACAGAGATAAAGACAGTAGCCACCGGGTGTGGATACCCAAACAATAACTCCATAGATATATGAAAACTAAGCAACTCTTATTCTTGCTCCCGCTATACGCTCTCTTTGCAATGGCGGCATCAGGAGAAAATCCTCCGGCAAAGGCAATATTTGCGCAATACATGCAGCAGGCGCAAAACTTCGCAGACACTTATCCCCGGGAGAAAGCGTATCTGCATTTTGACAACACGAGTTATTATGTAGGAGATACCATCTGGTTCAAAGCCTACGTGACCTATGCAGGAATACAAGTTTTCAGCCCCATCAGCCGCCCGCTCTATGTGGAATTGGTGGACCAAACAGGACACGTCGCTGACAAACAGATTGTGAAACTGGAGCAAGGAGAAGGACATGGGCAGTTCTTGCTCTCCAAATCGCTGTTGTCAGGCTACTATGAAGTGCGTGCCTATACCCGCTGGATGCTCGCTTTTGACGAACCGGAGTATTTCTCGCGCACCTTCCCCATTTATCAGCTTGCCAATAGCGACAAGCTGGAACGCAATATCAGCACCTACACGCTGAGTCCATCCATGAAAACACGTCCTGAAGAGACAAAAGAGAAACTCCTTATACGTTTCTTCCCCGAAGGCGGGCAATTGGTAGAAGGAATCACCTCCCGGGTAGCTTTCAAAGCAGAAAGCAAAAGTGAAAATGACCTGCGGATAACGGGAACCGTGTATACAAAAGAGGGAAAAGAGCTCGCTTCATTCGAAACCCTTCACGATGGAATGGGACGCTTTGAATACACGCCCTCCGCACAACCCGCTTTTGCAAAAGTCACTTTCCTGGGAAAAGACTATGAATTTCCTCTTCCCCAGGCATTGCCTGCCGGATATGTGCTGAAGGCAAGCGCACAAGGAGGAGGACTTTCAGTGAAAGTATCCAGCAACGCTTCCACCCCACAGGATACTTTGGCTGTCTTCATCAGCCATCAAGGGCGTCCCTATACCTGCCAACTGGTGAAATGCCAGCCGGGAGAATCACAAGAATTCACCCTGCCTATCCGTAAACTTCCGGCAGGTATCATCCAGGTCAGCCTTATCGACCGGGCGGGGAATACGTTGTGCGATCGCTTTGTATTCGGCTATCCGCGCGCTCCGCTGCAAATAGAGACTGTCGGATTGAAAAAGATTTATGTCCCTTACGACCCCATACGCTTTGAATTTCTCGTAACCAATGCTCTCGGAGAGCCCGTCAACTCCCGTCTATCCGTCAGCATCCGCGACGCCCTCCGTTCAGACTATCTGGAATATGATAACAATCTCTTCACCGACCTCCTGCTGACGTCAGACCTCAAAGGCTACATCCATCAACCGGGCTACTATTTCGCCGACTCTTCTCCCCGCAAACAGGAAGAGTTGGACGTACTGCTACTGGTACACGGATGGCGCAAATACGACATGAGCCAATGCATAGGTACGAAACCTTTCAGCCCGCGGCAAACACCTGAACCCCACCTGGCACTCCAGGGACAAGTGAAATCGACCATTTTCAAAAATAAATTGAAGAACATCGCACTGAGCGTAATGGTAAAGAAAGATGAAGGAATCATCACCGGCGAAACTGTCACCGACGACAATGGTTGCTTCAGCATTCCGATGGAAGACTTCGAAGGATTGCTGGACGCCGTGATTCAAACCCGCAAAGTGGGTAAAGAACACAACAAAGATGCCTCTATCCTCATCGACCGCAATTTCTCCCCTGCTACCCGAGCATACGGCTATAAAGAAATACATCCGCAATGGACTCAAACAGAAGAGTGGCAGGAGGAGACTGAAAACTTCGACTCCCTCTACATGGACTCTCTCCGCCGGGTGGACGGACTCCAACTGCTGGGCGAAGTGGAAATCAAGAGCAAGCGCCGGAATATAAACACCAACATGGCTACCAAGATTAAAGAACAAAGCATGGATGCTTACTATGACATAAGGGAAGAAGTAGACCTGCTACGCGATAAAGGTAAAGTGGTGACTACCATCCCTGAATTAATGGAAAAACTGACTCCCCTATTCCACTGGGAACGCTCTACGGATGAATGCACCTACCGTCAGAAACCCATCTGTTACATCATGGACAACCGGATTTTATCTGAAACAGAAGTAAAAATGATGCTAACGGAAGTGGACGGACTGGCTTCCATCCTTATCAGCAAAGGCACTGGAGGCGTGAGCGAGGAGATTATCGAAAACACAAAAATATCCAATTCAAGCGACGTGGATATTACTGCTCTCGATAAGTACATTCTCTTCTACCTGTTTCCCCTGCCCCGTCGGGATGTGTGGAACAAACACCAGACTGCCGCCCTTGGCACCCGGCAAACGGTACTTCAAGGATATACCCATCCCCTTGCATATTATGCACCTGCTTATCCGGTGAAAGAACTGTATATGGATAAGGTGGACAAGCGACGCACTCTTTACTGGAACCCTTCGCTGCAAACTGATGCCAACGGAAGAATTGTGATTCAATGCTATAACAACCAATATTCTACTCCACTCATCATCCAAGCAGAAACGTTGAGCGAAGACGGTAGAGTAGGAAGCATGACTTATTCGACTTTAACGACGGAATAATACGCACCAGGATTTTATCACAGTACAGACAGGATTTTGCCTATATAGTGGCAATGTTTTGCCAATATATAGGCAATACAGTGCCGCTATATTGGCAATACAGTGCCGCTATATTGGCAAGACGTTGCCAAACTATTGGCAATAATACGTTCTACTACACTCTACTAAGACTACTTTCGTAATCTCTCTATAAGCACCTCTTTTATAAGTGCATACCCCTCCGGGGCATTAAATATTTCTCCAGGACGTATCAACCCTTGAATATCGCCCAAGAAATCGGCATCATTCATTTTTTCTTCTAGATTTAAAATAAACTGCTTATAAGTAGGAGATTGTCCGGCAACAAAGTCCATATACCGTTTATAACACTGAATAATTTCATCAGCATCCACATCTTGTATAGTCAAAGCCTTATATAAATCAAAGAGATCGCGACCTTTCTTCCGCTGATAAAGTGCCCGGAGCTTAGTACCTAACAGCTCATTTAAATGATAAGTGGTTAGCTCACATTCTCCTGTAAACCAACTATTTTCAACTCGAAAAGGAACTTTAACCAATCCCAATTCATTAAAATGCTCAAAACAATTAATTTCCACTTTTAAACGAATAGGCACAATAGGAGGTATTTCCGATTCCATACGAAAAAGCATCGTGTTGTTATACTTCTTTTGTTTAGTTACCCGATCGGGAAGAAAATTTAATATTTCTCCTAGCCTATACATCACAGGTTTTATCGGCTCCGGATTGATTTGCACAAGATCAATGTCTTCACTATACCTAGGTTGTGGAGAAAGGTATAATTTATGTAAGGCAGTCCCCCCTCTAAATGCTAATTTGGAAGCTAGAAAATCATCACTAAAAATAGCTACCAGTGCACGGCTAATAATAAGATCTTGCTCTACTTGTTCATTTGTATTCCATGGAACGTGCGTTCTCCATTGAATAATAGCTGCCCTGTTTATCATACTTCATCTATTTCTATTTCAATATTTATATTTATTTTCCAACGCTTATCTGTATTTGTTTTTTCTGCCTGGGCATGTCGCGAACTCAGTGGAATATAGTTTAAACGTTTCTTATATTTCTGCAATTCATTGTATAATATATGTGCTTGTTGGGTTGCTTCAAGAACGTGGTCCAAAATAAATCCCAGCCGCTGAAGAGTAGCAACTGAAGTATAGTCAAATAGTCCTTTAGATGCATCTGAAAAGTCAGTAATCTCTATCAGTTCGGCAAGCACAGTTGAAACTCTGGATAACCCGCCAACATATTGTTCAAATTGCACAAGATCTATTGCTGTTAATTCCGGATTAGAAAAAGTTATAGTCCCCGTTTCCGAATTCTTGGTCTGTAAATATGCATTTGGTAGATGATTGCGATATACCCAAGTCAGCACATGTTGTTTGCTCTCAGATACAGAAGATTTCGGAGGGATAGTCATAACAAATAGATTTTGCGGACGTTGGTGAGCCGCTCCCAACTGTTCTGCTGCACTTAATAAACAAATATAATAGGGCTTTCTCAAAAAGTGCATTAATTGCTCAATGTAATATACAGGCGGTACAATATTCTTAGCCGCATATTGTACTGGAATAATCACATAAAACCCTTTATAAACAGGCAAAATTTTCTTTTGCATCTTCAACCGATAAAGCTCGTTCTTAATAACCTGGTCGGATGAATACACAAAATACTGACGAAGCTCATCGAAGCTAAAAGCCGAAACTCCATTAATCTCTCGTTGTCTAACCCATTCTCGAATTGTCATTCTTCAAATATGCTAATTTAGTAGCAAAGGTAATCTAATTTAGATTACCTTTGCTACTAAATTACGTATTTTCTTCACTCTCTAGAGGAAAATTATATAATTCTTCCCCAAGGAAACCTCCCCACCAGCAAAGCCTTACGCTCTTCGTCGGCAGCAAAGAAAGAAGTAGAAAGAATTTCCCCGATTGCCCCGCTCTCCGTCACCACTGCTACTTGCCGGACTCCTTCGACTAACATTCCCGTGTGCGGACAGATGATGTGCTTACGCCCCGGTGAATCGTTACCGGAGGTGGTGAGACACTCGTCATAGAGTTGCAAAGCTGTATCAGGGGTACCTGCGGCTGAGAATGCCGGATTACCGAAATCGACTTTCCATCCTTTGCCATAAGGATGATTGCCGCGGGCGAGCACGGAACTGTTCCCCAGATTAATTAAGGCGTTGTCGATATCGTGCCAGATTAAGACCTCCTTTACCCGATCCAGAGCATATCCTTTGAGAAACCCGGACAGATTAATGCAGACGCCGGACTGCCGGAAAAAGACAGTATGTTCTTCAGACGAAAGCTCCACGGAGTAGATAGTTTCCCGATTATAGTTTTCAGAATGGACAGTGACATCGAAACAACCAAATGTCTTTTCATGGTATTCCATACAGAAGGCAATCATTTCGTAGAGAGAAGAGCTGAGCTTCACCGGTTGGCGGGAAGCAGTGCGGTTGACGGATGCCAGTTCGCTTTCGGCATCATAGAAATTGGCAACTTTCTCCAATTGTTGCAAGACGTCACGTATATGAGCAGTCGCATGCAACAAGTCTTTTTCGTTTTGGAGAGAAGAAAAAATAATATCAATGCGAGTATGCATAGACGGGAACCATGCATAGAGCAGATGGTTCCCGTCAGTGGATTCCCGGTATATGTGGCGGGTGGGAATCTCCATTTATTTCAGTTCTTTAATCTTCACGTTCTTGAACCAGACTTCGTCGCCATGGTCCTGAAGGAGGATATTTCCTTCTTGGGCATTTCCGAAGTTGGACCAGTTCTTATATTTGCTATAAGCCACCAGAGCATTCCACATCTCGTTGTTACGGGTGTATTCAATGAGCTTCACCCCGTTCAGCCAGTGCTCCACATGATTGCCTTTTACGATGACGGTAGCTGTATTGAATTCTTTCTTCTGGAAAGGTTTATCTTTAGGAGCCGGGATGAGGTCGTACAAAGAGCCCAGCTTTCTGTTTCCTTTTACGCCCAACTTGGCATCAGGATGCTTGTCATCATCCAGAATCTGGAACTCGCAACCGATAGCGGAGCCTTCTCCTTTGTTCAGGTCGGGATTTACGAAATACTTGATTCCGCTGTTGGCGCCCTCTGTAATCTTGAAGTCCACTTTCAGGATGAAGTTTTTGTATTTACGCGTCGTCACAATATCACCACCGTTAGCCGACTCGGCTCCTCCGCTTTTCATCACCTTCAGGATGCCGTCTTCTATCTTCCAGCCTTTGGCAGGGAAGGTGGAAAGCTTGGCGCCCCGCCAGCCATTGGTCGTTTTTCCGTCCCAAAGCAGTGACCAGCCTTCTTTTGCTTCATTGGGAGAGATAGTGTTGGGGATTAAGTTTACTTCCGGTGCCGATTGGGAATCCGGAGTACGATAGCGTTCCACGTCGCTGGTGCAGATACGAATATCTTTCCAGCTTACCGTCTTCCCCTCGTGAGCAGCGTCGTTGATGGCATGCACTTGCAGGGCGATGAACCCGGCAGGAGTCAGGTCGTCCCAGATGGCGGCACACGGTACGCCGTTTATCCAGGTACGGATGGAATTGCCGATAGCCTCGATGCGGGCTTTGTTCCAGGCATTGTTTTTAAAAGCGGTCTGTGCCGAAGGGTTCAAGGTGAGAGGATATACCCAGTTGCGGCGGGCTTCATCGTAGATTCCTCCCGACCAGGCACGGGCGGACGGGTCTATCTCAAATTGGTAACCGTGTACTCTTCCCTTCTGATAGTCTTTCTTGCTCTCGCTACGCAGTTGTACGCCGGAGTTTAAGCCATCGTCCACTTTAAAATCGAACTCAAGGATAAAGTCGCCGTAGTTGCGGGTCGTAGCCAGAAAGGTATTAGGAGTTCCCGTTTTAGAAATCCCCACAATAGCCCCGTCCACCACTTTATATTCTGCTTTGCCATTCAGTTTCTTCCATCCTTTCAGATTCTTGCCGTTGAAAAGAGGTTCCCAGCTTTGTGCCGAGAGAGAGGCGGCGCATACAAAGAGTAAGGCCAATAATAAATTCTTTCTCATCATTCTTATATTTACTTTATTGATAGTTTTTATAGCTTATAAAATTCATCCCACCCCTTGCGCGGCGGAACACCTGCAAGCAAGGCATTTGCAAATTCATTGTTCGTAATCTGCTTTGTACGGCTGTCGAAGAAAAGCTGGGTGTTGAGCCGCTGAGCTATCACTCCCAAACAAAAGACTTGGCTCAGCACTCCATTAATTTCGAAGGGAGAGCGCGTCTTTTCCACTCCGTTGCATGCCAAGAGGAAGTTCTCGAAATGGTTGGAAGGGCTCTTGGGAACCTCCGGAAGTTTGTCTGCCATTTCTTTCGCTTTCTCTTCCGGAATGATGGACAGGGTGCTTCCATGACTGCCTCCTTTGAAAATGAGGTCCTTCGTGTAGATAATCTTTCCGGGGTTAAGCTTGGCAGCGGGGGTATCGCCCTGATTGGTTTTGGGGATGTTGGGGTCTAGCCCCGAGACTCCGTAACCGGCGGGGATAGGAGGAAGATTGTCCAGACCGTCATACCAGGTAATGTCTACCGGCGGCATGCTCCTACGCTGTGGAAAACGGAAAAGAATAGTGGAAGAATAAGGGAAGAAATAATCATTGTGCCCCTTTTCGTGCAAGAGCGTTACTTCATAAGGCAGTCCCAAGTCGAGGAATTCGTGAACAGTGTCCAATATATGAGCTCCCCAATCGCCTAAAGCCCCCATACCGAAATCGTACCAGCAACGCCATTCTCCCTGATGGTATTTCTCGTTGTATTCATGATAGGGAGCAGCTCCCAGCCAGGTGTCCCAGTCCATATCCTTGGGAAGTTGCTGACCCGAAGGAAGCTTGTAGATATTAGTGTCCCACTTATGCCAGCGGCGCACATTGTTCATGTGGGCAGTGACGGCAGTGACATCCTTGATGATGCCGGCATCCAACCATGCTTTAAACTGGAAGTAGTTCGCTTCCGAGTGTCCCTGATTTCCCACTTGAGTAGCAAGGTTAGGACGCTTAAGCGCTGCCTGCATCAGGAGTTCTGCTTCATAGAAAGTACGTGCCAAAGGCTTTTCTACATAGACGTGCTTGCCTGAGGCCAAAGCCAGCATGCTGATAGGGAAATGGGAATGGTCCGGCGTGGCGATGGCTACGGCATCAAACTCGTTGCCCGCCTTGTCAAACATCTGGCGGAAATCGCGGAAACGTTTGGCTTTGGGATACATGCCCATCACCTTTTGCGTGTGTTTGGCGCCCATATCCACGTCGCACAGGGCAATCACCTCTACCATTCCCGTGCGGGCAAAGTCCTCGATGATTTGCTGACCGCGGTTTCCAATGCCAATGTAGGCTATCTTCACTTTCTCACCTTTTCTTTTTCCGGCTGCAAATGTGCGGGCATTCAATAAATTGTCCACGCCGCCCATTGCCAGCCCGGCAGAGGTGAGTGTCATGGTCTTTAAGAAATCTCTTCGTGTTGTCATAATTCAGTAATATTAATTATTAGGTTGATGCTATCTATTCTTTTTCTAGCTTTTTCTTCAGTAATAATCTTTTTATTCCGTAAAACAGGACGCGCACAATGCTCCACAGGACATAAAGGGCAATGGTAAAGATGATTACGTAAAAGATAGAAGTTATCATTTCCGTCCAAGGAGTATGGAACTTGATGATAGAGTATAAATTCATCAGATTAGCAATGATAAAGCAAACAAGCAAAGCAAACAGTTCTATTTTCTTTCTTTGTCTCGTCACGATTGTGTCTTTCATATTATACAGCGTTGGTTGTTTCAGATTGGTGATTCAAATAATTGATTTTATACTCCCCGGGGAAATAAAGAGTTCGCTCTTCTTGCAATGCCTCGTCTCCCAACAGGCAAAGCATACTTGCATAATATCCTTCTTCGGCAATGCGAGGAGGTTGCTGACGGGTAATGACTGCCTCCACGAATGCTTCCAAGAGCAAAGAAGTACCATCCGTTTTAGGACGTTCGCCAAGAATGAACTCCCCTTTATTTTCATTCGCTGTTTCGGGAGCCCAGCTTGTGCCTGCAAAGGGAAGCGAATCGAACAACTTGTTTTCCCAGTCATTTATCATTTGTAGAAAACCGGGAGCCGGAGGCACGCTTTCAAAGTAGTATTTCCCTTTCTCGGGTTCCACCGTTCCCAGATTTCCCATTATCTGCTCTTCAAGCCCGTAAAACTGATTGGAAATAACAGAATCAAAGGTCATTTTCACTCCATTATCGAAAACATACAGACAACTTACATTATCGTAGACTTCGCGGCCATCCTTCCAATAAGTGATGGCACCGTGCCCCATCACTTTCTCCGGAAGTTTGCACAAAGCCCAACTTCCTATCTGCAATTGATGGCAAGCCAGTTCCGTCATCAGCCCCTTGGAGTATTCCCGATAAAGCCGCCAGTTGATTTGACGCTCTAATTGAGGTGAAGGCACAGGTCGTCTCCAGTCTCCATTACGATACCAGAATGTCCGTATGGCATTGATGTCCCCAAAAGTTCCGGCGTGAACCATTTCCATCACTTTAATATAGCGGGGATCGAATAGCCGTTGCTGTCCTGTAAAGAAAATCTTTCCTGTACTAATGTGCTTCGTGTACATACGGAAACATTCTTCCATGGTGTAACCGATGGTCTTCTCACAAAAGACATGTTTTCCTGCATCAAAAGCATCCATCACAATCTGGCAATGCGACCGCAAAGGAGTGGCAACAAGCACGGCGTCAATATTCTTATCTTCGAGAAGCTTTCGATAATCACCATATACTTTGGCTTTAGGAACCAGCTTCAGTCCTTCATCAATGGATGGTTGATAAATATCGCATATTGCCACAATGTCGACCTTAGGATTGTTAACTAAAAAGCTCATTAAAAAACGTCCTCTCGAACCCGGACCAATCACTGCTAAACGACATTTCTCATTAGAGGTGTGCGCTATTTCTGAAAAAGCAGAAAGCCAAGGACTTGCTGCAAGGAAGACTCCCGCCCCGGCTATTCCAATATTTTTCAAAAAATCGCGTCTACTAATCGGTGTCTGTTTCATTTTCTAGTTTATTTAAATCTCCATATTTCATTCTGATTACAAAAATAGGAAAAGAAGAGGAAACTTTTCAATTCCTCTTCCTTTTTCTTACACACTAATTACCATTCAATTGCTTGATCTTCATCCGGTATCTGAGTATTGATTTTACGTTCCATAGTGAGAGAACCTTTCACTACATATTCCAGCGGATAACCAGGAACAGATGTATAATCGGTATATTCATATTCCAGATTGTTAATTGTCACATAAACATGTTTTAGATAAGGTCGGGTAGCATCCATCTCTTCTTCCACAGTATAAGTAGGTTGTCCCTTCACCACAAGATGAATATCCTCATTATCGGATGATATTTTTAGTTTGCGGGTTTGAAGGTCTACTTTCTCATCCGTAAATTCAAATTTAATCTTATAGTATTTACGGTCCAGGCGGTCTATATCAACCAAACCTGCATAGAAAAATATAGTTTTGTCATCCACTACATAAGAAGTATGGTATTCAGGGACGATGGCTTCTTTTTCGTTCCCTTTAAAATATACTTTATAAGCAGTAGCACTATACTGACCGGAATAATCATTAAATGGGTTGATGCGCAATAATGCTCTTCTATAAAACTTTCTAGGATTTGCCTGATAATTATAAGATGGATCATCGTTTTGGATAGCTAGCGGCAGTACCCATTTATCTACTTGGTCCAAATCTCTCAAGGTAAAGTCTATCGGCATTACACTGGTACAATCTCCAGCAGGTATTTTAACTATTTCGGAGAACGTGTAATATTTACTTTCCAGAGGTTTAAAGAAAAGCTCTTTCCGGGTTCCGAAATGTTCTTCATTTAATATATCCAACGTATCGAGGTCCAGACCCACATGAACGTCTAAATCTTTGGAGTTCATCGTGGACCCACTCACTATCAAGGGAAGTTGGTATGTCACTTTACCCTCGGGTTTATAACGTATGTAAATAGGTGTCACTCCCTGCGCATTGACCGGAGATTTGAAAGACACCATTTGTACATACTGTTCTGATTCCCATTCATTGTTGCATGACGCACATATTGCTGATGCAACCGTCAATAAGAGCAAATAATATAATTTTTTCATATTCTTTTAATTTATAAGATTATTCCGGATAAGTCCAACCAGGATTCTGTGTTAAGCGTTTATTACGTTTTAATTCGGTGTGATTAATCGGCCAGAACCACATCTTACGAGAGAAAGTGGTAGGTAAAGACGGAACAGCCACCGGAGTGTGGAATACATCTGCCATTTCTTTAGTGGCAAGAGTGTTGCATCCGTAAATAGGAGTTGATTCTTCTACCGGCGCATCTAACCAACGACGTAAATCAAAATAACGATGTCCTTCCCCCATCAGCTCGATCTGGCGTTCGCGCTTCAGTTTACTACGGAATATTTCGGCATTATCGTATTCTTCTTGTGTATAATCAGGAACTCCCGCACGAATACGAATAAGACGGATTCCTTTTCTCATCTCATTAACATCACGTTTAATCACATGAGTTTTGCTCCCATCCCAAGAAGAAATGTCATACTGACCGTTTAATTCATTCAATGCTTCGGCGTAAATCAACAGAACTTCGGCATAACGAATTGCCGGTTCGAGTTTCTTTTTAATAAGCTCTTCGTCATTATTACCTTTTCCCATATCGTCAGGATGTACATACTTCTTAACTCCAATGCCTGTTCGCAACCAAAACATGGAATTGGTATAGCCATTGCCATCTCCTCGATAATAAAACACCTGAACATTCTGGGGCTCTCCGGCATGTGTATTACTATTCAGCAGATTCCAAACAGAACCATTGTAGGCTACGGATGCATAAAAACGCGGTTCACGATTAGCATATTGGAGAGAGACGCCTTCGGCAAGCGGTTTATAACGTCCCGCCTCCACGTCTTCTTTCGATACATATCCAGCAGCACGGTTAGTACCGTCGCCACGACCGATTTCTTTATCTTTACCGGGACAATCCGTTCCGTCATTCATATAATAGGCATCACATTGCTTTTGGGTAAGCCCGTGTGTATTCCATCCTTTAGCTACACGTGGCAACTGATGTATTACCATATTATTGATTCCCTGGTCACCGCAATTTTGTCCCCGTGTGAAAATTAATTCTTTATTCTCAAAGGCATTAACAGTTCCATTAAACATAGCACGGTATGATTCAAACGGATCTATATCCTTCCATCCATCCGGCCAACTGTTCTCCGAGAATTCAGGATGATAGGGAGGGGCAATAGTCGCAGGAAAAGCAATATCTCCCTTGTCTTTAGCATAGGAAACAAACAAGGTGTAGCGGTTCAACTCTATTACATCTTTTGCAGCGGCAGCTGCTTTAGCCCATTTGGATTCATCGTAAGACTCCGGTAATAAACGTTTCCCTTCATCGTCTATCATTTCTGCAGCAACGTCCAGCGGGGCTTTACCATTCATAAGCGGGCTGGCTGCATACAGTAAAACTTTTGCACGGAGAGCTAATGCTGCACCACGAGTAGGACGGGCTATATCTTGTATCGCCCGGTCGAGGGGAAGGTCTTTGGCAGCCAACACCAACTCGTTCGTTATATACGCCACACATTCATCGTATGTGTTTCGTGGTTGTGCTACGGCGTCATAATCTTCCATGTAATCTATACCTTTATCCGGAACAATAGGTACCGGACCGAACAAACGAAGCATTATCCAATAAAAGTAAGCTTTCAGGAAATGCGCCTGTGCTTTGTTATCGGCAAGTTCTTCGGCTGTGTACTCCTCATTCATATCTATATTGTTCAAGAATATAGAAGCCTGACGAATACCTTTATAGCACTTATTCCAGATTTCGGCACTTTCACCAGCTAAGCCGTTTTCATTATATTCTCCGTTCTTCCACACTTTATATCTATCATCCCGATCGCCGAAATACATGTCGTCGGCAAAGCAGAAAGGAATGTATCCTTTACTGCATACATCGAGAAGATGATTGTCTCCCAAGAAAAAATAGGCGCGCGCCAACCATTTGTCGGAATAGGTCCTACTCGTAAAAACATCTTCTATGGACATGCGTTCATCAAACAGATAATCCGAGTCCAGATAATCATCACATGACCCCAAGGTAAACCCCAGTCCTACAATCAATGATAAAATAATATATATTTTCTTCATAATGTTATTGAATATATTATAAGTTAACAGATACTCCTAAAGAGAGATTCTTACTCAACGGATATGCTTTTCCCGTAGAACTTCCCATTTCCGGATCCCACAATTTAAAAGCGGACCACGTCAATAAGTTAGTGCCAATAAAGAAGACACGAACCTTATTAAAATGCACTTTATTAACGAGTTTGGTAGGAAGCGTATAGCCTACTTCCAATGTCTTCAAGCGTAAGTAAGAACCATCCCGAAGCCAGTAAGTAGATTCTTGGTAGTTATTGGGATTAGGTCCGTAAGTTAACCGGGGATATTCGGCATTCGGGTCCTCCGTAGCCGGGTCACCGGATATTTCAGCAGAAATCCAGCGATTGGAATTAGCCATTTCTGTCAGCACGTTTCCCCAGCCATCTCCCAAGCTGAACATGTGGACAGTTGAGCCGTTGATGAAGTAAGTCGATTTTCCCGCTCCTTGAAAATGCAGGTTCACATCCAGCCCTTTCCAGTTGGCAGATACACCAAATCCATAAATAAGGTTGGGTTTAGTGGTCGCACCGATTGCTACACGGTCATTACTATCTATTTTGCCATCACCGTTCACATCTTTATATTTAATGTCACCCGGCATCACTTTATAGCCGTCAAAGTCTTGCACAGGACTGTTACGAATGTCATCATAATCTTTAAATAGCCCCAGAGCAATCAAACCTCTTGCCTGGTTCACCCGATGCCCTTTCTGCATTTTATACCAATAGTAGTTGTTCTCTTCATCTCGGTCTACTATCTTATTCTTGCTGTAAGTGATATTACCACGCATGGTAAATTTCACATTACCCAGAGTCTGACGGAAAGTAAAATTGCCATCGAAACCTTCGGAGGTCACCTTACCGACATTCGCACTTGGGTTGCTTTCCAAACCCACCATACCCGGCAGATATTGGCGCAACATGTAGATTCCTTCCCGTTTTTCGTTAAAGTAGTCCACTGAACCGGATATTTTATCATTGAACAACGAGAAGTCAATACCCAAGTCGTGTTTGATAGCAATCTCCCAAGTGACATCCGGCGAAGACAATGAAGAATAACGCATTCCGCCATAGTATCTGTCAAATTCATAATCCCCGAAATTATATCCCCCTGTATCGACCGTTTTATCGTTTTCTTTCTTGGTCATTGTTTCAATGTTATACAGATATGGGAAACGATTATCACCCAGATTATCATTGCCCACCTTACCATAGGAATATCTGACCTTAAACATATCCAACCATTCAAGATGCTTCTTTATAAAAGGCTCTTCTGCTACGTTCCAAGCTCCCGAGACGGCAGGGAAAAAGCCAAAACGATGGCCGGCGGCAAAATTCTCCGAACCGGTATAACCGAAATTAAAATCAATGAAATAACGATAATTCCAATTATAGGTGAACCTTCCAGCTAATCCTTGGTTGCGTCTGGCAATTCCACGTTTCAAGTCATCACCCAAATCCACCGTCTTCACTTTAGAAGATTGATTGTATTTTAGTGTTCCTCCCAGATGATGGGCTTTAAATCCACGGTTATAGTGTAGTTCCCATTCAAAGAACTCATTTCTACGTCCGTCGGAACCGCTCTCTTGAAACATTTTCTTTTCTTCAGCTACACGGTTATATTTAAGTTCTCCTTCTGTAGTACGGAAACGCTCAGCCTTCCATTGTTCAGGCCATTTCCGACGGTTAATCCAGTTATTATTCTCTGTATCATATCCGAAACGACCTATAAACTTAAGCCCCTTTGTTACAAAGTCCAACTTCTGTTCCAATGTCACATTTGTCTGGATATTGTTTTTCCAGTTTTCCCGGTATCCAGTCATAGTAGCTTGTACCCAAGGGTTAAAACGGTCTCCGTTATCATTGCCATAAGCCGGAACTAATCCGTTAGAATATAATTTCGGGACCATAATAGCATTATATCCCATCAGGGCTGTCCATATAGCATCACTACCCACGCCTGAGTCATTCGCTTTTTGTAACGAACCGGAAACACCTACTTTCAACAGAGTACTCTTAGTTATATCTATATCTACATTCATACGATAATTCCAACGACGGAAATTAGCATTTGTGTTGTAGTCTTTTAAAGCTTTGTCCACCTTATACATACCCTGCTGGTCAAGATAACTACCAGAAACATAATAGCGCGCTGTATTTCCACCACCGTTCATACTTAATGTAGCACGAGTGCTCCAAGAACCTTTTCTCAGCAGTTCGTCTATCCAGTTAACATTCGGATATAAATCAGGATCCAATCCTAAACGGAATATTTCCAACTCATCCTGCTGATATAAAGGTGCCAGATTGCGTGTTATTCTCGCTTCATTTGCCATGGAAGCGTATGTATATCCGTCTACAAAATCGGGTACTTGAGTAAGCATATTGTAAAAAGTCTCTGCTTTTGCACTAATATTAATCTTACCGGCTTTACCATGTCTGGTAGTAATCAGCACCACTCCGTTAGCACCCTTTGAACCATAAATAGCTGTAGCAGAGGCATCTTTCAATACAGAAAAAGACTCAATATCCTCTACATTGATTTCATTCAAATCTCTTTCAAAACCATCTACTAAAACCAATGCAGAGTTACTGGCTCCAAAAGTTGATATACCACGAATCCAGAACTCAGAGACACTACCCGGCTTACCTGAGGTTTGCATAGCCAACACACCCGCTACATTTCCGGCAAGAGCACTGGAGATGGAACCGGAAGGATTGGATTTCAAACTTTCCACGTCTACCGTAGTAATAGCCCCACTTACTGTCAATTTCTTCTGTACACCAGTACCAGTAACCACTACCTCATCAATCTCCCTGGCACTCGACTCTTTCATTGTGACATTAATCACCCGTTGTTCTTTTACCAAGACCTCAACCTTTTCGAAGCCCACATACGAGAATACCAATTTGCGATAAGGAGGCACTTTGATTTTATATCTACCATTTAAGTCGGTGATAGCTCCCAATCCCGGTATATCACTTATCGATACATTCACCCCTATCATGGGTTCTTTATTTGTATCAGTCACAATACCTGTTACTACGATACTTTCTTGTGCAGAGACATTGCCGGAAAGTCCGAGTAATAGTATACATATAAGCAAAATGTTTTTCATCATATAAAATGTGTCTGTTAATCATTTATTATTCTTCATAACCAATCTTCCGAATACGGCGGTTTTCACGATCACCGATAAAGAAACATTCTCTTTCTTCATCATACACAATTCCTTCCGGATGGTTAAAGCGTGCTTCCTGTCGCAAATCCCCGTCATTATATCCGGCAGTTCCATTGCTACCCCGCCCGGCAAATGTCGTTACACGTCCTTGAGGCGTCAAAATACGGATACAATGGTTTTCTCTATCGCAGAAATAAAAGTCATATTCATCACTGCTACCCTTATATGCGGGATTCTTCACAAAAGTACCCTGCCTCGGTCTGTTCAGGCGCGCTTTTTTACCTACTCCATCTACCCAAGCGGCATCACCTTGGGAACCACAAATAATATAAGGAGTAGTAAGCCTTTTAGTCTTCCAATCATAATCAGAACGTAAGATATAATGTTTGTTTACAACGACGATATATGCATAGTTCCCGCTTGGATGAAATTGGATATGAAATTCCCAACCACTATCTTGTATGGTGAATAACGGAACCGTTTCCGATGTATTAAAGTCATAACGAAATACCTGACCGGCATTATATGAATTAAAATATAATTCTCCATTTACCGGATGTGTATCTGCGCCATTACAGTTTTGTCCTTTTGTCAATTCTGTGATTGTTTTAAATCCTGATTCACGGGTAAGCACATAGTTATTAGGTCTATCCACATTCCCTTGGTCATTTGTAATAATCATACTATCCGCTTGGTGTGTCCAACAAATAGTACGTACTTTACTCAAACCGCTATATACGGTACTTACATACTCTTTCTCAAAATCAATCAGGCGAGTAGGATGTTGTTCTCCCACCAGATATAAATGATTATGATTTTTAGGGTCAAACGACAACCATACAGAACCTCCAAACCCACCACAATCATCAAACGGTCCATCCTTCAGGTCATATTTGGTGTTACCATCATACATAGTACCTAAGAATGTAGTTACAAGCATCTTTTTCTTGTAAACAAACTTTTCCTGGGCCTGAGCATTTGCAACTTCTTCTCCTTCTTCATTGACTATGCTCAACTGTATATCTCCATCATAGGCTTTAGCTGGCACTACACAATAAAGACTTTTACCTTGTGTACCAATAACTTTAGCAGATTGTCCGCCAATAGTCACTTTAATTTTGGAAACATCGCTCCCGAAATTTTCTCCATATAGAAGCATTCGAGTGCCTAACCCTCCTTCTTTAGGATTAAAATCTGAAATTACGACAGGCTTGCTAGGATCGAAATTTCCTACTGCTACATCATCATCTTTGCAGCTGACGAAGCAAAGACCAATCACGGCTAGCACCACATATTTAATGTGCTCACGCATGATTTTTGCACTACTTTTCATTTTCATAATAAATACGATTTTAGAGGTAAAATATTAATTGACATATTTGCTAATTATCCATGATTTTATCCATCAAAACTTTCATCCAATACCCCCCAATCACCGAACGCGCTTTAAATCCGGTCATCTTACCAGTCTTGGTATCATGCCAGTCGCTAATAGGTACACGGGAAGTTGTCTCATTGATGTATTTATAGAGAGGAACTACAAATTCTTCAAAAGTTGCTCTATCGGAAGACATAGCTGCCGTCCACATAATCCAGTCAGACTTTGTATAATCTTTCCGAGAATCGAGTGGTAAACCATAAAGATTTTGTTTAGTCAAATAATAATTGATTTCTTTATTCCTCACGCTATTGGAAAAAAGATTCAAACTCCACATCTTATCCCATACCATATTGTACTTCTGACTCCAAGTGTTAGACCGGTCAAAAGCAAGGCGGTAGTGATCGCCTTCATTTGCCATTTCCTCCCATTTCATCGACATCCTTTTAGCTATGGCTGCATATTTATCGGCTATATCACAAAAACCAAGAAGGCGGGCCATCTCACTATATCCAGCTATCCCAACAATAGCTTTTACGGACAAGTTAGCATTATGTGCCCAGTGCCCAGCAAAGTCGTCGGTGCAGAGTTGGTTCTGCGGGTCCTGTCCAAACCGCATACCCTTAATGTAAGCCGTTGATTATCTGGGTGTTCTCTTGTATAGTGTCGTATTTGTATTGTAATTCAAGCATTTCTCGAGGCTTTTTTGAAGAATTTATTCTCTCTTCAATAACTCTATTATTTCTGGATCAGGCATGATAAAGTTTGCTATTCTATAAGAAATTATTCTACATGTTTAAAAAATCATACTATAAGAACGACAACTTAATGATTAATGTCATAATATGGACAGTTCTTAAATTGTCTTGGTTTCTGTGACCGACTGCCGTCGATTCAACCAGTACTGAGATAATGTGGAAAATTATGGAATAAAGAAAAAGAAATAGCAAAGTAGGTTACTGAAACACGTGTATGAGTCCTGGAAGATATTCAAATTGTATGATAATATAAATATATAGTTACCTTTATTATGTAATTTTTTTCTTCATTACACTCTGATTAACATGTTTTCCGGATGGTGTAGCTATGTGTATAGGATAGCGTCACCCTTTAGACGGGATGGTGTAGCTATCCGAGCTGTATGGTGTAGCCATCCTGAAAAAGAGGATATATTCTATAACTTAAAGAGAATATTATAAACAGAGCATTTTTAACTTCTATTTCTGACCTTGTTTTAACAAGAAGTAAGCGTATCCCAATTTTATTAAAATCTAAAAGATTGAGGAATAATCCTTAATCTTTATAAATTGAAGAGACACGAACCTATTGAAAGAGGAAATATCTAAATTCAATCTTTTATATATCACATATCTATATACAAAAACATTTTATCCTTTTTAATTAAGGGGACTTTCCTATTCATTTAGGACGCAGATACTCCATTTTATTCTCTAAATTGGTTTCTTTTCCCAATAATAGGAAGATACGAGAAGGATTATTGGCAAGAAATGAAGAAATTGTTTTCAAGAAATATCAGTTTTGGCTAGACTTAGAGCAGAGGAATTTACTCAGATTAATCATTCCTCCAAGAATTACTGTCACGTCTTTATACTATACGATTTTTTTGTGATGTTAACTAATTTGAGTTATGTATATCTATTTCTTGGCAACAATGATCTTTTGGTAGGGCTGTTTTATGCAACCCAGCGTTTACGAAACTTTAAAAAAAACAGTAGATTCGATACTGTTGCGTGTGAATCTACTGTTTGAGAAGGATGTCTTACTTGAGACGGAATACTTTAGAATATATTCCTTGGTCCGAGTCTCTAGGCCATAAACAAATTCGACCGAACAATGTTCCTCTCTTCAAAGCTGTTTGGAACATATTGTTATCTGTGTAGTCTCTGGTTGTAAAACTATAGACTTTGCCAGTTTCATCGTATTCGCCCAGATTGTCTGTCTCATCATAACGATCTACGTTATGTTCAGCATCGCTGATATACTGAGTGGTACTTAAGAGGATGAATACGCGGTCGATACCCGTGCCTGCTATCTTGTTCACTGTAAAAGATGCATCTACTTTATTTCCATTCAAAGTCATTCTTGCATCTTCTACTAAATAATAAGGTGTCACTTCTACATCCTGCACAGCCGTACCGTGGAGGTTCACCTCAATCGTATCGCGTCCTTCGCTGCTCCAGGGACCATTGCCAGCTTTAGTAATCAGCTGATATTGCCCGTCGAAGATGCAAACGGAGAATTCTCCGTTTTGGTTGACAAATACGTCTACCGGGTCGTGCTTGGCATAGCCGCGTTGGTATAATTGCAATCTTACCGCCTCGTTTCCACGTAGCTGCAGGGGTTCTCCTTTATATACCACGCGTCCTTTGATAAAAGAAGTAGGCTCATCATAATTATCCTTCATACATCCTGTCAGCACCAGGGCTGCCAAAACAATAGTAGAGAAAATACTGTATATTGTTTTCATTTCATTTTTCTTTTAGAGTTATTGATAGGGATTCTTCACTAATTTAGGATTGTTGTTGATCCATCCATTATCAATTTCAGAGTAATACTGGGTATCAGTGCATTTCAGCGGACGACGCCACAAGTTCAAATCTTGCATGTTCTTTTCTACAAACACCCATTTGCCATTGTTCTCATCGCCCGGTGCCACTACCTTGAACGGCCACAAGCCTAAGCGTTGAGAACTACGTGTGTTGGGGTCGCCTGTCCACACCTTGGCTGCTTCCATCCAGCGTTTCAGTGTCCACCAACGGTGGCCTTCGAAAGCAAACTCAACGCGGTATTCATGCATAATCTTCTCGTGGTCGATAGTAGCCAGTTCTGAAATACCGGCACGTTTACGAACGGCATTGATGTATTTCAATGCTTCTTTATCTGTGTTGCTGCGAGACAATTCCCAGCTTGCTTCTGCCGCAATCAGATAAGCCTCGGAAAGACGGAAATATACATTCCACATTTCCGAACCGCGTCCGATGGTACCGGCCGAAGGAGTGGCATCCAGGTATTTGCGAACATAGAAACCGGTACGGTTGATTTCACGTGCGTTGCCGCCGTAAGGACCATTGTTGGCAGTAATCAGATTTCCTTGTTCATCAAATGAATTGCGGTCCGAGGTTTTTTCTACCCATCTTCCGTCTTTCTTGTTCAATTGTCCTGCCTGCAGTTCAATGACTTTACCGTCGAACGTAGCACCGGGAACGATAATGGAACCCATCAAGCGGGCGTCACGTTTCATAAAAAGCTCTGTGGGGTCATCAAAGAACTTGGGATTGTCTAGGCTACCGACTTCAAAAGGCACGTTGGTTCCTTGTTGTTCTGCCGAAGCGTTTATCGGTTCGAAGGCTTCCACCAGATTCAACAGGACGGATAAGCGGTCGCTTCCCGTATCTTGTTCTATACTTTTCGGCAAGTTCCCTTGGGTGAAACCGTGAGTCTGTCCGGGAGAAACGTAGTCGCGCGTCCAGATAACTTCCGTATTACCATCTTTCTGGCAAACTGCTTTGTAGAAATTATCCGCGTATGCTTTCGGAGTGTTTTCGTTGGCAAGCATCAGTTTGTAGGGACCGTTTTCTATGACATCCTTGGCTGCCTCCAAAGCGATGGTATAATATTCCGCGGCTTTAGAAGCGGGAATACCTACTTCTCCACCCGGAGTGCGCAATTGCGGGTGATTTTCGGGAGTGTTATAAGTGGCAAGAGAAGCGGCTGTGATGGCAGCGCGGGCTTGCAGCATTTTAGCTACCCAATAGTTAGCACGGCTAGAGTTCTTATTAGTGCTCGTGGAAAGCATCTTTGCTGCTTCCTTACATTCGGAAATCACATAGTCATAAAGCTCAACTTCTTTAGAACGAGGAGTTTGCAAAGTAGTGATGTCCATACCGGGAGTATAATCGAATACCTGGTCGCCGATGATGGGAACACCGCCGAGGCTACGTCCCATGCAGAAATACAACCATGCACGAATATAGCGAACCTCACCCATATAAGCGGTTTTAGTGCTTTCGTCTACTGCCTTCGATTCCTGGATACCTTGCAGGAACTGGTTCAAATCATGTAATAAGGTATAATCATACGGGCGCCATTTGTTACGGTCGATATTCTCGTCGCCATTTGTATCATAGTGGATAACTTCGTCGAGCATGGTCCACTCATCCCAGTTATCGATGCGCTGGCCAAACGTAATTCGTCCATAGAAATTTGCCAATACAGACTTCACTAGCGTAGGGTCTCCGAAAGTCTGATCCTGAGTAAGCAGAGTGTCAGGTGTGGTGTCCAGGAAACCACTACATGCGCTGAATAATGACGCTACAGTTATTGTTACTGCATATAAAAATCTTTTTTTCATCGTTTACTTAAAATTTGAGGTTTACACCAAGATTTATTACTCGCATCGGCGGATAGTCCAAACCGTTATCAGATGCACATTCGGGGTCCATAACCGACAAGTTGGAGATGGTCAGCAGGTTCGTTCCTGAAACAAAAACTCTCAGGTTGCTGATGCCTGTCCGGTTCAACCAGTTTTTGGGCAATGTGTATCCCAATTCCAGATTACGCAATTTCAAGTAAGTTACGTTGTGCAACCAGAAAGAGCTCTTGTCATAAGCGCTGGTCTCATCCGAATTCAATCGAAGCATCGGATACTTTCCGGAAATCAATGCACTGTTTGCATCCCATATATCAGATATATGCCAAGCGTCTTTCAACACTTCGTCGGGGCTGTTACCATCGTTTTGGAAGGGACGGGCGGTTTCGTAACACTGGTTCCAGGAAGTCATACCCGAACCTGTCCAGTCCATACCCAGGTCGAATCCTTTCCATGAAGCCGAGATGTTGATACCGAAGTTCAACGTGGGCGTGCTGTCTACGCGGTAGCCGATAGGACGTTCGTCCAGATAGTTAATCACTCCGTCTTTGTTCTGGTCTTTATACATGATGTCGCCCGGAACTACTGTACGGTTTCCCCTTCTATCATTATCAATGGCGTAATTGGCAATCTGTTCCCAGCTTTCAAAACGTCCCACGGCTTCATAGCCCCAGTTTACGTAGCCTACGCGGTGCCAAATGCTATTACGATATTGGTCCCATGAGTTGCTGAAGCGAGGTTTGTATTGCTCCCAATCCCAGAAACGGGAATAAGTGATATTGGCTCCTACACTGTAATTAAAGTCGTTGATATGGTCGGTCCAGTTCAAGGAGGCGTCAAAACCTCTGTGCATATCCGACTTCAAGTTCTCTTTGGGCAAGCCGAAGCCTACTTCGTTCGGAATCAATACGTCATAACGTGACTCAGGAATACCATCACGAACACGACGGAAATAATCCAGTGAGAAGTTCAACCGATTGTTTAAGAAACCTAAGTCTACACCAATATCAAGAATCTTGGCGGTCATCCAGGATAATGTCTGGTTGGGCAAGCCGCGAGTAGAAGTACCTACCACCCAGTTTCCATCCAGCACAGCTCCACCGCCATTATAATTGTAGCCCGGCAGATAATCAAAAGCAGAATAATCAGAAACAGCGTCATCACCGACTTCACCGTAAGAACCACGCAATTTGAAGTTAGTCACGATGTCACCTACTTTACTTTCTTTCCAGAAATTTTCTTCTGACACACGCCATCCCAAAGATGCTGACGGGAAGAATCCCCAACGGTTGTCCGGACGGAACTTCCATGAACCATCCCAGCGACCGATAAGTTCTACCAAGTATTTGCCTCCATAGTCATAGTTGATACGACCTAAGTATCCCATACGGGCTTCTGTTCTGTTACCATCATCATTGAATTCTACGATTTCTTTCAAACGAATCAGATTCATGGCATTGGACACAGGCGTAGAGTGAATCCACGTTTTGGGGCGTTTGCGCTGGCTGGCTTCAAAACCTGCTACTGCATTGATGGAGTGCTGTCCGAAAGTACGGTTGAAGTTCAATTGGAAATTGGCAAACTGGTCTTGAACCTTTTCGCGGTTACGTTCGCGGTAAGGATTCTGCATCCGGTTTGTGACCATATATTCATCGTTTTTCTCATTGTACTCATACAATTCGTAGGTATACTCTTGATTATCCAGTTCGTTCGCTGCATAATAATAACCTAACATACCTTTGAACTTCAAACCTTTCAGTATCTCATATTCGGCAGTACCGTTCATTTGAATCACCTGCCATACATCCGACACTCTACCTGTTGTGGCATAATTCAATAAAGCAAAGTTTGTTTCCGGCTGGTCTGATACCAATTGCGGGTACTTTGGATTATCATTTGCATAAGGACGCTTGGTGGGCTGATTCTTCATGGTGGCAAAACGCGGCAACCAAGTATCGTCACCGCCCGGTACACCCGGATGACGGCGGTCTTCTACTCGACCATTTATGTTAGCACCAATTTTGAACCTCTCATTTACATTCATTTCAATGTTCATTTGGATGTTGGTACGTCGGAAACCACCATAGTTACGTATCGTAGCATCCTGATTGATATGGGATACGGCTACATAATAGTTAGCCTTGTCGGTACCACCCGAGAAGTTTGTATTGAGGTAATACTGCGGAGCAGTTACCCAAATATAGTCTCCCCAATCCCAGCCTTGATGTTTGGCATCGCTTCCTGCCATCCACTTGTCGTATTCTTCTTTACTATAACGACGGTTTCCTTCGGTACGTCCCGAGAATGTTTCGGCAGCAACATAGGCATGAACATAATCTTTCACCTTGGCAGGGCTGATGAACCGGGAGTTTTTCTGCCATCCGTAGTAAGCATTGACAGAAACAGTGTTCTTTGCATTTCGGTTTCCTTTTTTGGTAGTTACCACCACTACACCATTTGCTGCACGCACACCATACAAAGCTGCCGAAGCATCTTTCAATACAGAAACAGACTCGATGTCGTTAAAATCCATCTGGCTGAACTGCCCTGTATCAGAAATGATACCGTCAATTACAAATAGCGGAGTACCCATGTTACGAATCTGCAAAGCCGTCTCTGCACCGGGGCGTCCATCTTGTTGGCGGCTATTGACACCGGCTATTTTACCAACCAACGCTCCACCTGCCGTCACTGCCGACGAACGGGAGATTTCTTCTGATTTTACCGAAGATACAGCACCGGTGAGGGTTGCTTTCTTTTGTGACATACCGAAACCAGTAACAACGACCTCATCCAGTACTTGCATATCTTCTTGCATAACCACTTTAAGGGAATTAGATTCTCCTACGACAATCTTTTGCGTCTTGTATCCCATGAAGGAGATTTCCAAAGTTGCCTTAGGCGCAACTTTCAAGGAGAATTCACCGTTAATGTCAGTGATGGTGCCGACACCGCCACCAAGCTCTTTCACGTTGACACCGATAATCGGCTCTCCATTCACGTCCACAACCAGCCCCTTTACCGTGCGTTGTTGCTGGACAGAGTTTACTGTAAGCGCATCATCCCCAACATTCACAGCGGCATAGCTGTAAGAACTCGATAATATGGAAAAAGCAGCCATACAAATTGGAATACGCCACATTTTATTATGGCCTAAAAACCAAAACATTTGTTCTTTTTTTCTCATAGCAAATAAATTATTGCCCGTATGACATTTCATCATACGGAAAGTTGTTAAATATATTAAACCGATTCATATCAGTAAATTGAAGTAACATCAATACTCCTGTCCACTATTGCTTAATAGTTTATCCATCAACACCTGCATCCAATACCCCCCAATCACCGAGCGCGCTTTAAATCCAGTCATCCTA
>JAUUNK010000293.1 GCA_030844565.1 Bacteroides ovatus
AATAAGAAAGTCCGATGGATCCATATTTATGATGGATTCAACGCGGTCGCCCCGGATAATGCTCTCTTTTAGTCCATCTAATTGGCGTATCATGTAATCGTGAATAACCCACTTGTTCACTCCGGTCGTATCATAAGTAATCCGGCGGGCAGTCAGATGGGAGACCAATTTCTTATTCACGAACTTATCTAATGAAAAGCGGTTTCCGGTCTTGTTATAGTCCTGGTAGTTATCTATATAAGCTATTACTCCACTATCCACCTCAAGTTGTACATTACGTACTGAATTAACTTTTTTCTTTTTGATATATTTGTCTTCAAAGTTAAGTCGGGTGACACTTCCTTTTGGGATAATATATGAACCCAGCGCAAAAGTGGAAAGTGCAATGATAGCAGCAGAAATCATATAAGGACGCATCATGCGTTTAAAACTCATGCCTGTGGAGAACATAGCAATGATTTCTGAATTCTCCGCTAATTTGGAGGTAAAAAAGATAACGGCAATAAAGACAAAAAGAGGGCTGAAAAGGTTGGCAAAATAGGGAATAAAATTCATGTAGTAGTCCAGGATAATTTTACTCCATGGCGCCTCATGCTCCATCAATTTATCCATCTTCTCGTTGAAGTCGAATACTACTGCAATGGAGATGATTAATGCAATAGCAAAAACGTATGTCCCCAAGAATTTCTTGATGATATACCAGTCGAGCCGTTTTATAAATCGATTGCTTTTCATTTTTTATAATCTTGTTGACACCTTCTTTACCATCATAGGTTTCCAGGTCGAGAAATCCCCTGCAATGATGTGTTTACGCGCTTCACCCACGAGCCATAAATAGAATGCCAAGTTATGGATAGAGGCAATTTGCATAGCCAGTAGTTCCTGTGCATGAAATAGATGACGCAAATAAGCCCGGCTATAGAGAGTATCCACATACGACGCCCCGTCAGCTTCGATAGGAGAGAAGTCCGTTTCCCATTTCTTATTACGCATGTTCATGATACCTTCTTTGGTAAAAAGCATTCCGTTTCGTCCGTTACGGGTGGGCATCACACAATCAAACATATCCACGCCACGTTCGATACCTTCGAGGATATTTACCGGAGTGCCAACCCCCATCAGATAACGCGGTTTATCTTTGGGAAGAATTTCGTTCACCAATTCTATCATTTCATACATTTTGTCTACCGGTTCTCCTACAGCCAACCCTCCGATAGCATTTCCGTCGGCTCCTTTCGAAGCGACGAATTCGGCTGATTGTTTACGCAAATCCGGATAGACACATCCTTGTACAATAGGAAACAAAGACTGTTGATAGCCATATTTGGGCTCCGTTTCATTGAATCGTTGAATGCAGCGGTCGAGCCAGCGGTGTGTCAGTCCGAGTGACTTTTTGGCATACGCGTAATCAGAATCTCCCGGGGGACATTCATCGAAAGCCATCATAATGTCTGCTCCGATAATCCGTTCAATATCCATTACCTTTTCCGGGGTAAAGATATGCTTGCTGCCGTCGATATGCGAACGGAACTCGGCTCCCTCTTCCCGTAACTTTCGGATTCCTGCCAACGAGAACACTTGAAATCCTCCACTGTCAGTAAGCATAGGGCGGTCGAATCCATTAAACCGATGAAGTCCTCCGGCTTTTTCGAGCACATCCAGACCGGGGCGTAAATATAGATGATAAGTGTTTCCCAGAATAATCTGTGCTTTTATATCTTCTTTCAACTCGGTCACATGTACTCCTTTCACTGTGCCTAGTGTTCCCACAGGCATAAAGATAGGAGTCTGTATCTGCCCGTGGTCTGTTGTAATCAGACCGGCACGGGCATTACTTTTTGTGTCTGTATATTGTAGTTCAAATGTCATTCCTTACAGGATTTCTTTACGGACAAGTCAATAGGGTCTGCTACTTGCTCATTAGTCAGAGCGATGGCAAACACTTCTTTTATATCGTTAACGTAATGGAATGTCAATCCTTTCAGATACATGTCAGGAATTTCATCGATATTTTTCTGGTTTTCAGTACTCATGATAATCTCTTTGATTCCTGCACGCTTGGCAGCCAGAATTTTTTCTTTGATTCCACCTACCGGAAGCACTTTACCTCGAAGAGTTATTTCGCCTGTCATAGCCAGATTAGCTTTTACTTTTCGCTGTGTCAATGCCGAAGCGAGGGAAGTAGCCATTGTGATACCTGCTGAAGGACCGTCTTTAGGTATTGCTCCTTCAGGTACATGGACATGTATGTTCCAGTTCTCAAAAATATCTTCATCCAGATTGAGTAGGGTTGCATGCGCTTTTATGTATTCCAGAGCCAGCATGGCCGACTCCTTCATAACATCTCCCAGATTACCGGTTAATGTCAGATGTCCACCTTTACCACGGCTCAGACTGGTCTCGACGAACAGAATTTCTCCGCCTACGGCTGTCCATGCCAGACCGGTGACCACTCCTGCATAGTCATTCCCTTGATATTTATCACGGGTATATTCCGGAGCACCTAAAAACTCGTACAAATCTGAAGGCTTGATTTCAGTTTTAGCAAAATACCCGTCGGTAGCATACTGGCGTGCTGATTTGCGAAGAATCTTTCCGATTTTCTTTTCCAGTTCGCGTACACCGCTCTCTCTTGTATAAGATTCAATGATAGCTTCCAAAGTATCCTTGGGAAGTTTAATATCTGTCTTCTTCATACCGTTTGCTTCCAGTTCTTTCGGAACCAGATGCTTGCGGGCGATTTCTATCTTTTCTTCTGTTATATATCCGCTTACTTCAATCAATTCCATACGGTCGAGCAATGGACCGGGAATTGTATTCAGATTGTTGGCGGTAGCAATAAACAGCACCTTAGACAAGTCATAGTCCACATCCAGGAAGTTATCGTGAAAAGCAGTATTTTGTTCCGGGTCCAGCACTTCCAGCAATGCGGAAGACGGGTCTCCCTGCCGATCCGAACTCACCTTGTCAATCTCATCCAGTATGAATACGGGGTTAGACGAACCTGCCTTAATCAGACTCTTGATGATACGACCCGGCATGGCTCCGATATAAGTTTTGCGATGTCCACGAATTTCGGCTTCATCATGCACGCCTCCTAAAGACATACGAATATATTTTCTTTTCAAAGCGGCTGCAATCGATTTGCCTAAGGATGTTTTTCCTACTCCCGGAGGACCATACAGACAAATGATGGGCGACTTCATGTCACCTTTCAGTTTCAGCACCGCCAGATGTTCCAAAATACGTTCTTTCACCTTTTCGAGTCCGTAATGGTCTTTATTCAGTGTTTTTTCCGCATTTTTCAGATTGAGATTATCGGTGGTATAGACACCCCACGGCAGGTTGAGCATGGTTTGCAGATAATTGAGCTGCACACTGTAGTCCGGAGATTGGGGATGTGTACGTTCCAGCTTAGCCAGTTCTTTCAGGAAAGTAGCTTTCACTTCTTCATTCCATTTCATTTTCTCCGCTTTTTGGCGCATTTCCTCAATTTCCTGTTCTTGCCCGCTTCCACCCAGCTCGTCTTGAATGGTTTTTATCTGCTGCTGCAAGAAGTATTCGCGTTGCTGCTGGTCAATATCTTCACGGGCGCGCATTTGGATAGAAGCTTTCAGATCAGCAAGTTGCACCTCCCGGTTCAGCATTTCCAGCAGATGGTATGTACGGTCTCTCAGCGAATTGATACGTAGTAATTCGATCTTTTCGTCTTTCTTAAAAGGCAGAGTAGAGCAGATAAAATCCACCAACAACATGTGGTTGGTAATATTTCTCAGAGCGAATATAGACTCTTGCGGCATTGTTTCGGAAACGGTAGTATAACGTATCGCCAAATCCTTACAAGTCTCCACAAGTGCCTGAAATTCTTTATCCTTTTTATCTGGTATCTCTTCGTCTAATATTTCTACTTCTCCTCTCAGATAAGGTTCTGTCTCGGTTATATTCTTCAGTTTCAGGCGTTTCATGCCTTGAAGAATGACTGTAGTCGTCTGATCGGGCATAGTTAATATGCGTACAATTCTTCCTACTGTTCCGATTGTGTGCAAGTCCTCAAAAGCCGGTTCGTCCACCTGAGGCATTTTCTGGCATACGACTGCAACATTTGTCTGTTTCTTATCCGCTTCGCGTACCAATTTCAGGGAAGATCTCCGTCCTATGGAAATAGGCATAAATACCCCCGGAAACAGCACCATATTGCGAAGTGGCAGCACGGGAAGTGTCTCTCCTGCTTTTACTTTCACATCCAATATTTGCTCTTCATTACCTTCGAAATCAGCTATCAGCGAGAAAGTATTGTCATCCGTATCTTCCATTAAAAATCTTTCTTTCATTTTTCGTTTAAATTAGTTTATGTCATACAAACAGGCATAAATCGTTTGCAAAGTTAATTGATTCTCGTTAATAATAAAGCACCTGTGACATAAAAACACAAAAACAATGCCAAATAATGGCTTTATACGTAATTTTATTCATAATAATTATTTATTTTTGGTCCCTCTAGTAAATAAATAGTAATGGCTAACCCATATTTTCAATTTAAACAATTTACAGTGTGGCACGATAAATGTGCCATGAAAGTCGGTACGGATGGCGTCTTGCTGGGAGCGTGGGCACAAGTAGAAGAGGCTCACCACATACTCGACATCGGTACGGGAACGGGACTGGTAGCTTTGATGCTGGCACAGCGTAGCTCTGCCAATTCTTCTGTGGTTGCTCTTGAAATAGATGAAACAGCAGTCCTGCAGGCCCGTGAAAATGTAAACCGCTCACCATGGAAGGATAGGGTAGAAGTAGTACAAGCTGATTTTCGGAATTACCGGTCCGATAAGAAGTTTGATGTAATTGTTTCCAATCCACCTTATTTTATAGACTCGTTGGAGTGTCCGGACGAACAACGCGCCACGGCACGCCATGCCATTACGTTGACTTATGAAGAACTATTGAGAGGAAGTGTCGATTTGCTTTCTCCTGAAAATGGAAAACTTACAATAGTGATTCCCATGAATGTGGTGGAAAAAGTAAAGGGGTTGGCATCTACCTGCGGCTTATACCTCAACAGGCAACTTTTGGTGATTACCAAGCCGGGAGGAGAACCCAAAAGAACTTTGCTGACCTTTACCTTCCAGCAGCAGGAATGTCAGGAAGAGGTGCTACTGACAGAAATATCGCGTCATCAATACAGTCCCGAATATATTGCGCTCACCAGAGAATATTATTTAAAGATAGAATAACGCCATGGTTACATCTTTTTTGGGTATATAGCAAACTTATCAAAAGAAAAAAAATGCGTTCGAGTATTGTTTATTCAAAAATACTCTCTATCTTTGCACCGCTTTTGAAAAAAGAGCTATCCTTGTAATAGCGGGGTGTAGCGCAGTCCGGTTAGCGCACCTGCTTTGGGAGCAGGGGGTCGTGGGTTCGAATCCCGCTACCCCGACAAAAGAAAAAGGCTTTGATAATCAGTGGTTTGATGCTGTTTTCAAAGCCTTTTTTATTATAAAAATCTTCATTTTATTGATTAAAAAAAAGGAATTTTTGGGCTCAGCGGAAATTTCTGGTTGTTAAGTTTTAAAATTAGCTACCTTTGCTTAC
>JAUUNK010000294.1 GCA_030844565.1 Bacteroides ovatus
CCTTACCATAGGCTTGTGAAAGATGACAAGCTGATCAGCGAACAGATGAACAATCCGGTGAACGATTGCAAGAAAGCAAAAGATTTATTACTGGACGAAATAGCACGCTGGAATTCATTACCGAAGAAGAAGCGTATATTATTCGCATCGTTGCTGAAGGACAAAAAGGAATTTGAGGGATTTCTCAGCATGGTATGTGCGGAGTATATCCATGAAGGGATACCAGAACTTATCAAAGAACTTTATACAGAAAAGATTTGCCAACATACTGATCTTGACATGCTTATCAAACAATATCCATGCGGATTGGCATACGCCTTGGCTCTGATTGATACCACCGATTATCGTTCCATCACTCCCGGATGGGTACTTTACAATTATCCGGAAGTGGAATTTATTGTAAAACTCTTGCGCCATACTAATTGTCGGGAAGGTTGCCGCTACTGCCATACGCAATTGAATGTACACCACAACCTAAAAACATTTTTTGGATATGAACATTTCCGAACATACGAAGGAGAACCACTCCAAGAACGAGCAGCCCAAGCTGCGGTGAAAGGCAAATCGCTGCTGGCAATATTTCCTACCGGTGGCGGCAAATCACTTACTTTCCAATTGCCGGCACTCATGGCAGGACGCTCCGTGCACGGGCTTACGGTTGTCATTTCCCCCTTGCAGTCCCTGATGAAAGACCAGGTAGATAGCCTTGCTGACAGAGGTATCACGGATGCCGTAACCATAAATGGAATGTTAGACCCCATCACAAGGTCACTGTCCATACAAAGAGTACAAGACGGAGAAGTTTCACTGCTATATATATCTCCCGAAATGCTCCGTTCAAAAACAATCGAGAAAATATTGATGGCGCGCCACGTTGTAAGGTTTGTGATAGATGAAGCGCACTGCTTTTCCTCATGGGGGCAAGATTTCAGGGTTGACTATCTCTACATTGGCAAATTCATCCAAAAATACCAGCAAAAGAAAAAATGTAAAACCCCGATACCTGTATCTTGTTTCACGGCTACAGCAAAGCAGAAAGTGATACAAGATATATGTGACTATTTCAAGCAAACCTTGGACTTGAACCTAGAGTTATTCGCATCAACAGCCTCAAGAACAAATCTGCACTATTCCGTCATACATGTAGAGAGTGACAATGACAAGTATTTAAAGCTGAGAAAACTTGTTGCAGAATCCGATTGCCCGACAATTGTTTACGTATCACGTACTAAACGAACAAAGGAGCTGGCTGGGAAATTGACCCGCGACGGTTACAAGGCACTGCCTTTCAATGGCAAGATGGAAGCTGATGAAAAAATTGCCAACCAGGATGCCTTCATGAACGATCAGGCACACATCATCGTGGCCACATCTGCATTTGGTATGGGAGTCGATAAGAAAGATGTAGGTCTCGTGGTACATTATGATATTTCCGACTCTCTGGAAAACTATGTTCAAGAAGCAGGCAGGGCAGGTCGTGACCCCGGTCTCAACGCACGTTGTTATGTGCTTTATAGTGACAATGACCTGGACAAGCATTTTATATTGCTAAACCAAACGAAACTCAGCATTAGTGAAATACAGCAGGTATGGAAAGCCGTCAAAGACCTTACCAGACAGCACATGAAAGTCAACTGTTCTGCATTGGAAATTGCCCGGCAAGCAGGATGGGACGATTCGGTATCTGACATTGAAACCCGTGTACGAACGGCACTAGCGGCTTTGGAACAAAGCGGATACTTGGTAAGAGGAAATAATGTACCTCATGTATATGCCACAGGAATCACAGTGAAGAATATAGACGAAGCAAGAAAACGCATATCAGCATCACTACTCTTTGGCAGTGATGAAATAGAAAAGGCAGTCCGCATCATCAAGTCATTGATATCCCAAAAGCACATTGCCAAGGCTCAGGATTCGGAAGCTGAATCACGGATTGACTATCTGGCAGACATCTTAGGGCTAAGCAAAAGAGAAGTTATATCCGCAGTGCAACGCATGCGGCAGGAAGGCATATTGGCAGACAGCAAAGATATATCCGCCTATTTGCTGGATGTAGGCGACTCGGAACGAAAGTCGCAAACACTACTCGACCGTTTTGCAAAACTCGAACAATACATCCTCAACCATATCCCTGACGGGGCTTTACGCATATCATGCAAACAACTGAATGAAAATGCCATGAACCACGGAATCAGTACATCCAGAGAAAAAGACATCCGGACACTACTCTATTTCCTCACCGTCAAGGGCTATACCCGTAAGAAAGAAGATGCGGTCCGTAATATGGAAATAAGTCGCCAGGCAGATTTGGAATCGACCATAAGGCGTTTTGAGAAACGATTGGAAATAAGTCGTTTTGCCGTGGAATGGCTATACAAGTTAGCTTCAGATACAGAAAAGGAAAACGCCCCCGATAAGGCCATTCAATTCTCTGTAATAGAACTTCTGAACCGAATAAAATCGAGTACTCAATCCCTTTTCGGCGGACTTGATGACATCCAATTGGAAGACGTGGAAGAAGCGCTTCTGTACTTGTCGAAAATCGGTGCGCTAAAACTTGAAGGCGGCTTCCTCGTGCTTTATAACGCCATGAATATCCAAAGAATAAAGGACAACAAGTCGAGATACAAGCAAGACGACTACCGGATGCTCAACGAATTCTATAAGTTGAAAATCCAGCAAGTACATATTGTGGGCGAATATGCTAATCTGATGGTGAAGGATTACCATGCGGCCTTACAATATGTTCAAGACTATTTCCAAATGGACTACAGGAAGTTTGTCACAAAATATTTTAAAGGAGACAGAGTAAGCGAGATACAACGCAACTTGACGCCACAGAAATATAATCAATTATTTGGGCAATTATCCAAACGGCAAATGGAAATTATTTCCGATAAGGATTCACGTTGCATTGTGGTCGCAGCTGGTCCTGGTAGTGGAAAAACACGAGTATTGGTCCACAAACTAGCCTCACTTCTGCTACTTGAAGACGTGAAACATGAACAACTCCTGATGCTGACATTTTCAAGAGCAGCTGCAACGGAATTCAAACAAAGACTCATGAAGTTAATAGGCAACGCTGCCCATTTTGTCGAGATAAAAACATTCCACTCCTATTGCTTCGACCTCCTGGGACGGATAGGAAATCTTGAAGATGCAAAAAATGTCGTTGCAAAGGCAGCCGAGATGATATGCCAAGGAGAAGTAGAACCAAACAAAATTGGCAAGACGGTGCTGGTCATAGACGAGGCCCAGGACATGGGAACTGAAGAGCATGCACTTGTAAAGGCTCTGATGGCCAACAACGAGGAAATGCGTGTGATAGCAGTAGGAGACGATGACCAAAACATTTATGAATTCCGCGGTTCTGATTCAAGTTATATGTATCGGCTTGCGCAAGAAAGCGGAAGTACATTCGTCGAAATGACTGAGAATTACCGCAGCGCGCGCCATCCGGTGGATTTTGCCAACGGATTCTTAAAAACCATCGATAAAAGGATAAAAAGTACGCCAATCATCTCCATGAGAAAAGAGGAAGGTTGGGTGGAAGTGACACGCCATCAATCAAAGTATATGTATCAGCCGCTTGTCGAAAACTTACTTCAACACAAAGACAAAGGCACTTCGTGTGTGCTCACTCAAACAAACGAAGAGGCTGTTATCCTGATGGCTCTTTTGCGAAAACAAGGCATAAGCAGCAAACTGATACAATCAATAGAGGGCTTACGCTTTTGGAACATAGCGGAAATGAGATATTTCCTGAGGTATATAGACAAACGGATAAAAACACCATTAATTACAGAAGAACTATGGGAGGAAACCAAGCATGCGACTTTTTCTGCTTATGACAGAAGCCAAAATTTGATGTATGTGAAGCGGTGTGTAGAGCAGTTTGAACAAACCAGCAAGACAAAATATTTCAGTGACTTCAAAGAATTTGTATTTGAGTCGTCAGTGGAAGACTTCTGCGATGTATCAGGAGCTGATGTTGTGGTATCAACCATTCATAAGGCCAAAGGCAGAGAGTTCGACGACGTGTATATGCTCGTATCCGACAGTTATGTAAAGGATGTCCATCTGATGCGTAGATACTACGTAGGAATAACCCGTGCAAAAAACCGGCTGTTTATACATACGAATGGCGATTGCTTCAATTGTTTAAGTGCAGACCAATATTTTATCGACCAACGACAATATGATATGCCTGAAGAAGTCGTACTACAACTCTCTCACAAAGATGTCAATTTGGGATTCTTCAAAGAGCGGAAACAAGAGATTTTAACATTGAGAGGGGGAGATTCTTTAACTTACAGTGATTTCTTTTTATATAGTCCATTGACTGATGAACCTGTAGCAAAGGTATCATCAAAAATGCAGGATACATTATCAGAGTGGGAAAAAAGAGGTTACAAGGTAAAATCCGCATCTGTACGGTTCATTGTGGCATGGAAACCTAAAGATGCACCAAAAAATGAACCGGAAACGGCTGTTCTTTTAGCAGATTTGATGCTTTCTTTGTAAGCTAAAATTAAGTATCACATTACCATTACCTTGTGATAAAAACTAATGAAGCGTACAGCTAGCACGAACTGATGTACTTCATCTACTCCACCTTCGGTACTATGGGCAAGAAGCGTGCTGATATTGCGGAATTCCTCTACCAAGTCTTCACACTTTATTTTCCTCCTGGAGTCAGTACATTGTCGAAGAAGATGTCGGGATGGGAAAAGATGAAAGAAAGACGAGCGAAAGAGGGCTAATTTTCCTATAGTTAGTATTATATTAATTGTAAAAACAATATAAATTTTCAGTTAGAACCATGGCTTTTGGAAAAACAATAATCACATTAAATAATGGGACTTTGGCCGATGCTCAAGTTCCAGAAATCGTGTCGGCAAGTAGAAGCACGGATATACCAGCTTTCTATGCAGATTGGTTCTTTCATAGATTAGAGAAAGGATACTCTGTATGGACTAATCCGTTCAATGGAAAGAAAAGTTATGTCTCCTACCAGAATACTCGCTTCATAGTGTTTTGGTCCAAGAACCCTGATAAGTTAATTCCTCATTTGGATAAACTAGAGCAACATTCCCCAAAAATAAATTGCTACGTTCAGTATACGCTTAATGATTATGTCACTGAAGCCTTAGAGAAAGGAGTGCCTTCTGTGGAGAAGCGCATTGATACATTCAAACGATTAATAGATAAGCTCGGAAAAGGTCATGTCATTTGGCGTTTTGACCCTTTGATATTAACAGATTGCATCTCCATGGAAGATTTGTTACGCAAAATCGAAAACATTGGAGATCAACTTGCCGGATATACCGAGAAGTTGGTGTTCAGTTTTGCTGATATTGAATCATACAAGAAGGTTAAAAACAACCTCATTCGCAACAATGTGCATTATCGGGAGTGGACACCCGATCAGATGATAGAATTTGCCAAGCGTCTTTCGTCACTTAATAAGGCAAAAGGCTGGAACTACGAACTTGCTACTTGTGGCGAAAAGCCTGCATATAAAGAGTATG
>JAUUNK010000295.1 GCA_030844565.1 Bacteroides ovatus
CCCTATCCCTTTTAGCAACAGGAGAGGGATAGAAGGTGGCTGTGCATAAATTTGTTGCAGGCCTTTAAGTGTTTCCCCGTGTTGCCGGTTCACCCGTTCCAAGGTGTCAACTTCCACCATCCAGCCAAGTAATACCTTCCGGGGAGGTACGGCTTCATCCGGCAACAGGCGGATGCCGTCGTAAATAATGCCTTGTACGGTTTGTTTTCTTGCCATGCTGTGAATTTCATTCCATTCCTTTTCATCCAGAGGAAAAAGGGCGGAACAGTCTTCCTGCCGGTCCCACAGTCCTTGCCTTAGCAAAAGCATGAAAGCCTTTTGTAATGGGGCTGAGATCATCTTTTTGTCTTATTCTATGGCTAAACCGGTTTCTAACCATTGTCGGCACAGCTCGTTGGCATCGTTCCGGGCTGTATCTTTATTTACTTCATATTCATTGCACAGCAGTGCTCCGGCTTCATCTGCCGTGAATTCCTTGTTCTCCAATTGTTTCCATAACCAGGCGGCTGTCTCATTCATGGAATAGACCTGTGCCATATCCATGGCTTCTGAAAATGGGTTGACAATCATATATTCTCCACCTACTTGGCGAAGAATTAAATTAGGATTGAGTCTCATTGTCTTTATATTATTGCATTATCCTATTATAGTTAAAATTACATAGACCTTCACAGGCAGATGTAATGGGGAATAAAATGTAAGTTCATTTATTATCCTCTGATAATATAGGGTCTTGAACTTACTTGATCTAACATTTTTTACAGATCCGGCGCTTCTCGCGAAGAAAACGGATCTTTCTTCTAACATTTCTTATTGTCTTGTTTGTCATATCTGAATTGAACAGGTTGCTGTTCACCAGTTTATACCCGTGGGACGGACCATGCCGGCTTGCAGCAGCTGCATGATAAATCCTGCGGCATCTTGCGATGCGGTGTCCTTGTCTACTTCGTATTCCTCCAGAATTAACTGTACCAGATGGCTGAAGCTTTCTGTCTCTTCGATATGCTCCCAGATAAATTCTCCTGTTCCGGTCAGGGTGACCATTCCGTTGAACTCCCGGGCGGTCTGTCCGGAAGGAACCAGTACGATTTCTCCGGCTATGTTTCGTTTGATGAATTCTTTGGTTCTTTTCATCTTTTGAAAAAGCGGTATGTTTTAATGATGGTTTCGCGTAAAGGAATTATGTTCAGCCATACGTGGGCGAAGAATTTCCACCGGAAATTTTCCGGAACTATCCATTCCCCTTTCCGCTTCACCTTGGTGACGACGGCGAAAATCTGTTCTCTCTGAATTGGGCCTTCGATGACAGTCTGGGCGTCACCGATAAGATAATATTCTTCTTTTTTAACATTATAAATACGGTGCATGACATATTCACCGTTGCTCCGCTGATAGAACACCATATCTCCTTTCCGGAGTTCACCGGAGGGTCTTTCCAGGCAGATGTGGTCTCTTGCGTGGATCAAGAATGGAGCCATGCTGCTGCCCGAAATGATCATGCTCACCTGCTTTCCTTCCTCAATAAGGGTACGCAGCATGGATATGTATTCTTTTGTATCGACAACTTTCATAATGGGGTGTATTCCATTTATCGGATAATTCCCAGTTCAGTCAGATACCGATGTAGGGTGAAGGCTGCTTCCGGATTCATGTTGCACGCATAGGTGCTGATGCTTGTCTGTCCGGTCAAAACCAGCAGATCGTCGAGTGCTTTGCGAGTGAGCTTCGGATTCCACCAGTTGATTGTAACCTGAGAGCAGAGAGCCTTGAAATGCTTCAAGACTGTCTGGGGACGGATGGCGTTATCGGGTGCTTGTTCGATGAAGACGATGGTCTTCAACGGGTGGCGTTCATTGTGGCAGATACCGCTGGAACCGCATACAGGCCATCCCGTTATCTCGTAGCCGCCGTTTGGAACAGGACAGAGCAGGGCACGGTCGCCATTGAGTACCCGGGTGTCGGGAATATGCCGGCACCACAGGGCGGCATGTGTTGATTTGCCAATGCCGCTGGGACCGCTGAACAGGATGGCTTGCCCACGATAATCCAGAAAGGCACAATGCAGTATGTAGCATCCCCGGGCAGACAAAGGACGTTCCAGACAAAGGCAGGAAATGAACAGGGTATCTGTTTGCAGTTCTCTTTTCAGTCCTTCGATGAAATAGATGTCGGCATTCCTTTCGTCTTTTTCCTGATAGAGCGCATAGCAGGCGTTCAGATTTCCTATAGCCAGCAGGCGTGTTTCCCGTTCTTCCTTTCGGAAGATCACGATGTCGTTGCGTCGGAATATGGCCTGCCAGTCGTTGGACGGCAAAGGCAGACGGCCGACAAAATGGAATGTATAGTGCCGGTCTGCTCTTTTATCAGCGGGTTTACGGTCGAGGAACAGACGGCTGTTAACAGGAATTTCCTGTTCTGTCACTCCCGACAATTCAATCGTCAGCGGGCCGATATTCAGTCTCACAATCTTCGGTTTTTAGTGTGTTACGGAGGGATAATCCATAATGATCTGTTCTTTGGCTTTCGCCATCTGGCAAAGATAGTCCATGTTTCCGGTGATTGTCTTTTCACAGTGTGCGGCGGCATAGCATACATTGCATACGGGACGAAGGTGGCAACCCTCGCATTCGGTATGGGATACCAGTTCCTTTGCTTCCTCTAAAAGTAGCCGCCATGCGGTTGTCATCGGAACCTTTTTTAGGTTAACGGCCGGCTGGTCCATCATCACACAGGGGGTGAGGATGCCTTGCCAGTTGATCCAGCATGAACTCTTGGCGGCTCTGCACTCCAAAGAGCAGGCTTGGGTTCCTTCCACAAGGGCAAGCGTATATTTTAAATTGTGCATGTATCGTGCCATGTCATTCCCTTTTTTGTACTCCACATATTGCATCTCGATGCGGGCCGCCTTGTCGGCATCCAGCCTTTCAGCTGGAATGTTACGCAGACTTCCGCATTCGGGGCGGGAGAGGGGAAACATGTATGAGTTAACTTCTGCCGGAATGTCCAGCTGTCGGGTCAGACGGATGATCTCGTCGTAATCCTTTTCATTCTTTCGTACGATACTTACGTTCAGTTTCACATCGATGCCTGCCTTTTTCAACCGTTTCAGGGCTTCCACGCACAGGGTGTATCCTTGTGGATTGTGGCACAAGCGTCCGTAGGTTTCTCTACTGCTTCCATACAAGGTGACGTTTATCCGCCGCGGCTTGTGGGTCTGCAAGATGCGTACCATTTCGTTGTCGATAAGTGTGCCGTTCGTATTGAGAGTTAGGATGAATCCCATTTCGCGCAGCCGGGTGTACAGCTCCTTGAAGTGTGGGTAGAGCATCGGTTCACCTCCGGTGAGGAGGATGAAGAGTGTACCCATGTCCTGAAGTTGTTCCGCCCAGTCGAGCCATTGTTGCAAAGGTAACAATCCTCCGTGCCGTTCCACCACGTTGCGTTCGGTGTGTATGAAGCACATGTCACAGTTGAGCGTACAGGTAGGAGTCAGCTCGAAGTTGGCAGTGATCGGGACATGGTTCTGATTGGCTTTGTTCACCAATGCCCGTTCCACAGGATTTATGTCTTGCAGGGATTCCAAGGGAGTAATGTTTGTTTATATCTTATTTACAAATTGTTTCGCTTGATAGACAGATGATGGTATTCTCATTATTTACCCCATAAAGTATATGTTAACCATCCATACCCGGTTGCTATACAATAGTCTATTGTTAAGTGATTAGAATGGGCTGTGTAAGTTGTATGATTACTGATCATGCTGGGTGAAGATTTAGATAATTACAGCTCGTGTGAATGTGAAAGTTAAAGGTTCCCTATAACCTATTCGCTAAAAAAACTACTGGATAGGTTATAAGGGAAAACCAATATTTTCATTAAAAGCTCAAGACTATCATGAATGATTACCTATAATAATTTGATCTAGTTTATAAACAATGATAGAATTTCCTTTGGTCTTATAAGCGAATAAGCGTTCTTTACTTGGGTCTTCAAAAACATATTGACCTTTTTCACCATTGGGTAATGCACCACTGTTGTCGCATGTATATCGATTGGAGTTAATTTGTTCATTGGTGTCTAAAATTCCATTATTGTTTTTGTCTATCCAAAAATGTGAATCACTTGAATAAGGTGTAGCATTAGGCTTAGGTTGCCAGCTAATATCTGGACTACATGCTGCCACATATTCTTGTGGAACAAACTCTTCACTAACCATTAAAGGTTTCTGATAACTTTTCTTTTTCATATCTCAATTATTTTAAAAAATTCTTTTTATTAAGGAAAGGAATACGCTTCGAAAAGCGTTTCCTTTTTCCTTTGTTAGAAAGATATCTGAAATAATGAGATATTGCGATTTGAATCTCCTTGAGGATTATGTAACTAAAATATTAAGAAACATTGTGATGCAATGTTTCATCAATATGCTGTGTTACATGAACATTGTTGTAATTGAAAACAGGGATTGCATTATGTTCAAACGGTCTTACAACAAAAGCATTTATATGAGGTTTTGTTGTAGATTCATATTTTTCATTGCAAGCAGTATTGAAATATTCATATTTGTCAATTCCCGGATCATATTGTTGATTTTCATTTGTATCCAAATATACCATGCCACTTATGTCACAATAACCTACATAAGAAGTAGGATTTTCGCACGCTGCCACATATTCATTCGGTACAAACTCCTCGCCGATAAGCGTTGGTTTTGCATACACTTTCTTTTTCATTCTATCTCTTTCTTTTTTGATTCCTGTTCCGGGGGAAGGGAGATCAGAAAAGACTTGAGGCAAAGTCGTGAGTTGAGTTCCAGAGGAACTAAGTCAGGACATCGCTTGAGCTACAAAGTATTAGTGTAATGAAAAGGAAAATGAAAGAATGATATTATAAATGCTAAATCGCAATATATCAGTTATTTCAAATTTTCTTTTACCATAGTTCCTCTGGAACTATAATTTTTTTATAAACTCTCTTATTGAAGTATAAAAAAGTGCATTGAAAAAACTGAATGGACTTAGGAATGATTTGGACGGCCTATAATTTGAGTAATTTTGGATGTGATTTTTCCTGATCCTGAATGATAGTAAGTGCCTGTTCCATTAGGATCTACACTTATCCATTTAACAGAAGGTATCACAGTTCCTATTGAAAGTTCTTCATTCAAATTAAAACCGTTTAAATCAATATTAGAAATTGAATTTCCAGTCTTGTTTCCTGTTTCCCATCCTTGTGCTTGAGCACCTCTTACCTCAACTGTTGTAGTAGCACAAGGGGCTCCGTGCCCATCTTGGCCTTTTTTCCCTTTCTCACAATAGAAAAGGGCATCATAATCATAACAACTAGCTACATATTCTTGAGGTATGAAAACTTCTGATTCCAATATAGGCTTTATGTATTTCTTCTTTTCCATTTTTTTTTGATTAAGTTCTTGAGAGACTATGGTGTATAAAAATTTGAAAATAATTGATTGACTGTAAA
>JAUUNK010000296.1 GCA_030844565.1 Bacteroides ovatus
GTCTTCCTTCACTGCGGCGAAAGGGTAAAGGTGCGCTTTCAGTCCATGCTTGGCATTTCTCTTTGGGTCACCAGTATGCCAAGATGCAGTCTCCTTACACCTATGTGGCAGTGAAGGCTCCCTATATGTATGATAAATATCGTCGCATCAACGGTCAGAAGCCGGGACATGGCCGCTCTTCGTGGAGGGGAGAGATACAATATAGCAACCAGTGGAAAAACTACTCCCTGGATGTAAGTCTTTATGTGGATGCAGACGAACAACTCAACTACGAGGTGGATGGTGACAGTCTTCCTCCTTCGAAAAAGTTTGTAATCCACTTTCCATCCGACGAAATATTGGATAGTATTCAGGCAAAAAAAGGCTTTTTCCAGACAAACAGTTGGAGAGAATATACCTATGGCTTTTCTGTGAAGAGCAGCTATTCCTATGGAAAGCCTAAGAGTTCTCACGGAACATTGCTTACAGGCATCCAGATGGAAAATTACACAATGAAATCTTCTGACGAATGCGTGGGAGATAACTTTGACCGGATTGTGATGACCCTCGCCGAACATAACAGCCAGATTACATTGGGGCACGAGCTTTCTCTTTCGCTGTTTCTCCAGGACAAGCATTATTTTACTCCCAATTTCATTATGAATGCGGGAGTACGATATGACTATAAGCATCGTTTCGATTGTCAAAAACTTCATGCTTTCTCTCCTCGTTTAACCTTTATTTATAAGATGAACCGATGGAGCCTGAAGGCGGGATATACGCGGGCTTTTGTGGATGCTCCTTTCTTCTATCGTGCCAACCACGTTCCCACTTATAGAGGTAGCAAAGACCTTGATCCTGAATATTTGGATGCCCTTCAACTGTCTGCTAATGTGGATATTCCTTCGTTCCATTTAGAGTATGACTGGAATCTCTATTACAATAAGTTGAGTGGATTGATTTACTACGATAAGGCTGTGGCAGAAGAGAAAGGAGATACCCCGGTATATTCCAATGCCGGTTCCCTGGAGTTATTTGGCATAGAGAATAGCCTGTCTTATATAACTACGGCTCTAAAGGTACGGATGAACTTAACGTATCAGCGTGTCCTTAAGTCTCACAAATATTGTGTAACCGGCAATAAAGTCGATGCTGTTCCTGCCGTAGCCATGAATCTGGTAGTCTCTAAACGCCTTTTCTCTTATCGGCGTCAGGCTTTATGGGGTCATGCTAACATATCTTGTTATTCTTCCCAGAATATGGCAATTTCAGCATACAAGGATGGAGAACCGTATAAAGATGAAGGTTACCGGATTAAAGGGAATATTTTATGTAATGCCGGAATACATTATAAGTATGGAAAAGTGGAGACAAGTCTTTGGTGTAATAATTTTCTGGATACCTATTATACCCGTGGGAGCCTTTATGGCATAGATGTGCCACAGTTGGGAAGGAATGTAATGTGGAAGTTAAAATATAGTTTTTAAATAGCAGGATATGGAAAATATCGTTTCTTCATTTCAAGAGATAGTGGATAAGATGCCGGAACATACGGTTGTAATTTGTGGACAGGAAAGCTGGACCTACCGGGAACTGGATGAACAGAGTGACCGAATCGCTACCTTTCTAAGTATGCGCCAAGTGAAAGGCAGGCAGGTGGGACTTGCAATGGAACGTGGCCAAGGATGGATAATAACTTTATTGGGGCTTTGGAAAGCCGGTGGGGTATACGTTCCGCTAGACCTGAACCATCCCGTAGAACGCCTTGAAGCGATTATAGACGATTGTGAAATTGCTTTTGTAGTGTGTAACCGACGTGGAAGTTTCGAGCCCGGGAAAGTTCCTTTCTGTTATGTAGATGAAATGTGGATGGAAGGGATGAAGACGGAAAAACTCCTTTTATCAAAAGGGAATGACAAGGCATATCTTATATATACTTCGGGAACCTCTGGCGAGCCTAAGGGTATATCTATCTCCCACCGCCAGGCGGTAAGAATGAGCCGTATAGCTAAGGAAGAATGTTTTTATGTCCATGCCGGAGATAAAATGTTGCAAATGGCGGGCTTGAATTTCAGCGCTTCGCTGGTAGAGATACTAACAGGATTGCTGAATGGAGTATGCCTGGTGATGGTGGGAGATAGAGAACGGCATGACCCTCGATTGGTTATGGAACTGATAGAACGGGAAAAAGTATGTAGTGCTGTGATTCCTCCTGCCCTGCTGGCTATATTTCCCAAAGTCTCCTTGAAGGGTCTGGATACATTGGTCGTCTCGGGAGAGAAAGTCGCTACAGATGTCAGGGATTTTTGGATGAAAGGGCGCAGAATGGTAAATGCTTACGGTTTTACCGAGAATACTGTTCTGGTGACTAATGGTGTGTATACAGAGAATACACCTGTCAATGACATAGGGACTTTGATTCCCGATTCTGTAGCTTATGTTCTGGACGAAAACCTGGATCGCGTACCGGACGGAACTCCGGGCGAATTGTATATAGGAGGCTCCCAACTCACAGAAGGTTATTGGAAACGTCCCGGGTTAAACCGGCAAAAGTTTATTGATAATCCCTTCCTAACAGACATTGAAAGAAAAGAAGAGAAAAACTTGCGCTTATACAAGAGCGGAGATAAGGTAATTCATTTGGCGAACGGTCATTTTTTATACCTGGGACGCCTGGACAATCAAGTTAAAATCAGAGGCATGCGCATCGAGTTATCCGAAGTGGAACAATGCCTCAACCAATATCCGGATGTTTCTATGTCCGTGGTTGTTGTGAAAGAACATGCTAACCGGAAAGTTCTTATTGCATATCTCCAGACGGAAAAGGAGCTTGATAAAGATAAAATCGCAACCTTCATCGCCGCTAAGCTTCCTGACTATATGTGTCCCGCCTATTATGTCCGGATGCAGGATTTTCCCTTGACCATTAACCGAAAGATAAATAAGAGCCGATTGCCCGAACCTGATTGGGTGGGAGAAGGATGCCATAAAGAACTTCCTATCACCCTAACTGAAGGGAAAATTGCTCAAATCTGGGAAAAGGTGTTGGGAGTGTCCGGCATAGGGCGGCGCGATCACTTTATTTCGTTAGGTGGAGACTCTATCTCAGTATTCTTGATGACAAATGCGCTGGAAGAAACCTTTGGCATACCGTTTAAAGTAGAGGATGTTTTCTCCCGGCTTGATTTGTACAAGTTGGCGCAATTCATAGAACAGTCCATACAGGAAGGCCGACCACAAGTGACAGGAAAAAGTTCCGGAAGTGTAGATAGCCCTTCTTTGCTTTCCCCTCTGTTGAGAAATCTTTGGAATCAATGTATTTCTTCTCCGGAAATGAACGAAGCTTATAAACTGGCTATATTCTTACCGTGGGAAGACGACTTGGATATAAACGCTTTGCAGGAGGCATGGAATAGGATAGTGCGTGAACAGGAGACTCTCCGTATGTCCTTTCCTGTACGAAGTGACGGTAATCCATATATGCGGGTTGCTCCTTATGTAGATACAACTGTTCCCGTGCAGGAGACTGAAAGAGAAAAACTCTGGAAAGAAGCTTATAGCTTATATGCCCCGCCTTTCTTTTTGGAAAAAGGTCCTTTACACCGGATATGCCTTTATCGGTTTCCCGATGGTGGCTATATGCTGGCTATTGTGATTCACCATCTTGTGACCGATGGATGGTCGTTAAGACTTTTAAATGAAATGCTTCATGATTACTACCTGCAAACAAAGCGTGGAAGCTATTCTGAGGGAAATATTCTTTCTTACAGGGAATACGTCGCCCGATGCAGGGAAGAGCTCGATAGTAAAACAATGACAGACTGTATGCTCTTCTGGAAAAAGTATCTATCCGGTTGTGCCGAAGTCGGTTTCCAGGGAAAATCTACTTTTAAGGAAGTAGGGAAGAAAGCGGGATGTGTCCGATACTTTCCGATGGATAAAGAATTGGCAGAGCAACTGGAATATTTCTGCCAACGCCAATCAGTGACACCTTTGGTGACTTGTCTTGCTGTTTTTCAACTTTTACTGGTAAAGTATACCGGTCAGAGGGACTTTGCTATCGGGCTTGCAGTAGCAGACAAGAAGCGCCTGCAATTTCAGCGGGTGCTCGGGTATTTTGCGTCTTTGTTGCCGGTGCGTCTAGTGAAAGATGCCGATAGAAATTTTGAGTGGTATACTAAAGAACTGATGGAGGAAGTAGTAAACCTCTTGAGTTACAGCCTACCATTGGATAAAATTTTAGAGAATCTCGAGGAGAGTGCTGCTCCCCGGCAAACTCTACGGTTGATTCGCTTTGTTTTCGGGATGGAAGAATCTCCTTCGAATGTTAATATTCCCGAAGAATGGGTTACATCTTCTCCCTTCGATATGTCACTAATCATACATAAATATCAAGGTATGTATTCATTTCATTTTCAGTATGCCACAGACTGCTTTGACGATAGATTTATCCGGCAGTTTTATCAAAGTTTCCAAGTCGCTTTGCGGTTTCTCTTGTGGAATCCTGCCTGCGACATGCTGGCATGTCCGTTGCTTTCTGAAGCAGAGATAAACAGACGGACTGCTCCCTTTGATTTCTCCACATTGGTTCTTCCAAAGGAAAATGTTATTGACCGTTTTATGGAGCTGGCTATTTGTCAGCCGGAACACGATGCCTATTGCTGGGGAGATTTTCGTATGAATTATGGCGAACTGAATGCAACAAGTAACCGTCTTGCCGTTGCTATCGAAGAGAAACTTACAAGCAGAGGCAACAAATGTTCAGGAACTGCGATAGGTATCTGCCTGAAAGAAAAGAAATATCTGCTTAGTGCCATACTGGGAATTCTTAAAAGTGGTGGATGCTATGTCCCTCTGGATAGTTCGTTGCCTGCCGAGCGAGTAAAGTTTATCTTGCAGGATGCCGCCGTATCCCTGCTGTTAGTAGACCAGCTTCCTTTTCCGGGAATAAAATGCGAAACTCTTTTTATCAAGACACTGATAGAAGAGAACTCCCTGATTCCGTATACCCCTGTTGGAACAAAGCCGGAAGATACAGCTTATATTATTTATACTTCGGGAACCACCGGAAAGCCTAAAGGGATTCCTATTTCGCACAGTTCTCTGATATGGTTTGCCGATAGGCAGGTAAAAATATACGGGCTTTCTCCGGATAAACGCGTTTTGCAGTATGCCAGTATAGGATTCGATGCTTCAGTGATGGAGATATTTCCTGCATTGATCGCTGGCTCCACCCTGGTTGTCCCCACCGAAGAGGAACGTAAAGATGCTGAACGTTTGCTCGATTTGATGGAAAAGGAAAGAGTCTATTGCGCTATTCTTCCTCCGGCATTGTTGTCTGTCTTACCTTATAGAACTTTGCCTGACTTGGATACTTTTATACTGGGAGGAGAGACTACGCCGTCCGAGGTAATGGACAGATGGAAAGAGGGGCATCGTCTTGTCAACGCTTATGGACCGACGGAAAACACCGTGGTTGCCACTTATCGG
>JAUUNK010000297.1 GCA_030844565.1 Bacteroides ovatus
AGAAGGGCGATCGGATAAAGTCAGGGAAGAATACCGGGTTATCAATGTACAGAATAACATTCACAGAATCGAATGGGTGGAAGCTCAAGCCGCTGTAGAGACCCGTGACGAAAACGGCAAGCCGCTCACCCTGGTCGGTTCTTCACTAGTCATCACCACACGGAAAAAGATGGAAATGGAATTGACCACAGCCAGAGACCGGGCAGAAGAATCCAATCGTCTGAAGTCTGCCTTCCTCGCCAATATGAGCCATGAAATCCGTACTCCCCTCAACGCTATTGTCGGTTTCTCCGGCATATTGGCTTCAACAGACGAGGAAGAGGAAAAGCAGGAATATGTGAGCATCATTGAAAACAATAATACCTTGTTATTGCAATTAATCAGTGACATTCTTGATTTATCAAAGATTGAAGCCGGAACATTGGAATTTCAATATTCCAACATAGACTTGAACAAAATGCTGAACGAGTTAACGAGCTCATTACAATTAAAAATAAAATCTGAAAAAGTACAGCTAACCTGCCATCCGGCAGAGGAAAATTGCTTTATCCATACAGAGAAGAACAGGCTGTCACAATTGCTTATCAACCTGATAAGTAATGCCATCAAATTCACCACTGAAGGATACATTCGTTTTGGCTATGAACTCCGTGGCAAAGAGATCTATTTTTATGTCAGCGATACTGGCTGTGGCATTCCCAAGGACAAGCAAAAGAGTATTTTCGGACGCTTCGTCAAATTAAATAGTTTCGAACAAGGCACCGGCCTGGGACTTTCTATCTGCCAGACTCTGGTAGAACACATGGGAGGTACCATCGGAGTAGACTCGGAAGAGGGCAAAGGTTCAACATTCTGGTTCACGCTGCCATATAAAGCCGCAATAGCCGTAGAAGAAAGCATAAAAAAAGAGGAAATTCAGCCGATAAGTATAGAAAAAAACAAGTTTACCATTCTGATTGCCGAGGATAATGAAAGTAACTACAAACTGTTCGCATCCATACTAAAGGGAGAGTATCAATTAATTCATGCCTGGGATGGACAAGAGGCGGTGGAAATGTTCAAGCAATATAATCCGCAGATTATATTGATGGACATCAATATGCCGGTCATGGACGGTTACGAGGCAACTAAAGAAATACGCAAATATTCTGCCAAGGTACCTATTATCGCCATTACGGCTTTTGCCTATGCTTCGGATGAACAACGGGTGATGGAAAGCGGTTTTGACGGCTATATGCCTAAACCTATCAATGCCCGCCTGTTGAAAGCACAACTGACGGAAATCATGCAAAAGCGTATTATTTTACTTTAAGAGACAGAGAACCGAAAGCAAAAAACGAATATCTACATATTCCATTTATGACTGAAGAAAAAATACATAAAAACCGCACCGGAAGTTGGTGGGCATTAAGTCCGTTGCTCGTATTCTTATGCCTTTACCTGGTAACTTCCATTCTTGTCAACGACTTTTATAAAGTGCCTATCACGGTGGCTTTCCTTGTTTCTTCCTGCTACGCCATTGCTATTACCAAAGGATTGAAACTAGACCAACGCATCTATCAGTTCTCCGTGGGAGCTGCCAATAAAAATATCCTCCTGATGATATGGATATTCATTCTTGCCGGAGCCTTTGCTCATAGTGCGAAACAAATGGGAGCAATCGATGCCACTGTCAATCTGACACTGCATATTCTGCCGGATAACCTGTTACTGGCAGGCATCTTCATTGCCGCCTGTTTCATCTCTTTATCCATCGGAACCAGCGTAGGAACTATCGTCGCCCTTACTCCCGTTGCCGTAGGACTAGCAGAAAAAACTGAAATAGCTCTCCCCTTTATGGTAGCCGTCGTAGTAGGCGGTTCTTTTTTCGGAGACAACTTATCTTTTATCTCCGACACCACCATCGCTTCGACAAAAACCCAGGAATGTGTAATGCGCGATAAATTCCGTGTAAATTCTATGATTGTCGTACCGGCAGCCATCATTGTGTTGGGAATTTACATATTTCAGGGACTATCCATTACAGCCCCCACCCAAACACAGACCATTGAATGGATCAAAGTTATACCTTATATAATAGTATTAGGAACAGCCATCGCCGGAATGAACGTGATGCTCGTACTCATAATAGGTATATTGACAAGTGGCATCATTGGCATCGCGACCGGCAGCTTTGGAATTTTCGACTGGTTTGGTGCCATGGGAACGGGAATTACAGGAATGGGAGAACTGATTATTATCACTCTATTGGCCGGAGGGATGCTCGAAACCATCCGTTATAACGGTGGTATCGATTTCATTATCCGGAAACTCACCCGCCACGTCAATGGTAAAAGAGGAGCCGAACTAAGCATTGCCGCCCTGGTAAGTATCACCAACTTATGTACAGCCAACAACACGATTGCCATTATAACAACAGGACCGATTGCCAAAGATATTGCCGTGAAATTCCATCTCGACCGAAGAAAAACAGCCAGTATCCTCGATACTTTCTCCTGCCTGATACAAGGGATTATTCCATACGGAGCGCAGATGCTGATTGCAGCGGGACTTGCCAGCATCTCCCCCATCAGTATCATCGGCAATCTCTATTATCCGTTTACAATGGGAGCATGCGCCTTACTAGCAATCTTGTTCCGCTATCCGAAACGGTATTCGTAAAAAAGATGCGAAATGTTTGTCAATCAAAAGAAAAGCCGTATCTTTGTGCCCGCTATTACGAGATAATAGCATAATTCAAATCAATCATTAAAAACAATTATTTAAAATGGCAACTAGAATCAGATTGCAGAGACACGGACGTAAAAGTTACGCGTTCTATTCAATTGTAATTGCAGACAGCAGAGCACCACGTGATGGTAAATTTATTGAGAAGATTGGTACTTACAACCCTAACACCAATCCTGCTACAGTAGATTTGAATTTCGACGCTGCATTGGCATGGGTACTGAAAGGTGCACAACCAAGTGACACTGTACGTAATATCCTTTCTCGTGAAGGTGTTTACATGAAGAAACATCTTCTTGGCGGTGTTGCAAAAGGCGCATTCGGAGAAGCAGAAGCAGAAGCTAAATTCGAAGCTTGGAAGAACAACAAACAGTCAGGTCTGGCTGCTTTGAAATCTAAACAAGACGAAGAAAAGAAAGCTGAAGCTAAAGCACGTCTGGAAGCAGAAAAGAAGATCAACGAAGTGAAAGCAAAAGCACTCGCTGAAAAGAAAGCTGCTGAAGCTGCTGAAAAAGCTGCTGCTGAAGCACCTGCAGAGGAAGCTGCAGCTCCGGCTGAAGAAGCTCCTGCAACAGAAGCTGCTGCTGAATAAATTTCAGCAGATTCCGAACAAGAAATCAGGAAAAGCTATAAATCCTCTCCGGTCCGCCGGAGGGGATTTTTTTATTGTTTTCTGCTATAAAACATATCAAATTATTTATTCCGTTCAGAATAAAATGCCTTTCTTTGCATCAGCATAGTTCAGCATAGTGTTATTTATTTTTCGAATATGAAACGAATTGATAAAAAGGCAACATTCGGACAACAGGCAAGCAAGGTTACGCAACTAGCGGACGCACTTAGCCAGGCGATTTCCAGAAAAGAATTTCTTGAAGGAGATTCTTTGCCTTCCATCAATCAGTTGAGTGCTCAATACGGAGTATCACGCGACACCGTTTTCAAGGCTTTCCTTGATTTACGCGAACGAGGACTGATCGACTCCACTCCCGGCAAGGGCTATTATGTGACGAGCCAGGTGACCAATGTCTTACTACTGCTCGACCAATATACTCCTTTCAAAGAAGCTTTATACAATAGTTTCGTCAGACATCTGCCCATTAACTATAAGGTGGACTTATTGTTTCATCAATACAACGAACGATTGTTCAATACGATCCTCCGGGAATCTATCGGAAAATACAACAAATACATCGTGATGAATTTCGATAACGAGAAATTCAGCACTGTTCTTAATAAAATTAATCCTTCACGATTATTACTTCTCGATTTCGGCAAATTTGAAAAAGAAAAGTATTCATATATCTGCCAGGATTTTGATGAATCTTTCTTTCAGGCATTGAATCAGCTCAAGGAAAAGTTGAAGAATTATCGCCAGCTCGTTTTTCTGTTTCCAAAAAGCCTGAAGCACCCCCAAAGCAGTAAGGTGTATTTTACCCGTTTCTGCCAGGAACAGGGATTTCTCTGTGAAATACAGGAGGATATTGAGAACCTGATTGTACTTAATGGAGTTGCATATATCGCCATCAAACAACAAGACGTAGTAAAGGTGGTGAAACAAGGAAGATTGGAAGGGCTGAAATGCGGAAAAGATTTTCTCACGCGACAGTATCAAGCAGAATGAGAGCGAACGCTATAACACCAGCCTGGGACGTACTGTTTATGGCGGTGGTGGTATCATGCCGGATATATTCGTACCGCAAGATACAACGGGAGTCACCTCTTATCTTTCTACTGTTATCAACCGGGGACTGACTATTCAATTCACATTCCAGTACACCGACAATAACCGGAAGAAACTTAGCCAATATGAAACAGAGGAAGAATTGCTGAATTATCTTCGTCATCAGGGATTGGTAGAACAGTTTGTCCGTTTTGCCGACAGCAAAGGAGTGAAAAGAAGAAATATCCTCATTCAGAAGTCATACAAACTTTTGGAGAAGAACCTCTTTGGTAACATCATCTACAATATGCTTGGACTGGAAGCTTATCTTCAATATTTTAACAAGACAGATGCTACCGTCATTAAAGGCATTGAGATACTCGAAAAAGGAGAAGCTTTCCCAAAAGCTCCGGTAGCCGTTGAAGAGGAAGAAGTGACGAAGGACAAAAAAGATGGAAAGAAAAAAAGAACTGCGCAAGCGTATAGCATTACTGAAGACCCAGCACGCGGATTCGACTATGCGAAAGCTGCAATCAGCTAACATACTGACCGCCCTTGAAGCCCACCCGGCTTTCAGGGCGGCCAATACCGTACTACTGTACCATTCGCTAAATGACGAAGTAGACACACATGAGTTTATCCGAAAATGGAGCAATAAGAAACGAATCTTGCTCCCCGTAGTGGTAGGCGATGATTTGGAGCTTCGGATATATACCGGGCCTGAAAATATGTCAATTTGCGGTGTCTATGGTATAGAAGAACCAACCGGGGAAGCATTCACAGACTATGCAGCCATCGATTTCATCGTCGTTCCCGGAGTCGCTTTCGACGCAAAAGGTAATCGTTTGGGACGAGGAAAAGGATACTACGACCGCCTCTTGCCACGCATACCAACAGCTTACAAAGCTGGGATTTGTTTCCCATTTCAATTAGTAGAAGAAGTTCCTGCGGAATCATTCGACGTCCGCATGGATATAATTATAACAATCAATGAAGACGAATTATCACACCCATACCACCCGCTGCCATCATGCGACAGGGAGTGACGAAGAATTTGTTTTAAGTGCCA
>JAUUNK010000298.1 GCA_030844565.1 Bacteroides ovatus
CCTCAAAGAGTATCTGGAAGATTATGCCTCGGAAGAAACAAGAAGAAAAGGAATCGAACTGATACGAAAGGAACTGGTAAACATCCCTAATGAGAAAATCAGGCTGATAGCTGCCCGCAACCTCGAAGAGATAGCTAAAGGCAAAAGAGATTTCCGCTTCTAAAACACGTAGACTACCATGAACCTGACCCACACTCCTACCGCCAACCGCCTGCACATCGCCCTCTTCGGACGGCGCAACAGCGGAAAGTCATCCCTCGTCAATGCCCTGACCGGACAGGATGCAGCTTTAGTTTCCGAAATGCCGGGAACCACAACAGACACCGTCAACAAAGCTATGGAAATTCATGGAATAGGAGCTTGCCTCTTTATCGACACGCCGGGATTCGACGACAAAGGCAAACTGGGAGAACTCCGCATCGAACGTACCCGCCAAGCAATGGAGAAAGCAGACATCGCCTTGCTCCTCTTCGGCGGAGACACTTGCCGGGGAGAAGCAGACCTGACCGAAGAGTTTTGCTGGATGGAGCAACTGAAAGCTAAGAACATTCCTACAATTCCTATTATAAATAAGGTAGACATAAGAGAAAACACGGAAACGCTTGTCAGCATCCTACAGGAAAAATGTAGACTGACTCCCTTACTCGTCAGCGCCAAAGCTGGAACGGGAATCGAATCCATCCGGCAAGCTATCCTGGAAAAGCTTCCCGAAGATTACGACCAACCGAGCATTACCGGAAATATGGTAACCGAAGGCGACCTCGTTCTTTTAGTGATGCCACAAGACATACAGGCTCCCAAAGGCAGGCTCATCTTGCCACAGGTACAAACCCTGCGAGAACTTCTGGACAAGAAATGCCTCGCCATGAGCTGCACCACAGACAAGTTGAAGGAAACATTACAGGCTCTTTCACATCCGCCGAAGTTGATTATCACCGACTCGCAAGTGTTTAAAACAGTGTATGAACAGAAACCGGAAAGCAGCCGGCTCACCTCTTTCTCCGTTCTTTTTGCGGGTTATAAAGGTGACATCAACTACTACATGGAGAGCGCGGCTGCCATCGGGGGCCTGACAGAAGCTTCCCGTGTGCTAATAGCCGAAGCTTGTACACACGCCCCTCTTTCGGAAGACATCGGACGGGTGAAACTTCCCCGCCTGCTGCGAAAACGAATCGGTGAGAAGCTGCATATAGACATCGTTTCGGGAACCGACTTTCCAGAGGATTTGACACCCTACTCCCTGATTATACACTGCGGAGCCTGCATGTTCAATCGAAAATATGTACTAAACCGGATAGAACATGCACGGATACAAACGGTTCCAATGACGAACTATGGAGTCGCCATTGCCTACCTCAGCGGAATACTTGACCGCATAGAATACTAAAAGAAAAGAAGATATTTGGTTGCTTTGTCGCAACATTTATCTTACATTTGTCACTTAAATAATTGTTTTACTAATTTAATACACAGACACACATGAAAAAGAAAAGCATGGTCTTCGTATTACTCCTGGCAACAGGAGCCACAGCCGCGCAAGCGCAAGAAAGAGTGGCGCAATACAAAGTGAGAGACGCCATCAGTGTACGAACTCCCATCATGAACGACAGTATCAACCCTAAAGGAGAAAAGCATACTGCCAAAATGTTACTCCAAACTCCCGTCATGCTCAATTTGCCCAATGCGCCTATGCAAGTGATAAGCACAGACACAGCAGGATACCTGAGCCTGGAGAAAGCAGAAAAGGACAACAAAATCTACGTAGTGAACACCCGCCTCAGAGCAGCCAACTACCTGAAAGGAAAACTGAAAATCACTTCTCCTGTACGTTGGGAAGTATTTGTCGACGGAGCTTCCAAGCAAGTGAAAGATGCCGCAGAGGATAGCATATCTTCGGGATGTACCCGCGAAATCGCTTTGACGCTCGAACCCGAACGGGACTATGAAGTGACCATCAAGCTACTCTCCACCTCTGAAGACAAGGCCGCTCCAACGCTGAAATGTGAATGGGTGAAAGATGACAAGTTCAAAGACATCGCCTGCACCTTGGACCCGGACGCAAAGAAACGCTTCACACTCGATAACACAGTATATGGCAACCGTGCCATCTCCGTCTCCATCTCTCCCAGCGGAAAATATTTGCTAACCCGCTATTGGAACAATCATGCCGCTAAGCGTTCGCGCACATATTGCGAACTCACCGAACTGAAAACCGGAAAATTGATTATCGCCAACGCAAGAGAAGGCATGCGCTGGATGCCCAAGAGCGATAAACTTTATTATACGGTAACAGCACTGAAAGGCAATGATGTAATCACCCTGGACCCTGCTACTCTACACGAAGAAACAATATTGCAAGGCATACCGGAACAAGGCTTCACCTGGTCGCCCAACGAAGACTTCCTGATTTATTATCCTCACGAAGAAGGTATAAAAGAGGAAGGTCCGTTGCGCCGCATCGTCAGCCCGGCAGATCGAATCCCAAATACCCGCGGACGCAGTTTCCTGGCTAAATATGACATCTCTAACGGGACATCCGAACGCTTGACCTACGGTAACCACAACACGTATCTGCAAGACATCTCCCCCGACGGAAAGTATCTGCTATACAGCACTTCCAAAGAAAATATTACCCAACGCCCCTTCTCGCTGTCATCTCTCTACCAAGTGAACCTGGCAACATTGAAAGTGGATACGCTTTTCTACGAAGACCGCTTCCTGGGAGGAGCCGGTTACTCTCCTGACGGCAAGCAACTGTTGCTGACCGCCAGCCCCGAAGCCTTCGGTGGCATCGGTAAGAACTGCGGCAACCATCCGATTGCCAACGACTTCGACACTCAGGCCTACATCATGGACCTCGCCAGCCGTAAAATACAACCCATTACCAAAGACTTCAACCCGACGGTCAGCCCGTTGCAATGGAACCGCGGCGACGGTTGCATCTATTTTAATACGGAAGACGGCGATTGCAAAAACATCTACCGCTATTCTCCAAAAGACAATAAGTTTGAGAAACTGAACCTGGAAACAGATGTTACTACAGCCTTCACTCTCTCGGAGAACAACCCTGGCATAGCCGCTTACATCGGTCAATCCAACTCTACCTCCGGCATAGCCTACCTATATGATATGAAGAAAAAGACTTCGCGCCTGCTTGCCGACCCGATGAAACCCATTCTGGAAGAAATAGAACTGGGTAAAACAGAACCATGGAACTTTACCGCTTCCGACGGAACACTAATTACCGGAAATATGTGTCTTCCTCCCAATTTCGATCCGAATAAGAAGTATCCGCTGATTGTTTACTACTATGGCGGAACCACTCCTACCACCCGTGGCATCAGCAATCCTTATTGTTCGCAATTGTTCGCTTCACGCGACTATGTAGTCTACGTCATTCAGCCTAGCGGAACTATCGGTTTTGGCCAGGAGTTTTCTGCCCGCCACGTCAATGCATGGGGAAAACGCACAGCAGACGACATCATCGAAGGAACCAAACAATTCTGTAAAGAACATCCGTTTGTGAATGAGAAGAAGATAGGATGCCTCGGCGCCTCCTACGGTGGATTTATGACCCAATATTTGCAAACTCAAACCGACCTCTTCGCCGCTGCCGTGTCACATGCAGGTATCAGCAACGTCACCAGCTATTGGGGAGAAGGATATTGGGGATATTCATACAACGCCATTGCCGCTGCCGACAGCTATCCTTGGAAAGACCCGGAGCTGTTTACCAAACAAGGTTCTCTGTTCAACGCCGATAAAATTAAGACTCCGTTGCTGCTGCTCCACGGCACAGTGGACACCAACGTGCCTATCGGAGAGAGCATTCAGCTCTTCAATGCCCTCAAGATATTAGGAAAGACAGTGGAATTTATCACCGTAGACGGAGAAAACCACTTCATCTCCGATTATGATAAACGAATCAAGTGGCATAACTCCATCATGGCGTGGTTTGCACGCTGGTTGCAAGACCGTCCGGAATGGTGGAACGATATGTATCCTGAAAGACATCTATAAAACTTGAAAAGAAAAACCAAAGCCCCGTACCATATAAACTACAATGGTACGGGGCTTCTCGTTATAAACCGTAGAATAACTTCTATCTATCTCCTCCTCTAACGCCTTTATTTACAAAGTACTTCTCTTCACCGCTGCAATCAATTCTTCCACTGCAACAAGGCTTTGTTCGCCAGTCTCCATATTCTTCAGCATAGCTTTGCCTTCATTCATCTCATTTTCACCTACAATGGCTACAAACGGGATATTCTTTGCATTGGCATAGCTCATCTGCTTCTTCATTTTTGAAGAATCGGGGAAAATCTCAGCACGGATGCCAGCTTGACGCACTTTCGCTAACATACCCATAGAGAAGGCTGCTTCTTTCTCACCGAAGTTAACGAACAGCAGTTCCGTACCGTTCACAGCTTCTTTCGGATAAAGGTCTAATTGGTTCAAAACATCAAAAATGCGGTCGGCACCAAAAGAAATACCTACGCCGGACACGCCTGCCATACCGAATACTCCTGTCAAGTTGTCATAACGCCCGCCACCGGTAATGCTTCCTATCTGCACATCCAATGCTTTTACTTCGAAGATAGCACCTGTATAATAATTCAACCCACGAGCCAATGTCAAGTCTAGCTCGATTTCATTCTTCAATCCCATAGCCTCGAGTGTATTCAAAATAAACTCGCTTTCTTCTACACCTTTCCGTCCTGTTTCGCTAGCAGCTAGCACATCTTTCAAAGTAGCCAGCTTTTCCGCATTCGTTCCGCTCAGCAAGATAATGGGTTGCAGCCGGGCAATAGCCTCTTCGCTGATACCTTTCTCTTTGAGTTCGGCATTCACATTTTCCAAACCAATCTTGTCCAATTTGTCGATGGCTACGGTAATGTCTATAATCTTATCAGCCTCGCCGATAATCTCTGCAATACCCGAAAGAATCTTGCGATTATTGATTTTGATACATACCCGAATGCCGAAACGGCTGAACACGGTATCCACAATCTGCATCAACTCTACCTCATTGAGGAGCGAATCGCTGCCCACCACATCAGCATCACATTGATAGAACTCGCGGTAGCGTCCCTTTTGCGGGCGGTCGGCACGCCAAACCGGCTGAATCTGATAACGCTTAAAGGGGAAGGTGATTTCATCCCGATGCATCACCACATAACGGGCAAACGGAACAGTCAGGTCATAACGCAATCCTTTTTCACAGAATTTGCTTGCCAACTTGGCAGCGTTGCGGCTCAAAAGTTCTTCATCAGTGATGCCCGAGAAGTAATCGCCGGAGTTTTGAATCTTAAAAAGGAGTTTATCCCCTTCGTCGCCGTATTTTCCCATCAGTGTAGAAAGCATCTCCATAGCAGGAGTCTCTATCTGATGAAAACAATAAAGATGGTATACATCACGAATCGTATTAA
>JAUUNK010000029.1 GCA_030844565.1 Bacteroides ovatus
GAAGAAATTATTTAAAACCATATTGGGGGCAACTCTGGGATGCTCACTGTTATTCAGTTCCTGTGATTTCCTGGATGTAGACCAATACTTTGAAGCTACATTCAAGGAAGACTCAATCTTTCATAGCCAAAAGAACGCCGAAGGCTACTTGTGGAACACCCCGAAAGGATACCCCGACGCGGGAGCCATCTGGGGAAACTCGTGGTACCCGGGAGAAACCGGTTCGGACGAAATAACCGTGAAATGGCAAACCACTGAGTTCTGGGGAGCACAATTCAGCGTAGGCAAGATAAACGGAAGAAACCTGCCTTCGCAAGTCCAGAATTTGTGGTACAACATGTATGTCATCGTGGCAAGATGCAACAAGATGCTGGCGGAAGTAAACAAAGTGTCCGACATGAGCGAAATGGACAGAAGACGCTACATCGGATACGTCCACTTCATGCGCGGCTACGCTTACTACCATCTGCTGATGAACTGGGGACCGCTGCTGATTGTAGGCGACGAAGTGTTAAGCACTGCCGAACCTGCCGAATACTACAATCGGGAACGCTCCACCTATGACGAGTCTGTAGATTATATATGCAATGAGTTCCGCCTGGCAGCGCAAGGCATTTATTCGCCGGACGAACAGAGTATTAACTACTACACCCGTCCCACTAAAGGAGCCGCTCTCGCCTTCATCGCCCGCTTGCGCCTTTTCCAGGCTTCGCCTCTGTTCAATGGCGGAGAAGCCGCCCGCAGATGTTTCGGAAACTGGAAACGCAAAAGCGACGGAGCCTTTTATGTGAATCAGGAATATGATCCTAAACGTTGGGCTGTGGCAGCTGCAGCCGCTAAGCAGGTCATTGACATGGGATATTATGAACTGCACAAAGTGGAAGCCGACCCTCAAAATCCTTATCCACTGGCTCCGAATGTTCCCACCGCCAACTTCCCCGACGGAGCAGGCGGCATCGACCCCTACCACTCGTTTGCCGATATGTTCAACGGTGAATCCATCGCTCAAACTAACCGTGAGTTCATCTGGTGTATGGCATCCTCTAATGTAACCGATTATACCAAACACTGCTTCCCCGTACGGTTTGGGGGATGGGGTGGTATGTCCGTTCCTCAGCGAGTAATCGATTGTTTCCTTATGGCAGACGGCAGGGACATTCAGCATTCATCGGCAGACTATCCTTATAATGCAGACCTGACCCAGACGATAGGTACCTCCAAACAATTGGGCACTTATGTTCTGAAAGAGAATGTTCCCAAGATGTATGACAACCGTTCTGCCCGCTTCTACGCTTCTATCGGCTTCCCGGGCAGATACTGGACAATGAGCTCGGCTTCTTCGGATGCCGCTTATGTGAATCAACAGTTCTGGTATTCGCACGACGACACCAACGCAGGTCTGGCAGGCGCCGGAAGCAACATCAACGACTATTGCGTGAGCGGCTACACTCCCGTCAAGTTCATTCATCCGGATGACTCGTGGTCAAACGGAAAAGGTAGTGTGAAGGGCGCGTTCGTCACCTCTCCTAAAACCTTCCCCATCATCCGCTACGCAGAAGTGTTGCTGGAATATGTGGAAGCATTGAATCAGGTGGAAAGCCCTGTCACCGTCACCACTCCCGACAACACCGGTACGGACATCGAAGTAAACATCAGCCGCGACGTAGAAGAAATGGCGAAATACTTCAATATGATACGCTACCGTGTAGGCTTGCCCGGAGCAAGTACGAGCGAACTGAGCGACAAAGCTACCTTTGAGAAAATCATCCAGAACGAAAGACAGGTGGAACTCTTCAACGAAGGCTACCGCTACTTTGACACCCGCCGCTGGGGCATCTTCCTCGACAGCGATGCCAACACCTCCAACTGGAGAGGACTTAATGTACAGAAAGACCGCACGGACGCTGAAGGAAACGAAGGTTTCTGGAACATCGTAACCATCAACACACAGAACGTACGCGACCGCGTTGCCAAACCTCAAATGGTATTCCTGCCGATACGCCATGACGAGTTACTGAAAGTTCCCGCTGCCGACCAGAACTTCGGATGGGACAGATAATTATAACACCTAGAACAATAGAGACTGAATATGAAAAAGAAGTTTAATATCTTTCTTTGTGCCGTTATAGGCACACTGAGCGCCTGCGACGAATACGACTTCAACCAGGAGCAATATAAGAACGAAATAAGCCTGCTGAGCAACTCGAGCCTTGTATACGACCGCCAAGTAGCTACTGTGGAGCAAGAAAAAGACACTATCTACCTGGTAGCCACCGTCAGCGGTTCGCAACCTTCGTCCCAGGCATATCATGTGGCTCTGCAAGAGTCCGACTCTCTGTTGGCAGCCTACAACAAGTCCAACTTCGACATCGAGACGCAGTATTTTGCCAAGCTGCTGCCGCGCAAATGCTATGATTTCCCGAATATGGAAATGGACATCCCTGCCGGAGCTTCCAAAGTGATGTTCCCCGTCTACCTCAAGAATCTGGAAAAGATATCGCCCGACTCCATCTATTTCCTCGACTACAGAATAGACCGGGAGAAAACACCCAACTACAGCCCGCAAAAGAACCATGTGCTGCTGCGTATCTACAAGGAGAATTATTATGCCACCATGCAGACTGCCACCTATTATAATTATACAAGCAGTACCATCGTTATCCCCAATAAGAACGGAAGCCCCGAAGTACGCCGCCCGACCAATGCCAACCGCGTGTTCCCCATCGGCGCCAACTCCGTGCGCATGATGGCAGGCGACGAGGACCTGGGCGAATATAAAAACGCCCGCAACACCATCGTTGCCAAAAGCATCATCCTGGAAATGGGAGAAAAGTTGCCCGAAAACCCGCTGGCAAGAGAACTGACCATCCGGGCACACGACAAAGTGACGGACGTGGATGCAACCCCAGTGGACGTAGTACAACTCACCCCTATCGGAGAATACGACAACACGTTCTTGCTGAACGTTATCCGTACCCCCGACGGACGAGCCACTTACTACAAAGAGTTCCGCCTGCACTACAAATACCGCTTGCAACCCACGGAACCTTACAGAGAGGTAAATGCCAAACTCCGGTTTGAATTTAATCCAAGAGTAGATAACTTGTAACCCCACACAAAGTATATGAAAAAAAACATATTAATCATCGGACTTGCCGGAATGATAGGGATTTCATCCGGACTCATATCTTGTTCTCCTGATTATGAGACAGAATTCAATGTCCAAAGTCTGATTGTCCCTGATAAGAGCCAGGCGCCCATCATTTTTCCTTTGGAAGGTGGGCAACACGAAATTGAAGTGCAAACAAACGTGCCTTTCGGCGAGTGGCATGCAGAATCCAATGCAGAATGGTGTAGCATCACACCACAGGAGAATAAAGTAGTTGTCTCCGCTGGTGAAAACAGTATCTACAAACAACGCCGGGCAGAGATTACCATCTTTTACGGCCATCAGAGCTATTCCATCATTGTATCCCAATTTGGTTTGGAGCCTATCATCCTTGTAGGCGAAGACCTTATACAGGAAGGATACGTCAAGGAGATAGATGCCGAAGCTACAACACTGACCATACCCGTAGCCAGCAACTTGGTGCTGGACAACATCATCGTGCCGGATACCTGCGACTGGGTACATCTGCCAGACAAAGCCGCCTCGCTGAAAAGCACCCGTGCCGCTACTGCCGATGTAGAAAAGTATAACCTGTCGTTCACACTCGACCAGAGCACCGATACCGTTGTACGCTATTGTACCGTGGTGCTGCAATCTTCCCAGAACTATAATTATACCACTTCTTTCGTCATCAAGCAACAGAAGCGAGGATACATTATAGATATTGACGAATCCAAGAAGGCATATCAGGTGAAGTCTACGGGAGAAACCATCACGATTCCTTTCAAAGTGAACGGTCCTGCCGATGCCTATACGTATGAAATTGAAGAAGCTGCTAGAGAATGGATTACGCCTGTACCCGTCACACGCAGCATGCGCGACGCTTCGGAAAGCTTCATTATCCAACCCAATATTATCGAAAAAGAACGGGTAGGACATATAACTTTCAGAAGTACCGATCCTACGAAGCCCAACGAGTTTACTGTCACCGTCACCCAAGAGAAATTTATTCCGATTCCTCCCGAGGGTGTAAAGAACCTGACAGCTACTCCGGGAGCAGGATTCATCAAACTGAAATGGGAAATGCCCGAGGAGGTAAACTTCACGGCAATGAAGATTACCTATTATGACCCGGTTGCAAGAACGGATAAAGAGATAGAAATAGCAGATAATATCACCACGCTATTCATTGTAGACAACACATTCAAATGTGCCGGCGAATATGAATTCACCCTCAAGACATACGGTCCTACAGGTATGGAGACAGAGCAGCCCGCTATTGTCAAAGGAACTTCGGATGAATCGGTTATCAAAGCACGCATTAACCTCACTCTGGATATGCTTTCCGCCAATGCTACCCAACCGGGTGAAGGCTCGCTTGGAGAATTAATTGATGGTAAAATAAATACCTACTATCATACTTTATGGGGTGGAACTTCACCGAACAAACAGCCTCATTATCTCCAAATCGATATGTCAGAACTCCCGTTGCAATCATTACGCTTTGAATATGATGGCCGACACAATGGCAATGGCGCCGGCGACGTGAAACGTGTAGGTATCTGGGGAAGCAACAATAACAACACTTGGACACTTATGGGCAAAGAAACATACGTATTGCCAGGCAGCAGAGGACAGCATGTTGAACCCAACGAGAACATACAAGCCGACAAGCCTTATAAATACATTCGTTTCACTCCCGAAGCTCGTCGCGATGCAGATCCCATAGACCCGAGCGGAACTAACGGCTGGTGGAACATGGCGGACATCTACCTTTACAAGATAAACGACCATGACGAAGCTTGGGCAAGAAAAGAGCTTGGCATCTAATTAGTATGCGTCAAGGTATTTAAAAAACAAATACCGGAAGAATAGAACATAGAATTGAAAGGACACAGAGAAGTAAATACCAAGTATTTAATTTCTCTGTGTCTCTATGTTTAACTTCTTAATTGATGTACTTGGAATCACTCATCTATCAAGGCAAATTCCTTAGAATAATCTAACAGACATGAAAATCATTCAATCCAGTTTTTTATCGACTCTTCTACTAGTGTTTATCATCACTACAAGTTGTCATTCTTCCCACAAACAAGAAATAGACATTACTCCCCACCCTGTCAATCCCGGGGCAGACAGCCTCTATCAACAGGCCCTCTCACTGCTACAATCTTCTTACGATGTAGACTCTACCCATAAATGTATCCGTCTATTAGACGAAGCCTTACAAATAGATAGCTTCAATCCGGACTATTACGGTACGAAAGCCAAACTCCTCTCTGAACTGGGAGAACTGGACTCTGCCTTATCCACTCAAACGCTTGCCATGAAAAAGAATGCCATCACCGGTGAATATCTTTTTCAACTTGGCTTGTTCCAGTCCGCAAAAGATATGTATGCCGAAGCACACGAAAGCTTCGGGAAAAGCAGGGATTTTCTACAAGTCATACTAAAACAGTATCCTGACAGCCTTGGAGCTTTCATCCTTGCCGAAGCCGCCAATGCCCTTTATCAGAAAGAAGATTCCCTTTTTATGCGAGACATAGAAGAAATTCGCCGACGCTTCCCCCAGCGGTTGTTGGAAATAGAAATGACTCGAAGAGTGAAACCGCATTCATTAATAAGACAAATCAAAAATATCCAAATGAATAAGGAGTATAATATTGATTTCGATATGGATAGTCTGGTAAATGAAGCAGTGAGGGAAAACGAAAAGAAATAAAAAAAGAACTCTGATTGCAGAGGTAAAATCACCTCACAAGTAAAACCCCGGCATCCCGCAAACGTTTGCAGACTATTCCCATAGAGAAATAGGAAAAAGAGGGAAACTGTTTCTGCCAATCGTCTTATTTTTGCATCATCAAAGAAAGATAAGTACCTTTGGCTGAAACTTTAATATACCATGAGTAAACCACAAATCACTATTAAAGACATTGCCCGGGAATTGGGAGTCTCGCCTTCTACCGTGTCTCGAGCATTGAAAGACAATCCCGACATCAGCCAGGAAACGCGGGATGCTATCCATAAATATGCCCGAGAACACAATTATCAGCCTAATGTGCTGGCGCTTAACCTGCGTACCAGTCGTTCAAACACCATCGGAGTTATTATTCCACAACTTGTACACCACTTCTTTTCATGCGTATTGAGCGGAATCGAAAAACTTGCCGCAGAGGCAGGATATAACATCCTCGTGGCACAGAGCGACGAAAAGTATGAGAACGAAGTACGCATCACCCATTCCTTCCTTGCCGCGCGGGTTTGTGGAGTGATTGCCTCCCTTGCCAAAGATACTTCCCATTATGACCATTACCAGAAATTGCTGGATAACAATATCCCTATTGTTTTTTACGATCGCATCTGCACAGGCATAAACACGGAACGGGTGGTAGTAGACGACTATGCCGGCTCCTTTGCTGCCGTTGAATACATGATTCAAACAGGATGCAAACGTATCTTCTTCTATAGTGCCGCCCCCCATTTGGAAATATCCAAGAATCGGAGAAACGGTTACCTCGATGCCATGAAGAAATATAAAATCCCTGTGGACGAAAGCATGATTAAACTCTGCGACAACCGCGAACAAGCCATCGCCATCACTCCAGACCTGTTGGAATCGGAAAAACGTCCTGACGGTTTCTTCGCTATCAATGACGAGACGGCATCGGGTATTCTCTATTCTTGTAAACTTGTCGGGTTGAAAGTCCCCGAACAGGTTTCTATTTGCGGATTCACCGACGGAGCCATCGCTCAAAGCACCGACCCTAAACTAACCACCGTGGAGCAACATGGCGAAGAGGTAGGGAAAAGCGCCATCCACCTCCTCATAGATAAAATAGAAGGAAAATCAACCGACAAGAGCGGCAACCGGATAGTAAAGACCAATCTTGTGGTAAGAGGAACGACGAAATAATTAAAATTCTAAAATAATACCATGAAAGTAAAACCCGATTTAAGTTTTTGGAAGCTGTGGAACATCAGCTTTGGTTTCTTTGGCGTACAAATCGCCTATGCTTTACAAAGCGCTAACATCAGCCGGATATTTGCCACACTGGGAGCCGATCCGCATAATTTAAGTTATTTCTGGATTCTGCCGCCGCTGGCAGGTATCATCGTACAGCCCATTATCGGCGCAGCCAGTGACAAGACCTGGACCCGGTTCGGAAGACGAATACCTTATTTGTTCATAGGTTCGCTAGTTGCCGTCATCGTAATGTGTCTGTTGCCCAATGCAGGAAGTTTCGGGATGGCAGTCGGGACAGCTATGACGTTCGGATTATTTTCCCTGATGTTCCTGGACACTTCCATCAACATGGCGATGCAGCCCTTCAAGATGCTTGTAGGTGATATGGTTAATGAAAAACAGAAGGGATTAGCATACTCCATCCAAAGTTTCCTTTGCAATGCCGGAAGCTTAGTCGGTTATTTATTTCCTTTCATCTTCACATGGATAGGAATTCGCAACACTGCCGACAAAGGTACAATTCCCGATTCGGTTATCTACTCCTTTTATATCGGAGCAGCCATTCTGATACTATGTGTCATCTATACCACAGTGAAAGTGAAAGAGATGCCTCCCAAAGAGTTTGAAGAATTTCATGGCATTACTGCAGCCGAAAAGACAGAGAAGGCGGACTTCTTCTCATTGCTCAAGTACGCCCCTAAAGTGTTCTGGACAGTGGGACTGGTACAGTTCTTCTGCTGGGCAGCCTTCATGTACATGTGGACCTATACCAACGGTGCCATTGCTGATACGGTGTGGCATACGACAGATGCCGAAGCTGCCGGGTATCAGGAAGCAGGCAACTGGGTAGGTGTATTGTTTGCCGTACAAGCTATCGGTTCTGTGATATGGGCGGTAGTCCTTCCGCTGTTCAAAGCACGCAAAGTGGCTTATTCCGCCAGCCTCCTGTTGGGTGGCATCGGATTTATCTCTGCCATGTTCTGCGAAGACAAATACATGCTGTTCGTCTCTTATTTCCTTATCGGTTGTGCATGGGCGGCAATGCTGGCAATGCCCTTCACCATCCTGACCAACTCTATCTCTGGAAAAAACATGGGAGCCTACCTGGGACTGTTCAACGGAACTATCTGTGTACCCCAGATTGTAGCTGCCCTGATAGGTGGCGGCCTGCTTCAACTGTTGGGAGGACGACAAATCCACATGCTTGTATTGGCAGGAGTTTTCCTTATTATAGGAGCCGTATGCGTGGTCTTTATCAAAGAAACCCTAGCTCATTCTGAAAGTGGCTCTGCCAAATGATATACACTGTCCTGTGATAGTAATGAATAATTAAAACCATCTTTCACCCCTTCTAAGGTGAAAGATGGTGAAAAAAGATACAAAAAGCACTTCCTCTCTCCCTACCTGTTCTATTTTTTTCATATCTTGGCAAGCGATAATCTTAAAAACACATGCCATGAACAAATTCCTCAAAACCGACGAGTGGAACATTATAGAAGAAGGATTCCATGCCGCCAACCAGCGTGCTTCAGAAAGTATATTCAGTCTTGGAAACGGAAGATTCGGACAACGGGGAAATTTTGAAGAAACTTACACAAGCGATAGCCTTCCCGGCTCATACGTAGCCGGCATCACCTTTCTGGACCGTACCCGGGTGGGATGGTGGAAGAACGGTTATCCACACTTCTTTTCCCGCATCCCCAATGCTCCTAATTGGAGTGGCATCTACCTCCGCCTGATAGACGAAGAACTGGACCTTGCACAATGGGACGTCAGTCAGTTTGAACGGCGCCTTGACATGAAAGAAGGTATTTCCTATCGCGACTTCCAGGTAACTTCCCCCAAAGGGAATATACTCAACATACACGTAGAACACGTCAACAGCATGGCAAACCAAAACCTTTGCCTCATCAAATATCGGGTGACGTCGGTAAACTATGAAGGGAAGATTTCTCTTGTGCCCTACCTGGACGGCGACGTAAAACATGAAAGCTCCAATTTTAATGAAAAAATGTGGAACATTCTCCGTGCCGAAACCACTAACGAATATGCCTACCTGTGGACACAGACCAAACGGGAAGACTCGCAACTATGTTGCGCCATAACCTACCAATTCTTCCGCAATAGTAAGGAACTCAAGCTGAGCCCCATCAAAATAGAAAAGGAAAAACTTACGGGATTCAGTACCGGATGCGACGTGAAACCCGGTGAAAGGGTAACCCTTATTAAATATACCGCCATCGTCTCTTCCCTCTACCACGAACGGGAGAATCTGGTAGAAGAAGCAGTACACCAAAGCAAGCAAGCCAAAGCCATCGGATGGGAACAATTGCTGCAAGAACACCGCAACATCTGGCAAGAGATTTGGGACGAAACAGATGTCCTCATAGACGGAGACCCGGAAGCTCAACAGGGAATCCGCTTCAACATATTCCAGCTCAACCAAAGCTACCGCGGAGACGACCCCCGCCTGAATATCGGTCCCAAAGGCTTCACAGGAGAAAAATACGGAGGAAACACACAATGGAACACAGAATTGTGTTGCCTTCCATTCTTTCTTCTCTCCACCCCGAAGGAGAAAGCGCAAAACCTCTTGCTCTACCGCTATCGGCAATTGCCGAAAGCTATCGAAAATGCACGTAGACTGGGGTTCACAAACGGTGCTGCACTCTATCCTATGGTAACCATCAACGGCGATGAATGCCACAATGAATGGGAGATCACCTTTGAAGAAATTCACCGAAACAATATTATCTCCTATGCCATCCGCCAATACATCACCATGACAGGTGATGAAAAAACAATGGCACACTATGGGTTGGAAGTCCTCATCGCCATCTGCCGTTTCTGGAGCCAGCGTGTATCCTTCTCCCGCCCCAAGCAGAAATACGTGATACTGGGAGTGACAGGTCCCAATGAATATGAGAACAACGTGGACAACAACTGGTATACCAACTTTTCGTGCATGCAAACCCTGAAATACACGCTTCTGCACCTCGACATTGTAGCCCATACATACCCGGACGAATATGCACGCATCCGTCGTGTCACCCATTTCGATCATTCCGAGACCACCCGTTGGCAAGAAATTATCGACAACCTCTACCTGCCCGAAGACAAAGAACTGGGCATCATGGTGCAACACGATGGTTATCTGGACAAAGAACTGACCACAGTGGACGACATCCCCGCAGGCGAACGCCCCATCAACCAACACTGGTCGTGGGACCGTATCCTCCGCTCCTGCTACATCAAGCAAAGCGATGTGTTGCTGGGCATGTTCCTCTATGCCCATGAGTTCGACATGGAGACTATCCGGCGCAATTTCTCCTTCTACGAACCGCGCACGGTACACGAATCATCACTTTCTCCTTTCGTGCATTCCATCTTAGCCGCCTGGATAGGAGATGTGGAAAAAGCTTACTCCCTCTTTCTCCACGCCACACGACTCGACCTCGACGACTATAACAACGAATTGGAACAAGGGCTTCACATCACCAGTATGGCGGGAAGTTGGCTTGCCCTTGTACGAGGCTTTGCAGGAATGATGGTAAATAATGACGAACTGAGTTTCCATCCTGTCATCCCTGCCAAATGGAACAGTTACACCTTCAAGCTTTACTTCCGCCAACATAGCTTGCAAATATGCGTAAGCAAAGCAGGAATAAAAATTTCTTCTCTGAGAGGACCCGGGCTGAACATACGGGTGTATGAAATTGTTTATCATCTCAATAAAGGGGAAGAACTGACAATTCCTACAGGTTAACTGCTTATAATATATGAAGAAAAAGTATGTGATTGTCCTCACCGCTCTTATTGTGGCAGGTTGTGGGCAAAAGAAAGAAACAAGTGCGCCCATCGTCCGACCGGTAAAAACAGCGATTGTACAATCCCGGTCGGAAATCAGCAAAAACTTTTCAGGTATTGTGGAGGCGGTCAATTATGTCAAACTGGCTTTCAGGGTGAGCGGGCAGATTATCGACTTGCCCGTCATAGAAGGAGAGAAAGTGAAGAAAGGACAATTGATTGCCGCCATCGACCCCAGGGACATCTACCTCCAATATTCTGCCAACAAGGCTGCCTACGAGACGGCTGCCGCACAAGTGGAACGAAACAAACGCCTGCTGTCCCGCCAGGCAATCTCCGTGCAGGACTATGAAATCAGCCTTGCCAACTACGAAAAAGCGCGTTCCGCCTACGAATTATCCGCCAACAATCTGCGTGATACGAAACTAACCGCACCCTTTGATGGTTCCATCGAACAGCGATTAGTAGAAAACTACCAGCGAGTGAATGCCGGAGAAGGCATTGTGCAACTTGTCAACACCAAAGACCTTCGCATTCGTTTCACCATCCCGGATGCTTATCTCTATCTTCTACGGTCCAAAAACCCACAGTTCCTTGTAGAATTCGATACTTTCAAAGGACATGTATTCACTGCCCGGCTCGAAGAATATCTCGATGTTTCCACCGATGGAACCGGAATTCCGGTTAGTATCACCATTGACGACCCTGCCTTCGACCGAGCCCTCTACGACGTGAAACCGGGATTCACTTGCACCATTCGCTTCATCGCCGACGTGGGTCCCGTGCTTGAAGAAAATTGGACACTCATCCCCCTAAGCGCCGTCTTCGGCGAAAGCGAAGGCAACAAGACTTACGTCTGGGTAGTGAACAACAATCAAGTGACCCGCCGCCAAGTAGACGTCTATACCCCCACGGGAGAAGCCCGCGTGCTCATCTCCAAAGGACTTCGCCCTGGAGAAAAGATTGTTATTGCCGGCGTCAACCAACTGGTAGAAGGAGAAAAGGTGAAAGAACTGAATTAGCCCCCTCCTTCACCGCCTACCTCTTAACCCTATTATTCACCTCAATGGACAACCGTCAATTCCCCCTTTCCCGGGAATTGTCATTTGTTCATTGTCAACTGTTAATTCCAAATGAGTTTAGCGAAATATTCCCTAGACAACCCTAAGATTATCTATTTCTTCCTTGCCGTACTCCTGATTGGTGGAGTCACCTCCTTCGACAAGCTGGGAAAGAAAGAAGACGCACCGTTCGTCATTAAGTCCGCCGTCATCATGACACGCTACCCAGGAGCCGAACCCGCTGAAGTGGAACGGCTCATCACCGAACCCATCTCACGAGAAATACAAAGTATGAGCGGCGTTTACAAAATTAGGTCCGAATCCATGTACGGACTCTCCAAGATTACCTTTGAATTGCAGCCCTCTCTCCCCGCCTCCTCCATTCCCCAAAAATGGGACGAGCTGCGGCGCAAAGTGCTCAACATACAACCTCAATTGCCCAACGGCGCTTCCGTACCCACCGTCTCCGACGACTTCGGCGATGTATTCGGTATCTATTATGGACTCACCGCTGATGATGGATTCTCTTACGAAGAAATGCGCGACTGGGCAGAACGCATCAAGACACAAGTGGTAACAGCAGACGGAGTGATGAAAGTTGCCCTCTTCGGCGTACAGACAGAAGTGGTAAATATCTTTATCTCCGTCAACAAACTAGTAGGCATGGGTATCGACCCCAAGCAACTAGGAGCCTTGCTGCAATCGCAGAATCAGATTATCAATACAGGCGAAATCCGTGCCGGCGTGCAACAATTGCGAGTAGTAGCCAACGGTATGTACACCACGGTGGAAGACATCCGTAACCAAGTGATTACCACCCGTGCCGGACAGGTAAGGCTAGGCGACATGGCTGTCGTTGAGAAAGGTTATCTGGACCCTCCCTCCACCATCATGCGTGTTAATGGCAAGCGCGCCATCGGTATCGGAGTCTCCACCGACCCTCAACGCGACGTAGTAAAGACAGGAGAGGAAGTAGACAACAAACTCTCCGAACTGCTCCCTCTTATGCCAGTGGGATTGCAACTGGAAAGTCTCTACCTCGAAAACGTGATTGCCCGAGATGCTAACAACGGTTTCATCATCAACCTGATTGAATCCATTCTTATCGTCATCTTTATCATTATGCTGGTGATGGGGCTGCGCGCCGGAGTGCTTATCGGCTCATCACTGGTGTTCTCCATCAGCGGAACACTACTCATCATGTCGTTCCTCGGAGTAGGACTAAACCGAACTTCACTGGCAGGCTTCATCATCGCCATGGGTATGCTGGTAGATAACGCTATCGTAGTGACGGACAACGCGCAGATAGCCATCGCCCGGGGCATAGACCGCCGGAAAGCCTTGATAGACGGAGCCACCCGACCGCAATGGGGATTGCTGGGAGCCACCTTCATAGCTATCTGCTCCTTCTTACCTCTCTATCTTGCCCCCTCTGCCGTGGCAGAAATCGTGAAGCCACTCTTTGTAGTGCTTGCCATCTCCCTGGGGCTAAGCTGGGTGCTTGCCCTGACACAAACCACCGTTTTCGGTAACTTCATCCTCAAAGCAAAACCCAACCAGAATGCCAAAGACCCCTATGACAAACCTTTCTACCACAAGTTCGCTTCTATCTTGCGCGTACTTATCAAAAGAAAGATACTCACGCTGGGAGCAGTAATCATCCTCTTCATTGTTTCGCTGATTGTGATGGGGATGATGCCGCAGAACTTCTTCCCATCACTGGATAAACCCTATTACCGGGCAGACGTATTCTATCCCGATGGATATAGCATACTGGATGTCTCCCGAGAAATGAAGAAAGTGGAAAGGCATCTCCAAGAAAATCCCCGGGTGCAACGAGTATCCATCACCCTTGGCAGCACACCGTTGCGCTATTACCTGGCATCCACCTCCGTAGGACCCAAACCCAACTTTGCCAACGTACTCGTGGAACTCACCGACAGCAAATACACCAAAGCGGAAGAAGAGGAGTTCGACCAATACATGCGGGCAAACTATCCTAACGCCATCACCCGCACGAGCCTCTTCAAATTGTCTCCGGCTGTGGACGCCGCCATCGAAATAGGCTTCATCGGACCGGATGTAGACACACTGGTAATGCTCACTAACCAAGTGTTGGAGATTATGCACCGTAACCCCGACCTTATCAATATCCGCAACTCCTGGGGAAACAAGATTCCCGTATGGAAGCCGATATACAGCCCCGAACGGGCACAACCACTGGGCGTATCGCGCCAAGGAATGGCTCAAAGTATCCAAATCGGTACTACGGGTATGACACTGGGCGAATACCGGAAAGGCGACCAGGTGCTTCCCATTCTCCTGAAAGACAATACCTTGGATTCTATCCATATCAATGACATACGCACCCTTCCCGTGTTCGGAACAGGCAACGAAACCACCAGCCTCGAACAAGTAGTGTCCGAATTTGAATTCCGCTACCGCTTTTCCAACGTGAAGGACTATAACCGCCAAATGGTGATGATGGCACAATGCGACCCCCGAAGGGGCACTAACGCCATAGCCGCCTTCAACCAGGTGTGGGCGGATGTACAAAAAGAAATGAAAGTGCCCGAAGGATACACCATGAAATATTTCGGCGAACAGGAAAGCCAGGTGGAATCGAATGCAGCTTTGGCAGAAAACCTGCCACTGACTTTCTTTTTGATGTTTGTCACGCTACTCTTCCTGTTCAAGACCTACCGGAAACCAACGGTTATCCTACTGATGCTCCCCCTCATCTTTATCGGCATCGTATTGGGATTACTATTGTTAGGCAAGTCGTTCGACTTCTTCGCCATCCTGGGATTGCTGGGTCTGATAGGTATGAACATCAAAAACGCCATCGTGCTGGTAGAACAAATCGACCTGGAAGCCGACACGGGCAAAGCTCCCCTCGACGCTGTTGTGAGTGCCACGACGAGCCGTATCGTCCCCGTAGCAATGGCATCGGGAACTACCATTCTGGGCATGCTTCCGCTAGTGTTCGATGCTATGTTCGGCGGAATGGCGGCAACCATCATGGGCGGCTTGTTGGTGGCTTCGGCACTGACCTTGTTCGTGCTGCCGGTAGCCTACACCGCTATCCACCGCATAAAAGGATAAATACATTTATAAATATGAACGCCAAGCAAAATATGAGAACCAAAATGATATTTCTTTCATTGTTGCTCTGCACCGCCACTGCCGGAGCACAACAAACCCACCTAAGCCGCGAAGCCTACCGCGACCGAGTGGAAGCATACAGCCAAGTATTGAAACAACAGAAACTGAAGACAAGAGCCAGTATCGAAGCCCGCAAAATAGCCAACACGGGATTTCTTCCACAGCTCGACGTGACCGGAGACGGAACGGCAAACCTGAACCATCTCGACGACTGGAACAATCCCGTCGGGGAATATCATCCCTACACTTATCAGGCACTTGCCGTAGCCGTTCAGCCCCTCTACACGGGAGGCGCCCTGATAGCACAGAAACGTATCGCCCGCGCCGAAGAAGAACTGGACAAACTGAGCGAAGAGCTGACGCTAGACCAGATACATTACCAAAGCGACGCCATTTACTGGAATGCTTCCGCAGCGCTCGCCACCCTCGAAGCGGCAGATCAATACCGCCACATCGTCCAGCAGCAACATGACATCATCCAAACGCGGTTTGAAGACGGAGCCATCAGCCGCACAGATCTGCTCATGATATCCACCCGGTTGAAAGAAGCCGAACTCCAATATATCCGGGCACGCCAACAATACACACTTTCCCTGCAAAGGCTCAACATTCTAATGGGAGTGGAAGCGGACGCCCCAGTGGACAGCCTGTGCAACATTAGCACCGTATGTCCTCCCCTAGTGCTTCTCTCCTTGGACGAAGTGTTGCAGCGCCGGGCCGATTACACCAGCACCGAAGTAAGCATCCGCCGTAGCGAAGCACAGCGCAAAGCTGCCCTAAGCCAGTATAACCCGCAAGTAGGCATGTACATAGCCGGCGGCTGGAATACGGACACTCCCTATCTGGGAGAGAGCATTCCCTTCACCCCCATCGCAGGACTGAACGTGACGATTCCCATCTTCCGGTGGGGAGCCCGCTTCAAGACGAGTAGACAGTACAAAGCCTACACAGGCATAGAGAAGCTTCAAAGAAGTTATGTAGCCGACCGCATTGACGAAGAGCTTTCCGCCGCGCTCACCAATCTGACGGAAACGGAATACCAAGTGAAAACCGCCTATGAGAATATGACTCTTGCCGACGAAAATCTCGACCTGGTGACTTTCTCTTATAATGAAGGAAAAGCAAGCATGGTGGATGTGCTCTCCGCCCAGCTATCGTGGACGCAGGCACACTCCAATCTTATTAACGCCTATCTGGCTGAGAAAATGGCAGTAGCTGAATATAGAAGGGTAATCAGTGAATAGAATGCCCGAAAACAGTGTTTCTTCTTCCGGATTATCTTTTTGACACTTTGTATTTCCCGTTGCCCTTTCCCTGCCTTGCTTCGGAGCAAGATGGGGGAAGCTGAGTTTTATTTGATTGTAGGGGCATCAGGCTTTTTCACGATGCTCAGGATAAGGAAGATACCCTATCCAATAAAAGGGAAAGAGGAAGAAACTCCAACTTATTGCACGGCATACACCATGATAGACCGTCTTTTTATCTTTTTCTCTCTGTCCATCCCGAGCACTCAACTAGAACGAAAAAAGTTAATAAACGCAGAACTTACGGGATTATTCTCTCTGAAAAGGAAGGTTACGGAAGATAAGTCCCGGGAATGCGGTAGTTTTTCCCCGGACTTATAGTTGTTCTCCCCTAAACATGCAGTTGTTTTGTCCGGAACATGTAGTTGATTGCATGTAAACATGCCGTTGATTGGATACAAACATGTGGTTGTTTCCAAGAAAGTAACGCTCGTTTTTGGAAAAAGCTGCCTTTTATTATACTAATAGGAGGAAAAGGAGAAAGAGGAAGGATAGGAAAATCTTTATTTGTATTGCTAAATGGTAGAATATCAGGGGAAATGAAAGAAAAGGATTAAAGGAATTAAAATAAAAAGAAGTTAAGGAAGAAAAAGACTTTCTTCCTTAACTTCTTCTCACTCTTTTATCCGAGGAACGAAATCAATACGCCTGCCGCTACAGCCGAACCGATTACTCCCGAAATATTGCTAGCCATGCAATATTGCAGTACATGGTTCTTCGGGTCATATTTCAACGCTATCTCATTTGCCACCCGGCTTGCCATTGGCACAGCACTCAATCCGGTAGCACCTATCAGCGGATTAATCTTCTTCTTGGTGAAGAGGTTGAACAACTTCACAAAGAAAATACCTCCGGCAATAGAAAGAGCGAAAGCAAGGAAGCCACCGACTACAATTCCAATGGTCGTCCAATTGAGGAATGCTTCGCTCGTCATAGTAGCTCCTACGGACAAGCCGAGGAAAATAGTAGCTGCATTCATAATACTGTTGGAAGCAGCATCGAACAAACGGAACGTGTTGCTGCCGATTTCCTTCACCAGATTACCGAACATCAACATACCAATCAAAGGCACGGCACTCGGTACGAAAAGAGCTACCACTGTGGTCACCACAATCGGGAAGATAATCTTCAACACGCGCAAGTTCTTGATTTCCGTCTTTGAAGGATACTTCTTTTCTTGCTCCTTCATGTTGATGCTCAATTCTTTCTTGGAACAGAGCAAGCGTACTACCAAGGGGATAATCACAGGAACCAGCGCCATGTATGAATAGGCGGCAATGGCAATGGGTCCCAGCAAGTGAGGCGCCAGTTTGATGGTGGTGAAGATGGCAGTCGGTCCGTCGGCACCGCCAATGATGCCCAGTGAAGCAGCTTCCTGCGGAGTAAACTTCATCAGGATAGCCACCAGCAGAACGGTGAAGATACCCAACTGGGCGGCTGCTCCGAAGATGGACAGGCGCAAGTTGCGCAACATCGGTCCGAAATCCGTCAAGGCTCCCACACCCATAAAAATTATCGGTGGCAGAAAGCCTGTCTTGATGAGCATGTAATAGATAAAGTTCATCAACCCCAATTCATGCGCTATGTCGTGCAAAGGCATCTCCCAGATGTTTTTCAATACGCCGTTCACCTCTATCATGCCGTTCTCGTTCGCCTGAATCACTCCCATGTCGCCTCCGGGAAAGTTGGCAAGCAACACGCCAAAAGCAATAGGGACCAGCAACAAAGGTTCATACTGTTTCTTTATACCCAGATAAAGCAGGACGAACGCGATGGCATACATTATCAGAAACTGCGGTTCGGCAATGATATTGCTGAAGGCAGTCATGTCATATAAGTTTTTAAATATCTCGTCCATTATCCTATCTTCATTAATACGTCATCTTCAGAAACAGAGTCTCCCGGGTTGGCACAGATAGCAGTCACCGTGCCACCAAATTCTGCACGGATGGCATTGTAAGTCTTCATGGCTTCTACGTAGCAGAGTACGTCGCCCTCCTTCACAGCATCTCCCACCTTCAAAGGAGATTCCTGAGCGTTCTTCACCAAGAAGAACTTGCCTTCCAGCGGAGAAAGTACTTCTTTGCCTTCTCCTGTGGGAACAGCAGGTCCGGCAGGGGTAGCAGGCAATTCAGTATCGCCGTAAGCCACAGTGACACGATAAGCTTGTCCGTCCACTTGCACGGTGAGAACTTTCGGTTTGCTGTCTTCGGATGGCGTTTTATCTTTATCAGCACGACGTTTTGCTACGTCGGCGAGGAAATCTTCTTTGGCTTTTCCGCTCTTATAAGCTTCATATTGGGCGGGGTGCATGGCATACTCGAAGAGTTCTTCATCATCCTGTCCCGTTTCCCACTTATTCTCTTTCATCATCTTGCGGTATTTGTCGAGCGCGTCGGGATAGTTGTCCTGCGGATTTCCTTCGAAGAACTTACGGCCTTCACGTTGCGCCTTCTCCACTATCTCCGGTGCAAGCTTGCCCGGCAGGCGTCCGGCTTTTCCCAGAATCATATCCCAGATGTCATCGGCAATCATTCCCCAACGTTCTTTTCCTTTTTCCATTGCCATCACGTTCATCATCGCCAAGTTCTTCACATACTGGCTGAAAGGCGTCACCAAAGGAGGATAGCCGACGCGCGGCCACACGTAAGCCACTTCGTTGAACAGTTTGATAAGCAACTGGTCTTGGGTCATGAAGGGGAGATTGCGCTTTGCCTTGTATTTATTAATAGATTCGAGGTTGGATTCGAGGTCTGCCATAAGGCTTCCCATCATACCTCCAGGGAGTCCCGGACCGATTAATAAAGAGTTCATCAGGCGATTCTTCGGGCTGATGTAGAGTCCAAGGAAATCGTCCATAAATTCTTGTATGAGAGCGCGCACTTTCATGTAGGCTTCCATATTGATTTCGGGCACCTGGAAGCCGGCATCTTTCAACATAGCCTGCACACTAAGCAGGTCGGCGTGTCCTGTTCCCCAGGAAAGGGGTTCCATGCCCACGTCGATATAGTCGCAGCCTGCCTCGCATACTTCGAGAATGCTCGCCATATTGAAACCGGGACCGGCATGGCTATGATACTGCACCGGGATGTCGGGATGGGCAGCTTTAATGTTTGCCACAATCTTGCCCAAAGATACGGGGCGTCCAATGCCAGCCATGTCTTTGATACAAATCTCATCCGCTCCCAGCTTGATAAGTTCCAATGCCATATTGGTATAGTACTCTACCGTATGAATAGGTGAATGAGTGATACAGAGCGAACATTGGGAAATCATGCCGGCTTCGTGTGCATAAGTAATAGAAGGGGCGATATTGCGAATATCATTCAGACCGCAGAAAGTACGGGTAATGTCAGTGCCCTGTGCCTTCTTTACCTTATAAAACAGTTTGCGAACATCCGCCGGAACGGGACTCATACGCAGACCATTGAGAGCACGGTCGAGCATGTGTGTTTGTATACCTGCCTCATGAAAGGGTTTCGTCCATTCCCGGACAGCTTTATTAGGGTTTTCTCCAAACAATAAATTTACCTGTTCAAAACCTCCGCCATTGGTTTCCACACGAGCGAAACATCCCATCTCAACAATGGCTGGAGCTACCTTTACCAACTGGTCTACCCGGGGTACGTATTTTCCGGCAGATTGCCACATATCCCGAAATACCAGACTAAACTTTACTTCTCTTTTCATGTTTTTCTATCTTGTCTTTACTTTAGATATAAATTATAATTTCTCTACTTTGGTTACTTTTCCTTTTCCGTGTGTCACGACATTGACTGCTGCCGTAATGGCTGCCAGGATGTTTCCCGGGATAACTACAGGAGCTGACGATGCAGTCTGCTTTGCAGGAAGTGCTTCTTCGGGGGCATACTTGTTAACGAGATTAATAAGCAGCTTGCCTAAATAAATAACAATCAGTAAAATAACAAATACAGTAGACATACCGACTACCATCAGCAGAAGTGCTGTTTCTAGATTTTCCATATAATGAACTATTAGTGATTTAAGACGCTTTTTTTAAAAAAGTGTCCGAAATTAGTGATTATTTGTTATAAAATTAATTAAGAAAGGGATAAAAAACGCTAAATCGTAAAGAGGAGAAGAGAAGAGAGTGAACAAAAAAGCGGCGGACTTCTCAATCCGCCGCAACTATGCTGTATGCCTGTTCCTCTTTTTCTCAGAATTCACTGGTAAAGTGGAACCTTATCTTCTTAAAATCTATCTGAGCCATCTGTAAAACATAACTGGAATCTGCCAGGAATACATCGCGCCCTTCACGGTCTTTTGCCATATATTGATACTTACGTTTCTTGAAAGCCTCCAACTCTGCGGCATCATCGCTTTCCACCCAACAAGCTTTGTAGAGGCTTAGCGGCTCCCAACGGCAGGAAGCATTATACTCATTCAACAAACGATATTGGATTACCTCAAACTGCAATTGTCCCACCGTACCTATAATCTTACGGCCATTGAATTGGTTGACAAACAACTGTGCCACACCTTCGTCCATCAACTGGTCAATACCTTTCGCCAGCTGTTTCTGCTTCATCGGGTCGGCATTTTCGATGTACTTGAACATCTCGGGCGAGAAGCTGGGCAACCCGCGGAAATGGAGTTGTTCGCCTTCGGTAAGCGTGTCGCCAATCTTGAAAGTCCCGTTATCGGGGAGCCCTATAATATCTCCTGCGTATGCTTCGTCAATCGTCGTTTTGCGCTGCGCCATGAACTGGGTGGGAGACGAGAAACGCATGGTCTTGCCATGACGGATATGCAAATAAGGAGCATTACGCACAAACTTGCCCGAACATATCTTGCAAAAAGCCACACACGAGCGGTGGTTAGGATCGATATTGGCGGTAATCTTAAAGATAAAGCCTGTGAACTTGGGTTCTTCCGGTTTCACTTCCCTTTCTTCTGCCTGCACAGGACGGGGGCTGGGAGCAATCTCTACGAAACAGTTGAGCAGCTCTTGCACGCCGAAGTTGTTTAATGCAGAGCCAAAAAATACCGGAGCACAATCTCCTGCCAGGTAAGATTCCACATCCAACTCGGAATATACGCCTTCGATAAGCTCCAAGTCGCCACGTAGCTTATCTGCCAAAGGTTTTCCAATCTGGTTGTCCAACTCTTCAGTATGTATATCAACTTCCACCTTTTCCGTCACCACCTGCTTGGAAGGCTGGTACAGGTCGAGTTTCTGTTCATAGATATTATATACTCCCTTGAAACGGGGTCCCTGTTCGATGGGCCATGACAACGGACGTACTTGAATCATCAACTCTTCTTCCAACTCGTCCAGCAAATCGAACGGGTCTTTACCTTCACGGTCCATCTTGTTCACGAAGATGATAACGGGAGTATTTCGCATCCGACACACTTCCATCAGTTTGCGGGTCTGGGTTTCTACACCCTTAGCACCATCTACCACTATGATTACACTGTCTACCGCCGTCAGGGTGCGATAGGTGTCTTCCGCAAAATCCTGGTGACCGGGAGTGTCAAGGATATTAATCTTATAACTTTTGTAATCGAACTCCATCACGGACGTAGTCACCGAGATACCACGTTGCTTCTCAATTTCCATCCAGTCGGATGTAGCTGTCTTCTTTATCTTATTACTCTTAACGGCACCCGCCACCTGAATCTGACCGCCAAACAATAGTAGCTTCTCCGTTAAAGAAGTCTTACCGGCATCCGGATGGGCGATAATAGCGAATGTACGCCTTCTCTGTATTTCTGTATTATCCATTCTTGAATTATGAATTATAAATTTTGAATTATGAATTCAGCATTCTTTTCACTGCGCTTGTGAGGCTTTCTTCCCAGTGGGGAACTTCTATGCCGAAGGTTGTTTTTATCTTTGTCTTGTCGAGCAAGGAGTAAGGAGGACGGCTTGCGCGTGAAGGATATTCTGCCGTATGGAGGGGAACCACTTTGCAGGTGGTGATGCCTGCCAACCGGTGAATGGCTACTGCAAAATCATACCACGAGCAGGCTCCTTCATTACTAAAGTGGTAAACTCCTGGCACAATGCCTTTATTTATTATGGTATGGATAGCCTTAGCGAGGTCGTATGCATAAGTGGGAGTTCCTATTTGGTCGAAAACTACTCCGAGTGTTTCCCTTTCACTGCCAAGGCGTATCATTGTCTTTACAAAATTGTTCCCATACGGAGAATAAAGCCATGAGGTGCGGATGATGAGAGCACGGCTGCAATGGTCCAACACTTCATATTCTCCCCTTAGCTTTGTGGTTCCATAAACAGAATGGGGACAGGGAGAGTCTTCTTCGGTATAGGGTTCATAGTTCCTTCCGTCGAATACATAATCAGTAGAGATGTGTATCATCGCCATGCGGCGAGATTCTGCCACCCGTGCCAGTATACCGGGAGCCGTCACGTTGAGGAGCTCGCAAAGTTCGCGGTCATCTTCCGCACGGTCCACTGCCGTATAGGCTGCACAGTTCACCAACACGTCTGCCGGATGTTCGTTCAAGTAGGCATTGACGGCTTCTTCGTTGCAAATATCCAATTCCTCCTTGTCCGTAAAGTCATACGTATCCGCGAGGTTCTCTTTGGCAAGAGACCGCATTTCGTTGCCAAGTTGTCCGTTGGCTCCTGTTACTAGTATTCTCATTTAATCTTCTAATTTTAATTCGCCTTTGAGGTCTTTATCGTAGTAATTGGCAAGCATGGAAAGAAAGCTGCCAATGGCTTGTATCGCCTTTGCCGTACCTTCGCTCACAGCCTTCTTCTGCAAACGGAGCAAGAGCACGCCGTAGAGTGCTTCGAAGCATGTCTCCAATTCGGGTTCCTCCTTCTGCCCGTTCTTGTTGCGCAGTTCTACAATGAAAGGCAATGCTTTGAAATAGGCAGCACTGTAGAAAGGGAACTTGGGGGAAGCGCTGAGGGCATGATGCAAGTCCGTCAGTTTGATAATAACGTTCTTATTAATCTGGAGATGGCCTTTGTCGCACACGCCTTCTTCGTGCATCATAGTGATGAGGTTATTATACCACTCGCGCAGGGCAGGACGCTCTTGCTCGGGATAACGGAGGATTACGTTTTCCTCCATCCGGTCCATATCACACCCGTTGGCACGAATGAGGTCTTCCTCCTGCCACATATATATAAGGTATTCAGCAATATTGGTTTCTTTGAGCTGCTGTGCTATCCGGTTCATCTTTACCTCCTAATAAAATGACTCTCCTAACAAAGTAAACACCAATCCCACTACCGCCACCACCATGACGATGCTCCCGATGATGCGGTTGAGTATCCAGATACCGCGCAAATTGAAGCGGGTGCGCACCTTATTCACAAAGAAAGTGATGCCGAACCACCAGGTCAACGCTCCCAAAGCAATGGCAAAGTATCCGGTAATCTCCTCGAATACCAGCACGCCCGGCTGCACAAATGCAAACCGCGCAAAGAGACCGATGAAGAGAAATATGATCAGCGGATTGGAGAGAGTGACAAAAAAAGCGGTAATGAAATTATGGAAATAGGAACCTTTGTTGCTCGAAGCGGGACGGATAGATTGCACGGGATTGCTACGGAAAGTGTAAACTCCGAAGAGAAGCAATAAGATGCTGCCCAACAACTGGAGATAAAACATGTTCTTATTGATATAATCGAAGATGAAACTCATTCCATACCCCGTCAGAAGAGCGTAGGCAATGTCACTCAACGAAGCCCCGAGCCCCGTCACAAATCCGTACCAACGCCCTTTGTTCAGAGTGCGCTGGATGAAAAGCACTCCCACCGGACCCAATGGTGCGGACACAACAACGCCGATAATGAAGCCTTTTACCAATATATCGAATATCGTTCCTATCTGAATCATGGCGCAAATATCGCACTTTTTTATGAGACAGGAATAGGATATTAACGTTTTTTCGACCGGGATGTTAGGAATTCCAACCTTTTGCGTATCTTTGCAGGCAAAGAAATCGTAAAACCCAAATATACACATGATTCTTTTTTTCAGAACCCCTTCCAAGAGCGTGATTGCCGTAGATAGCAACCATTCGCTCACCCCTGACGAAAGTAATAAACTCTGCTGGCTTTTCGGAGAAGCCGTGATGGAAAGTGAAGAAAACCTGAAAGGCTGTTTCGTGGGACCACGCCGCGAAATGATTACTCCCTGGAGTACGAATGCCGTAGAAATCACCCAGAACATGGGACTCGAAGGTATCAGCCGCATCGAGGAATACTTCCCCGTTGAAAACGAAAATGCCGAACACGACCCCATGCTGCAACGCATGTACAAAGGACTGAATCAAGACGTGTTCACCACCAACCGTCAACCGGAACCCATTGTCTACATCGAAGACCTCGAAGACTACAACGAGAAAGAAGGCCTTGCCCTTTCAAAAGAAGAGATGGACTACCTGAAGAAAGTAGAACAAGACTTGGGACGTAAACTGACCGACTCCGAAGTATTCGGTTTCGCACAAATCAACTCCGAGCATTGCCGCCACAAAATCTTCGGCGGAACGTTTATCATCGACGGCGTGGAGCAAGAGTCTTCCCTGTTCCAGATGATTAAGAAGACCACACAGGAAAACCCGAACAAGATTATCTCCGCTTATAAAGATAATGTAGCCTTTGCAGAAGGTCCCGTCGTTGAACAGTTTGCCCCGGCAGACCATTCAAAGCCCGACTTCTTCCAAATCAAAGATATTAAGAGTGTCATTTCCCTGAAAGCAGAAACACATAACTTCCCCACGACCGTAGAACCCTTCAACGGTGCATCTACCGGTACGGGCGGTGAAATCCGCGACCGTATGGGTGGCGGTAAAGGTTCGTGGCCGATTGCCGGAACTGCCGTTTACATGACCTCTTACCCCCGTACGGAAGAAGACCGCGAGTGGGAAGAAATACTCCCGGTTCGCAAATGGTTATACCAGACTCCGGAACAGATACTGATTAAGGCCTCCAACGGTGCTTCGGATTTCGGAAACAAGTTCGGTCAACCACTTATCTGTGGCTCCGTGCTGACCTTCGAACATAAAGAGAATAACGAAGTTTATGGCTACGATAAAGTTATCATGCTTGCCGGCGGCGTAGGCTACGGCACACAGCGCGACTGCCTGAAAGGCACACCCGAAGCAGGAAACAAAGTAGTGGTAATCGGTGGCGATAACTATCGCATCGGACTGGGCGGCGGTTCCGTTTCTTCCGTAGATACCGGACGCTATAGTAGCGGCATCGAGCTGAATGCCATCCAACGTGCTAACGCTGAAATGCAGAAACGCGCCAACAACGTAGTACGCGCCCTTTGCGAAGAAGAAGTAAATCCCATCGTTTCCATCCACGACCACGGCTCGGCAGGACACGTAAACTGTCTGTCAGAATTGGTAGAAGAATGCGGCGGACTCATTGACATGAGTAAACTGCCTATCGGAGACAAAACTTTGTCTGCTAAAGAAATTATCGCCAACGAGAGCCAGGAGCGCATGGGCTTGCTCATCAAAGAAGAAGCCATCGAACACGTACGCAAAGTTGCCGAACGCGAACGTGCTCCAATGTACGTAGTGGGAGAAACTACGGGCGACCATCGCTTCGCCTTCCAGCAAGCTGACGGCGTACGTCCGTTTGACCTTGCCGTAGACCAGATGTTCGGTTCCTCACCTAAGACTTATATGATAGACAAAACCGTAGAACGCCATTATGAAATGCCGGTATACGAACAGTCTAAACTTCATGAATATTTAACTAATGTATTGCAACTCGAAGCAGTGGCCTGCAAAGACTGGTTGACCAACAAAGTAGACCGCTCGGTAACCGGAAAGGTAGCCCGCCAGCAATGTCAGGGTGAGCTTCAGTTACCGCTGAGCGACTGCGGAGTTGTGGCACTCGATTATCGTGGCACGAAAGGTATCGCCACTTCTATCGGACATGCTCCTCAAGCCGCCCTCGCCGACCCGGCTGCCGGTTCCATTCTGTCTGTATCCGAAGCCCTCACCAACCTTGTATGGGCACCGATGGCAGAAGGCATGGACAGCATCTCGTTGTCTGCCAACTGGATGTGGCCCTGCCGCTCACAGGAGGGGGAAGACGCCCGCCTCTACACTGCCGTGAAAGCATTGAGCGACTTCTGCTGCTCCCTGCAAATCAACGTGCCTACCGGAAAGGACTCTTTGTCCATGACCCAGAAGTATCCCAACGGCGAGAAAGTGATTTCCCCGGGAACAGTCATCGTCTCTGCCGGAGGCGAGGTATCAGACGTGAAGAAGGTTGTATCTCCCGTGCTGGTCAACGATGAAAAGACGACACTCTATCACATCGACTTCAGCTTCGACAAACTGAAACTTGGAGGCTCTGCCTTTGCACAGTCTCTTGGCAAAGTGGGCGACGATGTGCCTTGCGTACAGAATGCCGAGTACTTCCGCGACGCCTTCCTTGCCATCCAGGAGTTGGTTGACAAAGGCTTGATTCTTGCCGGTCACGACATCTCCGCCGGAGGTCTCATCACCACCCTGCTCGAGATGTGCTTTGCCAACGTGGAAGGCGGTATGGAAATCAGCCTCGACAAAATAAAGGAAGAGGATATTATCAAGATATTGTTTGCCGAAAACCCCGGTGTTGTTATCCAGGTGAGCGACAAGCACAAAGAAGAAGTGAAGAAGATTCTCGAAGACGCAGGTATAGGCTACGTGAAGCTGGGTAAACCGACTGACGAACGCCACATTCTCGTGTCCAAAGAGGGTGTCACTTATCAATTCGGCATCGACTACATGCGCGACGTATGGTACTCCTCGTCCTACTTGCTCGACCGCAAGCAGTCTATGAACGGCTGTGCTAAGAAACGTTTCGAGAACTACAAGATGCAACCGCTTGAATTCGCTTTCATGCCGGAATTTAAAGGAAAGTTCTCCCAATATGGCATCACTCCGGACCGTCGCACACCGAGTGGCATCCGTGCCGCCATCATCCGCGAAAAGGGAACGAACGGCGAACGCGAAATGGCTTACTCACTTTACCTTGCCGGTTTCGATGTGAAGGACGTAACTATGACCGACCTTATCAGCGGACGCGAAACGCTGGAAGACGTAAACATGATTGTTTACTGCGGTGGATTCTCGAACTCCGATGTACTCGGTTCCGCCAAAGGATGGGCAGGCGGTTTCCTCTTCAACCCGAAAGCAAAAGAAGCGCTAGACAAGTTCTATGCCCGTGAAGATACGCTGTCATTAGGTATCTGCAACGGTTGCCAGTTGATGATGGAGCTGAACCTGATTAATCCGGAACATGAGAAGAAAGGCAAGATGCTGCACAACGACTCACATAAGTTCGAATCTACCTTCATAGGGCTGACCATCCCCACCAACCGTAGCGTAATGTTTGGCTCCCTGAGCGGTAGCAAGCTGGGTGTCTGGGTAGCTCACGGAGAAGGTAAGTTCTCGCTGCCTTATGATGAAGATAAGTATAATGTGGTGGCTAAATACAGCTACGATGAATATCCCGGTAACCCGAACGGTTCCGACTATTCTATCGCCGCCCTGGCAAGCGCCGATGGCCGCCACCTGGCAATGATGCCCCACCTGGAGCGTTCTATCTTCCCCTGGCAGAACGGCTATTATCCGGCAGATCGGAAAAATAGCGATCAAATCACGCCATGGATAGAAGCATTCGTAAACGCCCGTAAATGGGTGGAAAAGAAAATAAATCAAGTGTAATTTATTATTAACAAGTGGTAAGGCTGTTGGCATGTGAATGTAGGCAGCCTTTTTTCCTTAAAACAAGAAAGGAGTAAGAATCGGCATGAATATATACCTACAAGCCTTTGGCATTTTCTTCAAGATAGGTGCTTTTACCATCGGTGGTGGCTATGCCATGGTTCCCCTGATTGAAAACGAAATAGTCACCAAACGGAAGTGGGTGAGTCAAGATGATTTTATCGACCTGCTTGCCATTGCACAGTCGGCTCCAGGCATCCTCGCCGTCAACATATCCATATTTATCGGATACAAACTGAGAGGCATACGGGGAAGCATCATCACAGCTTTAGGAACCATTCTGCCGTCTTTCATCATCATTCTGGCAATTGCGCTCTTTTTCCACACCTTCAAAGACAACCCGATAGTAGAACGCATCTTTAAAGGCATCCGTCCGGCAGTTGTAGCCCTGATAGCTGCCCCCACCTTCACCATGGGACGGTCGGCACACATCAACCGCTATACCCTCTGGATACCCGTCGTCTCAGCCTTGCTCATTTGGCTACTCGGCTTCTCTCCCATTTGGATTATCATCGGAGCAGGACTCGGTGGTTTCCTCTTCGGCAAACTTAAAAAAAACATAACTCACAATTAAACAATGCTTTATCTTCAACTCTTCTACACCTTCTTCAAGATAGGATTATTCGGTTTCGGAGGCGGCTATGCCATGCTTTCAATGATACAAGGAGAAGTAGTGACCCGCTACAGTTGGGTCAGTTCTCAAGAGTTTACAGACATTGTGGCTATCAGTCAGATGACTCCCGGTCCTATCGGCATCAATGCGGCGACGTATGTCGGTTTCACATCCACAGGAAGCGTCTGGGGAGCAGTGGTAGCCACCTTAGCAGTAATTCTTCCTTCCTTTATATTGATGCTGACTATCAGCAAATTCTTCCTGAAATATCAGAAACATCCTGCCGTAGAAGCTGTTTTTAGTGGATTACGCCCTGCTGTAGTCGGTTTGTTAGCTTCGGCAGCGCTGGTGTTGATGAATGCTGAGAACTTCGGTTCTCCGACAAATGACACTTATTCATTTGTCATCAGTGTGATTATCTTCCTGGTTGCCTTCATCGGTACGAGAAAGTATAAGGTAAATCCGATATTGATGATTGTGGCTTGCGGGGTGGCGGGATTGTTGCTGTACTAAACTCCATTCTCCCCAATATACCTACCTCTATCCCGCAAAATACTCCCTTTTCCTATCGCTTTACTAGCGACGTGCAGAAAGGGAAAGAGATACCCTGTATCTATACATCAAAATTAGCAATCATGCAGAAGACACCTAATAAAGTCCATAATCTACCTTATTTGAAGGAATAGAGAAGGGCGTTACGAAACGAATCTACTCCTGCAGAAACCACTTTGTGGAAAATGCTAAAAGGTAAAAGTACCGGATATAAATTTAGAAGACAACATAGTGTAGGTAATTATATACTTGACTTCTACTGTCCCGAAATCCATTTGGCTATTGAACTGGATGGCGAAGTTCATCACACCCCTGAAGCGGAAGAATATGATGAAGCACGTGCCGATTATCTGCATGTCACAGGAAACATCACCATATTACGTTTTGAAAATAAAAGTGTGTTTAATAATCTGGAAGGGGTATTGAGGATGATACAGGAAGCCATTCAAGCTATTGAAGCAGGCAAGAGGGATGAAGTGGATAAGAACCCATGAAAGAATAACACACACACCTATTCCAGCAGCACAAGTCGATAGTAACTTAATTCCCCGCCTCGGTGAGGAGGGGAATTAAGTTACTATTGACTTGTGTGTAGAGAGAGAGGGGGAAGAGAAGGTATATGCTTATAGTTTTACCTTCTTCGACACTGACTTGGACTCATTATGCAAACGGTCCAATGCCGTCACCGCATAGCGATATTTTGTCTTGCCGTCCTCATACGGCAACTTATAATAAGTGTCACGCGTCACGGCAACAATATGGGAAGGATCGTCAATATTCACCTTCTCTTTTCCTTCAAACCGATAAACCACATACTGTACAGCTCTGTCCATCTCTGTCTTTGCCTTGGGGGCTGTCCAGAAAAGCATATATCCATCCGATGTCCACACCTTCTTTACTTTGCGTACCTTATCCGGAGCCTTGTTATCCATGAAGTCGAATACAGGAATCAGAGCAGGATACTTATGGTACTCTTTCACAAGTGCCTCGCGATAATTACCCATATTTTCCACTACCGTAGCAGCATACCATTGGCAACTTCCCCCAATCGTCTGATAAGCACGTTGCAGAGCCATCTTGCGGGGCAATTGGTTGATGGAGGGATTCTCCGGGTCAGCATGCTGCACTGTATTAGGAACGGACTGCCCGATAAACAAAGGACGGTTTTCAGAATGTTTAGCCCACCATTTCACCAAGGTTTCATAATCGGCAACTTTGTGCCCCACTTCCCAGTAAATCTGCGGAATATTATAATCAATCCATCCTTCGCGCGCCCAGAGAAGCACGTCGGCATAGAGGTCGTCATAGTTTTGCAATCCCTTTGTTGCGCTTCCCAGAGGATCACTACTTTGGTTGCGATAGATGCCGAAGGGGCTGACACCGAACTTCACCCACGGCTTCAATCCCCGGACAGTTTCATGAATCTTTTTAATCAGCACATTTACGTTGCTGCGTCGCCAGTCGGCCTTGTTGGCGAAGCCTTTGCCATATCGGGCAAAACTGGCATCATCAGGAAAGTCGAGTCCCTTCACCGGATAAGGATAGAAGTAGTCGTCCATATGGATGGCGTCCACGTCATAGCGGGAAACAATGTCAGTGATAATCTTACAGATATACTCCCGGCTCTCCGGCAGGGCGGGGTCAAAGAAGAGCTGATCGCCGTAGGTAACAAACCATTCGGGGTGTTCATAATAGATATGGGTAGAAGCTAACGGGTTTTTCAGCGAAGTCTTCACGCGGTAAGGATTAATCCAGGCATGAAACTCCATTCCTCTCTTGTGACACTCCTCTATCATGAAAAGCATCGGGTCCCATACAGGCGAAGGAGCTTCGCCTTGCGTACCTGTCAGGAAGCGGCTCCACGGCTCATATTGGGAGGCATAAAGCGCATCCGCCTCGGGCCGAACCTGAAAGATAATGGCATTGATGCCCGCCCCCTGTAAAGAGTTGAGCTGGCTAATGAGTGTACTCTTCATCTGCCCGGCAGGGACACCACGAAATTGGCCGTTCACAGCCTGTATCCATGCAGCACGAAATTCACGTTTGGGGTATCTATTGCCGGCGTCCATCAGTGGAACTTGGGCTCTTGCTCCTGCACTCAGGAGAAGGAGGAACAGAAAAATAAGTTTGTTCAGCTTCATAATTATTCTTAGTGATGATAATGTAAGTGCAAAGATAATATAAGCAACTACCATTTCCTTTACACTTATTATAAATATAACACATCTTAACCCGTTCTCTTCCCCTTCTATTATTCTTTTTTATCGACTTATCCGTTTCGAGCTCTCAATAAATTCGCTAACTTTGCCGACTATCAAAAACAAGCAAGATTGTGTATGTCAGAGAGTAAATATATATCAATTAAAGGAGCTCGGGTGAACAACCTGAAGAATATAGACGTAAACATTCCCCGTAACAAACTTGTCGTCATCACCGGTCTGTCGGGCTCAGGAAAATCATCATTGGCATTCGACACTTTGTATGCCGAAGGACAACGCCGATATGTGGAAAGCCTGAGCAGCTACGCCCGCCAGTTCCTGGGAAGGATGAGCAAGCCCGAGTGTGACTTTATCAAAGGCATCCCGCCTGCCATCGCCATCGAACAGAAGGTGAACAGCCGCAACCCACGCTCCACCGTGGGCACTTCCACAGAAATCTACGAATATCTCCGTCTGCTCTATGCACGGGTAGGAAAAACATATAGCCCCGTCAGCGGGCAGGAAGTGAAGAAACACTCCACCGAAGACATCGTTAACTGTATGCTCTCCTATCCGGAAGGCACTCGTTACACAGTGCTCACCAGCCTAAAGCGCGCACTCACTAAAGGGGAAGAGCAAAAAGACGTTCTCCAGAAGTACATCCAGATGGGATTCACCCGACTGGACATAGATGGCAAGGTGGAACGCATCGAAGATTGGCTCACTTCCGACACTCCCCTGCCGCAGGGAACCGAAACGGAAGCCCGCTTACTGATAGACCGCATGGCAGTCTCTTCTACCAAAGACGCCATCAGCCGCCTGACGGACTCGGCGGAAACAGCCATGTACGAAGGCGACGGAATCTGCATGCTACGCTTCTACCTGCCCGACGGAACCACCCGACTGCACACATTCAGCACCAAGTTCGAAGCAGACGGCATCACCTTTGAAGAGCCCAACGACCAAATGTTCTCCTTCAACTCCCCCATCGGCGCCTGCCCTGTGTGCGAAGGCTTTGGAAAAGTGATAGGAATAGATGAACACCTCGTTGTGCCCAACCGCTCCCTCTCCATCTACGATGGCGCCATTGTGTGCTGGCGAGGAGAAAAGATGGGAGAATGGAAAGAAAGATTGATACACAACGCCGAGAAGTTCAACTTCCCTATCTTCACTCCCTACTATGAACTGACAGACGAACAACGGCGCATCCTCTGGGAAGGCAACCAATATTTCGACGGCATCAACGACTTCTTCCGCATGCTGGAAGAGAACCAATATAAGATTCAATACCGCGTCATGCTTGCCCGTTACCGTGGGAAGACCGTATGTCCCAGGTGTCATGGGACCCGCCTGAAACCCGAAGCCGGCTATGTGCGTGTAGGAGGACGAAGCATATCTCAACTGGTGGACCTTCCTATCACGGAACTCAAAGAATTCTTCGACCACCTGGAACTGGACAAGCACGACGCCGAAGTGGCACGACGCATCCTGATAGAAATCAACAGCCGCATCCGCTTCCTTCTGGATGTCGGTCTGGGCTATCTGACCTTAAACCGTCTCAGCAACTCCCTATCCGGAGGTGAAAGTCAGCGCATCAACCTTGCCACCTCGCTGGGTAGCAGCCTGGTGGGAAGTCTCTATATCCTCGACGAACCGAGTATCGGACTGCACAGCCGCGACACCGACCGCCTTATCCGCGTACTCCGCCAATTGCAACAATTGGGCAACACGGTAGTAGTCGTGGAGCACGACGAAGAAATCATCCGTGCAGCCGACTATATCATCGACATCGGTCCCAACGCCGGACGCCTCGGAGGTGAAATCGTCTACGAAGGAGACATGAAAGACCTGAAGAAAGGCAGCAACAGCCACACCGTCCACTACCTGCTGGGCGAAGAAAACATCCCCGTGCCCGAACAACGCCGTCCGTGGAACAACTACATCGAACTGAAAGGCGCCCGCGAAAACAACCTTAAAGGAGTGGACGTCCGCTTCCCGCTCAATGTGATGACAGTGGTGACCGGAGTCTCCGGCTCGGGAAAGAGCACGCTGGTGCGCGACATCTTCTACCGTGCTCTGAAAAGGGAATTGGACGAATGTACCGACCGCCCGGGAGAATTCTCTTCCATTGGTGGAGACTTGCATCAATTGCGCAACATCGAGTTCGTCGACCAAAACCCGATAGGCAAATCCTCGCGATCCAACCCTGTCACCTACCTCAAGGCGTATGATGAAATACGAAAGCTATGGGCAGAACAGCCGCTAGCCAAGCAGATGGGCTACACTGCCGGCTACTTCAGCTTCAACAGCGAAGGCGGACGATGCGAGGAATGCAAGGGCGAAGGAACCATCACAGTGGAAATGCAGTTCATGGCAGACTTGGTGCTGGAATGCGAATCGTGCCACGGAAAACGCTTCAAGGCTGATACGCTCGAAGTGAAGTTCCACGATAAGAACATTTACGACGTACTGGAAATGACAGTGAACCAAGCTATCGAATTCTTCACTCAACATGGGCAGAAGAAAATCGTCAAGAAGCTTCTTCCTTTACAAGATGTCGGGTTGGGATATATCAAGCTGGGACAGTCTTCTTCTACTCTTTCCGGAGGAGAAAACCAGCGTGTGAAGCTCGCCTACTATCTCAGTCAGGAGAAAGCGGACCCCACCCTGTTTATCTTCGATGAGCCTACCACTGGATTGCATTTTCATGACATCCGCAAATTGCTGGATGCCTTCGACGCCCTTATCCGCCGGGGACATTCTATTGTGATTATCGAACACAATATGGATGTTATCAAATGTGCCGATTATGTTATCGACCTGGGTCCCGAAGGAGGCGACAAAGGAGGAAATATCGTAGTGACAGGCACTCCGGAAGAGGTGGCTCAATGCGCCGCAAGCTATACCGGGCAATTCCTTAAAGAGAAACTTCAATAGCAAAATAACAGTTCTTTTTTGCACGGACCATGCATTGGTCTTTGCATAAACAAGAGAGGGCGTGTCGCAATGAATGAAGTGCCCTCTCTCTGTATATAAGCCGATAAGTTAAGTTCTGCAAGCACCTTACATCAAAATTGCATATTTATAATACTCTGAATTCAAGGCATTTATATCCTGAACAATGGCTATTAATAAATGGTTTGTCAGCTATTAATACTTGAGTTGTCAGGTGTTAATACCTATCACGATGGATGTTAATACCTGACAACTCAACTGTTAACAGCTGACAAACCACCTTTTAACACCACACAAACAGGGCTTTTTCTCCCGAAATCAAAGACATTCTTTTAGAAATAGAACCCGAATCCTATTTTCACTCCGAAACGAGAATTATCCGAATCATCGAACCTCCATTTGTAATAGACGGCAGGTTCGATAGTCACCGTACGTGAAAGGAAATAAGCATACCCTGCTTCGATACCCACTCCCCAGTCGTTTTGATGATACCCGCCTTTCCAGCGATTGCGTTCCCAATCGAGACCGCCGCCAATGTAAATACCGGTCTTATTGAAATAGCAACGTATGCCAGTACCCAGCGTATAGACATCTTTAGGTTGCGACCAATCGGCAGCAGCATTCACCATCAATGCAAAGCCATCTGCCAGGAATGTACCCATCTGTGCCCCGATGCCAAACCGGGCATCATCGTTCTTACTATACGAAAAGTCTAATCCGGTAATCGAAGGATTCAGAATCATGGTCCCCTTCTCAAATTGTGCCTGTGCAGCTAACGTCATCCCCAGCAGGCAAATAACCAAAGCCAATTTCTTCATACTGTTATCGTTTTAAGTTGTTATCATATTTATTCTCTTCTTCGCGACGGCGGCGCTGCAATTGCTCTTTTTTTCGAAGTACCAGCCACAGGACCAGCACAATGACATAAGAAGCTGCCAGCGTAAGGTATTTCTCCATATCGCCCATTTCGGTGTTACGAGGGAGGAAGTAGACTGCTACTGCCGAAACATAAACTAACAAAGCGAGCGGAATTCCGGTAGATTTCTTTATCTTTCTCATGATTTTAATCTTCTTGCATTTTTATATTTCCAACTGTGAAACCAGATGATAGCCACCAATACACATCCTGCACCGATGCCGTATGAAAGAGTCTTGGACAGTCCCAGTCCTTCGGGTGCGATGCAGATGTAAGTGGAACATACACAGGTCATAAAATAGGCGGGAATCAGCGTTATCCAATAAGGTTTGCGACTCACGGTCAGGTAAACGGTAACGGCCCATAAAGTAAACACTGCCAACGTTTGGTTCGCCCAGGCAAAATACCGCCATATCATATTGAAACCGTCGGCATCCTGGAGGCTATAAAGCAACAAACCGATAGCTACGGCAAACATCGGTATGCAAATGTATAAACGGCGGCGCATGGACTTTTGTTCCATTTTCAGGAAATCGGCTACAATGAGGCGCGCCGAACGGAAAGCGGTGTCTCCCGAAGTGATAGGAGCAGCAATGACACCCAGGATAGCGAGTATACCACCCACCGTCCCCAGCCAGTTTTTGGTGATGGCGTCCACAATGACAGAAGCATTACTCTCGCCCATGCCGTTGGTTTGGAAGAAGAAAGTGGCGGCAGCAGCCCAAATCAAGGCTACAATGCCCTCGGTAATCATAGCTCCATAGAATATCGGACGTCCGTGGCGCTCCGAGGTCATGCAACGTGCCATCAAGGGGCTTTGCGTAGCATGGAAGCCGGAAATGGCGCCGCAGGCAATGCTCACGAACATGATAGGAAAGATAGGCAACTTATCCGCCTGGGGATTGGTATTGTGCAAACCATCCCACAGCTCAGGCAATGCCGGATGGTGAACGTAGAGCATTACCAGAATGCCCACTGCCATGAACAGCAACGCCACGGCAAACAACGGGTATATCTTACCGATAATTTTATCGACGGGAAGCAACGTGGCAAGAATGTAATAAGCAAAAACAACGATAATCCAGAACGTAGCGTCCATATAATCGGGGGTAAGCTTCGCCAACAGCCCGGCAGGTCCTGCCACGAAGACGGCTCCCACCAGAATCATCAGCACCACCGTGAAG
>JAUUNK010000299.1 GCA_030844565.1 Bacteroides ovatus
TACTCCGATCATCCCGATTTTGCATATATGATATATAATTGGCTGGAAAATCATGCCCATGATGGCGTGGAAGAAACAGCACATGGGGATTGTGATGTATCATTTACCATTGATAAACACGGAAAAGTAAAAGACATCAAGGTTGAAAAGGTACATTTTGGAGCTTCCGGTGATCTGAAAACAGCCGCCATCAATGCCATAAAAAGGCTGCCTCAGTTTATCCCGGCTACGCAAAACGGAAAACCTGTATCATTCAGAATAACCACATCGATAAGTTTTTGAAAAAGAACAGACAGGAAATGAGAAGAGAGTTTAAGGGCGGCAGGGTATCTTCGGCAAAACAGATTAGAATGAAATAATAAATGCAAGATTATGAATCTAAAGGAAGAACATGAACAGAAACGGTATTTTATAGAAAACATGAGTGAGCAGGATTTAACGCTTGCTTATGAAAGACTTGCAAATAACGGATTTCCTACAAAGGAAACACTCTCGTTCTGCTATGAAATCGGGCAAAGTAGTCAAGTGGCTTATCATTATAAATTGATTATTGAAGATTGGCAGCGTAGTACTGCAAAGAGGTTACGCCTTGAAACGTGGTTTGAATTGCATGGTAAAGACGGCGTTGATTTTCTATTTGATGTATTAGCGCACGAACCGGAAAATATGTCGGTTGCTTATCTGCTTGCCGGGACGTTGGAAAAACTGTCTCACCAAAATTTTTATACCGAATCTTGTTACAAACTGACGAAGCATTTGGAAAAACGACTTCCTATATCCGATGCAACGGAACGGAGGATGGGAATCATAGCATTGGGGTGGATTGCCAATGAAAAATTATTGCCTGTGTTGCATCATCATTTGTTAGCTGATAGTGATGAACTTTGCCGGGCATGGGCTGCTTCTTCCCTGATGCAGATGTCGTTTAACCGGGGACGGAAGGGAACGATTCGCAAACGTTCCGCTTCCGTGCTTCGTGAAGCCATCGAAAAGGAAACCGACCTGTTTGCTCTCGGTACAATGATTGACACGGTACAGACACTATGGGACAAGAAGCTCGGATTGAGTGGAATTGCCGTGGAAGAACGGCGGGAAGCGAGTATTCAAAAAGCACGGAAGAGTGCAATACGATTTTTGGAAAGTTGGTTATAATTTATTCTATGTATCGGAATCGAAAGTTAATGCGAAATTATGATATGTTGAATTATAGATAATGAAACACTTTTGGTTATGGTTCTAAGAGAAGTATAATGAGATTATGAACTAAATATTTAAGCGTATGAGTGCAGTTGCAAAATTTCTTTTAAACATCACGCTAATAACTGTTATCAGCGTTGTGTTACGGATTATAGTTTCTTATTATCCGGATTATGATGCACGGGATTTTGACTGGGGAATATTCCCTTATATCATAACAGGGCTATTCTTTCTTGCTGCCTTTCTGAACCCGGAAGGAAGCCTGTGCCGTAAAGGGGATTTGATTATAGGCATCATCGCCCTTGTCCTGTCGATCATCATTTCCTTTATATACTACCAACTCGATCACATGAGCTGGCGCTAACCAAATAGTCATTTATGGAAACGGTCTATCATTTCTTCAAAGAGGACAAAGCCAATGCGGTGCTATTGGTTATCGCCTGCCTGTTGCTGTGCTTTCTTCTTTACAAGGTGGCAGGAATCAAAATCAGGTTTAACAAGAAAGAACCGAGAACGGTTTTTTCATGGAGTCCGTCTGTCAGTACTCCATATAATTATCCGGTAGAACTTCTCCGTTGCAAGGTAGGTTTCGGGAACAAAGGTGAAAGTATTCCGGTCTTTGGTTCTTTTCCGAAATTGGGTATCGGAAGAAGAGGAGCAGGTGGAGTCGATTTAAATGCTTTCGACATAGAACGTGGGTTGCCTATCCCTAATAGCCTTGATATTTTGTGGGCTGCATATACCGAGAAGAAATTCTACAAAGCAAATATCCAATTTTCAGAGGAATTGCAAAACCGAATGTTGGAGTTATTTCGAGAGGGGTACTATGGCGTTAAAGAAAAGCAACGGTTCAGATACAACAACCTTGTCATAACACTTCTGCCGGAAGGGAAAATATGGCTATATCTCGATGGTTCTCACCGTTATGTCCGTTTGGATTATACACTACAGGCAGAAGAGGTATCAGTAGAATTAAGTGATTATGTGGATACCCGTCATAAAACAATGGATGATTTTTGTACAGGTCGATTGTCGGATTATCCCAAAGCGATTGAAAATCTATCGAAAAATGGTATTCCTAAAGGATTATGGGATACTTATGCAGAGAGGTTTCCGTATGATATTCAGATTGAGTTTGAGAATGAGCAGACTGTATTTGATCCGGATTACGGGTATTTTTGTTCCAATGGTGAGATGCTCGGAAGTCTTGATGATGTAAAGTATTATCCTATGGCACGGCTGAAACATTTGATAATGGCATGGAACGTTGCCGACACAGTATATGTAGGGCATCTGTTTTTTAATGAGAATGAGGTTATACGCAATTATCCTGCGGCATTTGGCGATGAATCCAATCCCGATATTCGGGGGAAATTTCTGATTAAAGTCGGAGAAGATAATAACCGATTTGACATCAGCCTTAGAGTTGGTGAGAGAGAATGTAAATTTGAGGAAACACAAATTCATGTGTTTAGACGTGGAGTTAATCAGCCTAAAAAAGAGGCTGTTATATACTATAATAACCACCAACATATCCATTCGAGTGATATTAAATTTATAGGAGAATAAGGATATACTAATCGGGGTATCTTTGGTGGAAAATGGAAACGGAATTGTTCAACTTGAAATATTGAGGAATGAAAACAGTAATAACCCTATTAATATGTATAGCTATGGCGACTTGTTCCAATACCAAACGAGGGACTTCTTCCGGTGGAGAAACGGGAGATATTCCTATTGCAGAAAATTACGGTGATAGTTTGGTCGGAAAGTTTGTGACGAACTTGTACGAGTTCAAGCTATACGATCAGCCGGAAGGGAAAGTAACGGGAGAACTTTATCCTGCCCGGCATTATGGCGGACACGTGAAAGAGAAGAAAGGCGACTGGATAAGGTTTGAGGATTTACGTGCGATAAATAAACTTGCTGTTTCCTTCTCCGGCTGGACGAAATGGCGTGAAAACGATACGATAGTATTTGAGACTTTTAAGTAATAATTAAAATATGGATAGCGATGAAAAGGGAATTGAAGGACGGCGGGGTATCTTTGGCGGAAAATGCATCATTAAATAGTAAACGTTTGAATAACGAAAAAGTGAAAAAATCTATTTGTAAAGCAATAAAATAGACCTGTAATGAAAACGATGTTAATATTTATAGCCATAGTTCTGGCGGGAATACTCGCTAAACCATTATTCGATGCAATTGTATCGCTACCATTTCCTACATCCGGCAAGTATGACCCGCAGGGGGGTGGGGATGGTTATGGTATTGCGATAATCGGATTCATTGTAACTCCTTTGCTGCTTGCCGTTTTTCTAACGGCATTGATTGTTGCGGCTTGTAAAATATCCAATGGATGGGTACTTACCGGGGTATGGGCAGCAATCATTCTCTTATTTGCAATATATCCGACAATTCATTTTATTAAAGAGTATCCAGATAATCAATTTGAGAAAAATCAATCTAAATTGTATGAAATGCTTGCAGACGGAGCGCCTGATGAAAAAATAAAACCACTTGCAGAAAAAGTCGCCAAAAAGTGTAGCGGGTGTGTCTTTGATAAATTGGTTGAATACTTCAAGTTTGATATGGCTCGTGAAATGATTGAGAATGGATATGATATATCGAAGTCAAGCTATTTATTGAGTGATATGGTAGAAGATGACCGTCATTACACCGACACTGAATTTACGAGGGCTGTTTTCCTGATTGAAAACGGGGCTGATGTCAATGGAAAGGCTCTTCGTGGTACTCCGATTTTTCATACTATTATATGGGGGAACCTAAAATCTGTAAAACTATTATTAGACAATGGAGCAGACATAAATATTAGAAATCAAGAGGGAGAAACGCCATTGTCTTGTGCTAAAAGGTTAGGAGAAAACGAAATAGTAGCGTTGTTACTCAAATATGGGGCAACCGAAGACAATAAATGATATACTTGGAAGGTTGTACTATGGTCGTGGGCTGGCACGTAAGCAGTCGGGCGATAAGAACGGGGCTTGTGAGGACTGGCACAGAAGTAGTGAATTGGGATGCTTTCAGGCTAATGCGTTGCTGCCGTTGTGTGGTGAGAAATAACAGAATTACAAACATAAAATTACGAAGTTATGGAAACTCTTTGGAAGATGGTCTTTTATATACTGAATTTTACAGTTTATCTGTTTCTGATTTGGTGGGTAGTCAATAAATACTTAGTAGCTACAATGGCGGCGGCAAGTCTGGAATATTGGATATTTTTCTTTGTCATTATCCTCTTGGCTGTAAGCTCTGTCGGATATTGGGTGGCACACTATTTTTGGAATAGTGGCTATTGGGGAATGTTCTTTAAAAATATGGGGATATTCCTTTTGGCTCTGTTCGTCCTTGTCAATAAAGAAGTCATTGAAACCGGTTCTTCCGATTTCTGCAAACGAGGAAAAGTCTTTGAATGGTATATGGGTATCTCCTCCCCTAAATATTATAGCATAGTAAATATAAAAACGGAATTACTCTATCCCAATGGCTCCAAAACTGTATATGACGAATATATATATGCAAACAGTGACTGGGGGAACGCACAAAGAAGTATAGGTAGTAGCGATAAACAAGAGATTCCTACAAAATTACATGCAAAATGGTTATCGTATAGAGAAGGAGAAAACGGACAACTTTACGAAGGCACATTTGATTTGCCATACGATATGATCTTGAATTTGTTCCGAAACGGATATATCTATCAATATACCGATAGTGAAATAGTAAAAGATGAATATACAGGAATTAGTGTTGGGCTTGCTCCGGGTGGAGTGGTTGCCCTGTGGGTAAGCGGAAGTCACCGTAGGGTTCAGGTTGGTTGTTGGATAGCTGACAAGTTATCTGCCGATGATGAACTGTTCGCCTCGTGGGGTGGGCAAAAAAAACGGGTTGAACGATTGCGATCAACAGATTCATACGATAATATACCCGATCATATAAAGAACAAGCCTATTGGACAATGGGAAAAGTATAACCAAACTTATCCTTATCGCTACAACGTGAGTTTTGTTGATAGTGAACCGGAAAGTCTGCTTATTGAAACGCATTACTATAATGGGGAGAGTTTTAAAACCGGAATAGATGATACGGTCATACGTTCCAAAGCAAGCCCAAAAAAGATTACACTTAT
>JAUUNK010000300.1 GCA_030844565.1 Bacteroides ovatus
TTGCTTGTCCGAATGAATATTTCTATTTCGATTATGCGCAGGATCAGAATTCAGTAAAGAAAATACTTGCGTATGATCCGTGTGCAGACGAGCGGTTATCGCCGGAACAGAAGAAATATATCTGGGGTGTGCAGGCGAATCTCTGGGCTGAATGGATTCCGACAATGAAGCGCATTGAATATTTGATTGTTCCCCGTATGATAGCGTTGAGTGAAATAGCTTGGGCGGAGCCGACAGCTAAACCGGGTCTCGAAGAATTTTATCGTCAGCTTGTTCCGCAATTTAAGCGGATGGATGTGATGAGGGTAAATTATAGGGTGCCTGATTTGCAGGGATTCTATAAAGTGAATGCATTTATTGATGAAACAACTGTGGAATTGACCTGCCCGTTACCCGGTACTGAAATACGTTATACGACAGACGGCAGTATGCCTACCAAAGAATCAGCTCTTTATAACGGTGCTTTGGAAGTTGGGAAGACTACGGATTTCGCTTTCCGCACTTTTCGTCCGGATGGTTCTCCTTCGGATGCGGTGCGTACCAAGTATGTAAAGGCTCCTTATGCGGAGGCGGTGACTGCTCCGGCTGCTTTGCAGCCCGGCTTGAAAGCAGTATGGCACGATTTCCGTGGTAATCTTTGTGCGGATATTGATGCAGCTCCTGTCAAAGGGGAGTATGTGGTGGAATCGGTATCCATTCCCGAAGAGGTGAAAGGAAATATCGGTCTGGTATTGACCGGCTATCTGGAAGTTCCTGCCGATGGTATCTATACATTTGCCCTTCTCTCGGACGACGGTAGCACATTAATGCTTGACGGTGAATTGTTGGGAGATAATGATGGAGCACATTCGCCGGTAGAGATTATTGTGCAGAAGGCTTTGAAAGCCGGGCTTCATCCGATAGAGGTACGTTACTTCGATTGTAACGGAGGCGTATTGCAGATGGAACTGGTGAATGAAAAAGGTGAAAAAGAAGTATTGCCAAGTGCATGGCTGAAACATGAATAGCAAATTTCATTATTTTTAGGTATTGTCCGTCTTGCCGGCGAGCTGTACCTTTGCAGAAAATATTTGAAAACTTATGCGAATCAGTGAGAGACGAGTCGAGATTAATCATATATCAAAGGTGCACATGCACCGGATTGAATGGGATGAAGAGAGCTTATAGAAATATAAGCTCTCTTTTTTTTGAACGATTTCGAATATTGTTCTTTTTTGAAAACAAGCGATAAGTTAAATGATTGTCGAACTTAATATAGATTGAACGTACGTTATGAGTACATTGAAAAAACTTCAGAACTACATGGGTAAACGGAAAGTGCTTTTGCCTGCGGCAATGCTGCTGTCTGCCCTAAGTGCCCTGGCGGGCATGTTGCCTTATATCCTTATTTGGCTGATTGTGAGAGAACTGCTTGAACACGGAGAGATAACCTCTTCCGGTAATGTGGTGACGTATGCCTGGTGGGCGGCAGGCATGGCCGTGGCGAGCATCGTCCTTTATTTTGCCGCATTGATGTCTTCGCATCTTGCAGCTTTTCGGGTTGAATCGAATTTGCGTAAAGAAGCCATGCGCCAGATAGTGCGTATGCCTCTCGGCTTCTTTGACATTAATACGAGCGGACGTATTCGCAAGATTATAGATGACAATGCAGGGGTTACCCATAGTTTTCTGGCACATCAGTTGCCCGACCTTGCGGCTACTTTTCTAGTGCCGTTGGTAGCTGCCATACTGATTTTTGTGTTCGATTGGATACTCGGTCTGGCATGTATCGTCCCTGTAATTATTGCCATGCTGGTTATGGGTTTTATGATGAATGCGGAGGGACGGCAGTTTATGAAAAGCTACATGACCTCTCTGGAGGAAATGAATACCGAAGCTGTAGAGTATGTGAGAGGAATTCCCGTAGTGAAGGTTTTCCAGCAGACTATTTACTCTTTCAAAAACTTTCACCGCTGTATCATGAATTATAATAAAATGGTATTCGGCTATACACGAATGTGGGAGAAGCCGATGTCGCTCTATACCGTAATAATCAATGGTTTTGTGTTTTTCCTTGCTCCGTTGGCTATTTTGCTGATTGGTTATTCAGGTAATTATGCATCGGTATTACTTAATTTCTTCCTGTTTGTTCTCATTACTCCTGTATTCTCCCAAAGTATCATGAAGAGTATGTATCTCAATCAGGCTTTGGGGCAGGCGAGTGAAGCTATCGGACGTCTTGAGAATCTGGTTGCTTATGAGCACCTGACTGTTGTAGAGCATCCACAACCGGTAAAGGAATTCAGTATTCAGTTCGAAAAAGTTTCCTTCAGCTATCCGGGAGCTAATCAAAAGGCGGTGGATGATGTTAGTTTCACTATTCCGCAAGGAAACACAGTAGCTCTTGTCGGAGCTTCGGGCGGAGGGAAAACAACGATTGCCCGTCTAGTTCCCCGTTTCTGGGAGGCAACGGAAGGGAAAGTTTTAATAGGTGGCATCAATGTAAGAGAAATCGCTCCCGAAGAACTGATGAAATATATTTCTTTCGTGTTCCAGAATACAAAGCTGTTCAAGACTTCTCTGCTCGAAAATATCAAATATGGTAATCCCGACGCGACAATGGAGGAAGTGGAACGGGCAGTAGATATGGCACAATGCCGGGAAATTATCAATAAACTTCCGCTCGGACTGAATACGAAGATTGGTACGGAGGGAACATATCTCTCCGGCGGGGAACAGCAACGGATCGTACTGGCACGTGCAATCCTGAAAAATGCTCCCATCATTGTACTGGATGAGGCGACTGCTTTTGCCGACCCCGAAAATGAGCATCTCATCCAGCAAGCCTTGAAAGAACTGACAAAAGGAAAAACCGTATTGATGATTGCTCATCGTCTTTCAAGCATCACTGATGCCGACAATATCCTCGTCATTGACAAGGGGAAGATTGCGGAACAAGGTACACATGCCAACCTGCTTGGAAAACAAGGCATCTATTATCATATGTGGAATGAATACCAGCAATCTGTTCGCTGGACAATAGGAAAGGAGGTTTCTAATGATTGAAGTAATAAAAAGACGTTTTGCCCTTTCAACTAAAGGAGCGAAAGATTTCTGTAAAGGTGTGTTTTTCACTACACTGCTCGATATTGTATTGATGTTGCCGGCGGTATTTGTTTTTCTTTTTCTTGAGGAATATCTTCGTCCTGTGTTTCAGCCTTCGGCTTCGGTGACGCATGGTATTCTCTATTATAGCATACTCGGTATTGTCTTTATGATAGTCATGTATATATTTGCGGTATTGCAATATCGTAGTACCTATACCACCGTTTATGATGAGAGTGCAAACCGGCGTATCTCATTGGCGGAAAAACTTCGCAAGTTGCCTCTGGCTTTCTTTGGCGAAAAGAATCTTTCCGACCTCACCGCCACGATTATGGATGACTGCACTGATCTCGAGCATACTTTCTCGCATGCGGTTCCCCAGTTGTTTGCTTCCATTATCAGTATTCTGCTTATTACCGTCGGCATGGCATTTTATAACTGGCAGTTGACGATTGCTTTGTTCTGGGTAGTGCCGCTTGCTGCCGCAATCCTTCTTTTCTCGAAGAAGGAAATACAGAAAAGCAATGAAAGTAATTATCTGAACAAGCGGATGGTGACCGAGCATATCCAGGAAGGACTCGATACCATTCAGGAGATAAAATCCTACAATCAGGAGAGAGACTATCTGGAAAAACTGGATGCGAGCATTGATACCTATGAAAAGGTATTGACTCGTAATGAACTGGTGCTCGGCATGTTGGTAAACGGTTCCCAGAGTGTATTGAAACTCGGACTGGCAAGCGTTATTATCGTTGGTGCCAATCTCTTGGCTTCGGGTACGGTTGATTTGTTTACCTATCTTATATTTATGGTTATCGGGTCGCGTGTGTATGCTCCGGTCAGTGAGGTGATGAATAATATTGCCGCTTTGTTCTATTTGGATGTGCGTATCAATAGAATGAATGAGATGGAAGCATTGCCGGTACAAAACGGGACTACCGAATTCACTCCTCAAGGTTATGATATCGAATTCAGACAGGTAGACTTTGCTTATGAGCAGGGAAAACAAATTCTGAATAACTTGTCTTTTATTGCCCGGCAAGGTGAAAAAACGGCTTTGGTTGGTCCTTCAGGTAGTGGCAAGAGTACGGCGGCCAGGTTGGCGGCACGTTTCTGGGATATCCAGTCGGGAAAGATTACCCTCGGCGGGCAGGATATCAGTCGGATTGATCCTGAAACTTTGTTGAAAAACTATTCCGTTGTCTTTCAGGATGTAGTTCTTTTCAATGCTTCCATTATGGATAATATCCGTATTGGCAAACGGGATGCTACGGATGAGGAAGTCCGGAGAGTTGCCCGCTTGGCACAATGTGATGAGTTTGTCACTAAAATGCCGCAGGGATACCAGACGATTATCGGTGAGAATGGAGAAACATTATCCGGCGGTGAGCGTCAGCGTATTTCCATTGCCCGCGCTTTGTTGAAGGATGCTCCGATTGTTCTGTTGGATGAGGCTACGGCTTCGCTTGATGTTGAGAATGAAACCAAGATACAGGCAGGTATATCTGAATTGGTACGTAACAAAACGGTGCTGATTATTGCGCACCGTATGCGCACCGTTGCCAATGCCGACAAAATTGTAGTATTGGAGAATGGAAGTGTTGCTGAAATGGGAACACCGGAGGAATTGAAAAAGAAAAATGGTATATTTGCCCGGATGGTGAACAGACAGGTTACAAATATGAATTGATAAATAGCAACGATACTATGCAATTTTTGAAAGGAGATATACAAGAGGGAATCTTGAAGGCAGCCGAAGAAGTGTTTCTGGAAAAGGGATACAAGGATGCCTCTATGCGTGAAATAGCTTCGAGGGCAGGGGTGACGGTGAGTAATATCTATCATTATTTCACCAATAAGGATGAGATATTCCGTACGATTCTGAAACCGGTATTGAATGATCTGTATGCTATGATTTATAATCACGATGCAGATCAGATGACGATAGACGTCTTTATGGATTCGGATTATCAGAAAATGTCTGTACGGGAATATATCAGATTGGTCTCTGAACATCGTGACCGTTTGCGGTTGCTGCTTTTTCAGGCACAAGGTTCTGTTTTGGAGAACTTCCGTTCTGAATATACAGATTTGATGACGCGTACGATTTCTGTTTTTTTTCAAGGAATGAAGCAGAAATATCCGCATATCAATATAGCAATAACTAACTTCTTTATTCACCTGAATACGGTATGGTTGTTTGCCCTACTCGAAGAGCTGGTGTTGCATCCTGTGAAGAAAGAAGAGAT
>JAUUNK010000301.1 GCA_030844565.1 Bacteroides ovatus
TGACTATTTCTTCTCCCATGGACGAGCATGAACTGAGGCGGCTGATGTATACCGCCCAATTGCCGGACAAAGGTCCGTTCGTTATTCGCTATCCCCGAGGAAGAGGATCCCTGGTAGACTGGGAATGCCCGCTGGAAGAGATCCCAGTGGGCAAAGGAAGAAAGCTTAAGGAGGGACGGGACATTGCCGTCATCACCCTAGGTCCCATTGGCAAAACAGCAGCACGCGCCATCGGACAGGCTGAGAAAGACGGAATATCCGTAGCACACTACGACCTACGTTTTCTCAAACCCCTTGATGAAGAGCTGCTCGAAGAAGTGGGAAGCCATTTTAGCCGCATCCTCACCGTGGAAGACGGAGTTATCAAAGGAGGCATGGGCTGCGCCGTACTCGAATATATGTGCGACCACGGCTACACCCCGCTCATCAAGCGGATAGGCATACCAGACAAGTTCGTGGAACATGGCAGTGTGAAAGAACTTTACCACCTCTGCGGCATGGACGAAGAAAGCATTTATTATACTATCAAGGGGTGCGTAAATCACCAACATCCCACCCATTAACCCTTTTATAGAAAGAAAAGAAGTGAAAATAATCATAGCAGGTGCCGGAAACGTAGGCACACATCTGGCAAAATTGTTATCGCGCGAAAGACAGGATATCATCCTCATGGACGATGACGAAGAAAAGCTGAGCACCCTTAGTTCCAACTTCGACCTGATGACAGTTACCGCTTCCCCTTCGTCCATCTCGGGACTAAAAGAAGTGGGTGTCAAAGAAGCCGACCTCTTTATAGCCGTCACGCCGGACGAAAGCCGCAACATGACGGCTTGCATGCTTGCCTCTAACCTGGGAGCACAAAAGACCGTGGCCCGCATTGATAACTACGAATACCTCTTGCCCAAGAACAAAGAATTTTTCCAGAAACTAGGAGTAGACTCTTTAATTTACCCGGAAATGCTGGCAGCTAAAGAAATCGTATCCTCCATGCGTATGAGCTGGGTGAGGCAGTGGTGGGAATTCTGCGGAGGAGCTCTTATTCTCATCGGTGCCAAGATGCGCGACAAAGCGGAAATACTCAACATCCCGCTCCACCAATTGGGAGGTCCTCAAATCCCTTATCACGTGGTAGCCATCAAACGGGGAACCGAAACCATCATCCCCCGGGGAGACGATACAATTAAGCTAAACGACATAGTTTACTTCACCACCACCCGGAAATACATCCCTTACATCCGAAAGATAGCCGGAAAAGAAGACTATTCCGATGTGAGAAACGTGATGATTATGGGAGGAAGCCGCATCGCCGTGCGTACAGCCCAGTATGTGCCGGACTATATGCAGGTGAAGATTGTGGACAATAACATCGCCCGCTGCAACCGCCTGACGGAATTACTGGACGACCGTACAATGATTATCAATGGAGACGGTCGGGACATGGAGCTGTTACTGGAAGAAGGGCTTAAAAACACGGAAGCATTCGTAGCCCTGACTGGCAATTCAGAAACCAACATCCTCGCTTGCCTTGCCGCCAAACGCATGGGTGTGAACAAGACCGTGGCGGAAGTGGAAAACATTGATTACATCGGCATGGCGGAAAGCCTCGATATCGGAACTGTCATCAACAAAAAGATGATTGCCGCCAGCCACATCTACCAGATGATGCTGGATGCAGACGTATCAAATGTGAAATGCCTCACCTTTGCCAATGCCGACGTAGCGGAGTTTACCGTGAAAGCCGGTTCCAAAATCACTAAACACCTTATCAAAGACTTAGGGCTGCCCAAAGGAACCACCATCGGAGGAATGATACGCAACGGTGAAGGTATACTGGTGACCGGAGACACCTTGATACAGGCAGGTGATCACGTGGTAGTGTTCTGCCTTAGTATGATGATTAAAAAGATAGAAAAGTTTTTTAATTGAAAAGATGATAAACCTGAAGCTGATTTACCGCATTCTCGGTTTCCTGTTGCTGATAGAGACCGTCATGCTACTGTGCTGCGGTGGAGTATCCCTTTTTTATAAGGAGAACGACTTGCAAAGCTTTCTTCTTTCTTCAGCTATCACCGCCTGCGTGGGGCTTGCCTTGGTGGTGGTAGGAAGAGGGGCGGAAAAACAACTGAACCGACGCGACGGCTACGTGATAGTCAGCCTGGCATGGGTTTCTTTTTCTCTTTTCGGCATGTTACCTTTCTACATCAGCGGTTATATTCCTACCGTCACCAATGCTTTCTTTGAAACAATGTCCGGTTTTAGCAGCACGGGAGCCACCATTTTGGATGATATTGAAGCCTTACCACATGGTCTGCTCTTCTGGCGTGCCATGACGCAATGGATAGGCGGACTGGGAATCGTGTTCTTTACCATCGCCGTGCTCCCTATCTTCGGTATGGGCGGCATTCAGGTGTTCGCAGCCGAAGCAAGTGGCCCCACCCACGACAAAGTGCACCCGCGTATCGGCGTAACAGCCAAATGGATATGGAGCATTTACATCACCCTGACCGCTACGCTCATCATCCTATTGATGTTGGGAGGAATGAACCTTTTTGACAGCGTTTGTCATGCTTTCACCACCACCAGCACAGGAGGTTTCTCCACCAAACAGGATAGCATCGCTTTCTACCATTCGCCTTATATAGAATATGTACTCTCAGTGTTCATGTTCCTTTCGGGCATCAACTTCACTCTATTGTTGCTTGCCATGAACGGAAAATTCAAGAAGTTTATCCACGATGGCGAACTAAAGTTTTATTTCCTTTCGGTGGTATTCTTCACCGTCTTCATTGCCACGGGGCTCTACCGGACTACTCCGATGAGTGCAGAAGAAGCTTTCAGGAAGTCCCTGTTCCAGGTTACTTCCCTCCACACTTCCACGGGATTTGCCACTGCCGACTACATGACATGGGCGCCTATCCTTTGGGGATGCCTCACCATTATCATGCTAATGGGAGCCTGTGCGGGCAGCACCACGGGTGGCATCAAATGTATCCGAATGGTTATTCTGCACAAAGTATCTCGTAACGAGTTCAAACATATCCTTCATCCTAACGCCGTGCTTCCGGTACGGGTCAACAAACAAGTGATTTCTCCTTCTATCCAGTCTACCGTACTTGCCTTCACCTTTCTTTATGCAGTGCTCATCATCGTAAGTACGTTGTTGCTGATGGGGCTGGGAATGGGCTATCTGGAATCTTTGGGAACAGTTATTTCGAGCATAGGCAACATGGGACCCGGACTGGGACAATGCGGACCGGCCTACTCTTGGAACGCCTTGCCGGATGCTGCCAAGTGGATATTGGCCTTCCTGATGCTGCTGGGGCGACTGGAACTTTTCACTGTTTTACTACTTTTCCGTTCCGATTTCTGGAAGAAAAACTAAGGTAGTTTGAGAGTGGAGTGCTAAAAAATCCTTTTTTGTCAGCCCGGGTTTGCAAATAGAACTAATATTAGTCCTATATTTGCAGCCGCTAAGGGTAAAACATGAAACAAAGCTTCAAATATGGTCTTTTATTATTGCTTCTTTTGCTGCTCCATTCGTGGGTAATGAATGGAGACGGGGAAGCTACAGCCTCTTTCAGTATCTCCCACCCTAACTGCTGTATCTCTCAAGACCGTCCTTTGCATCGCGCCATCAACAGGCTCTATCATTTTTATTCTACCCTGCAATTTTGCGATCTCTCTCATGCAGACTTATCCTCGAATGGTCCCACCGAGAAAGGTTTTCTGACGGCAGGAGGTTATCCAGGCGAATACAAACATAACTATATCCCCGGGGAAATTTCTTTCCCCCTCCCCAGGTATCATAATCCCCACCCCATTACCTATTATATATATGGGTTGAGGAAGATAGTCATTTAAAGAGTAGTACAACTCTCTCTTTTAATCGTCTATTATTCACACAATTGGTTTTCCTCCGGAGGGCGGAGAACGAATTGCTTATTTTCTATTATTCAATCTAAAAACAGCTATTGAATTATGAATTTTACTTTTTTAGTTGTTGTTTTGCTAACGGCAATCGCTTTTGTTGGAGTGGTGATAGCCCTTTCACGAGCCATCTCTCCCCGTTCATACAACGCGCAGAAATTCGAAGCATACGAGTGCGGTATACCGACACGAGGTAAGTCGTGGATGCAGTTCCGGGTGGGTTACTACCTGTTCGCCATCCTATTCCTGATGTTCGATGTAGAAACGGTATTCCTGTTTCCCTGGGCGGTAATTGTACGCGACTTGGGACCACAAGGGCTGTTCAGCATTCTTTTCTTTTTTATAGTGTTGGTTCTGGGCCTTGCTTATGCCTGGAGGAAAGGAGCTTTAGTATGGAAGTAACCAAGAAACCCAAAATAAAATCTATCCCTTATGAGGATTTCACCGATAACGAATCGTTGGAGAAACTGGTCAAAGAACTCAATGCTGGCGGAGCAAACGTCTTCGTGGGAGCATTGGACGACCTTGTCAACTGGGGACGTAGCAACTCGCTGTGGCCACTCACGTTTGCAACCAGCTGCTGCGGTATCGAGTTCATGGCACTCGGCGCCGCCCGCTATGACATGGCACGCTTCGGTTTCGAAGTAGCCCGTGCCAGCCCGCGCCAAGCAGACATGATTATGGTGTGCGGAACCATTACAAACAAAATGGCTCCAGTGCTCAAACGCCTGTATGACCAAATGCCCGACCCAAAATATGTGATTGCTGTAGGAGGATGCGCAGTGAGTGGTGGACCTTTCAAGAAGTCTTACCATGTAGTGAACGGAGTGGACAAAATACTTCCCGTAGACGTGTACATCCCCGGTTGCCCGCCCCGCCCCGAAGCATTTTATTACGGCATGATGCAACTGCAACGCAAAGTGAAAATAGAGAAATTCTTCGGTGGAGTGAACCGAAAAGAGAAAAAGGAAGATAGCTCCACCAAATGACAGATAAGAAAGTATATATGGAAAATAGAAAGAACGAGGTTTTTATTGCCCCTGCCTCCCTATACGATGAGATGCTACGTTTGAAAAATGAGAAAGGGATGGACTTCCTGGAAAGCCTTACAGGCATGGACTGGGGGTTACCCGACGAAAAAGATACACAGGAAACGTGCCGGGGCCTGGGCGTAGTCTATCATCTCGAATCCTCTTCGACTGGCGAACAGCTCACCGTCAGAACTGCATCCCTGAACCGGGAAAGCCCGGAAATACCATCAGTTAGCAGTATCTGGAAGATAGCAGATTTCTACGAACGAGAAGTATACGACTACTTCGGTATTCTCTTTGTCGGACATCCGGATATGCGTCGCCTCTATCTGCGCAACGACTGGGTGG
>JAUUNK010000302.1 GCA_030844565.1 Bacteroides ovatus
TGGTAGCCGTATATGAGAATTATGATACCGGTTACGAGATGCGCCGTAGCAACGACGAAGGAGATACATGGCAAGAGCCGGTAGTGATTTTCCCTATCCACACCGCCACCAATGATAAAGGAACTACGCGGATAAACATTGCCAACTCGGAAATCATCCAACTGGCGAATGGAGATTTGCTGGCAGCCTGCAACTATCGCCCTCAAGTGTACGAGATAGCTCCTTTTGCCATTGCGATACGTCGAAGCACCGACAATGGCAATACCTGGAGCGAACCTCAGGTTATCTACGAGGCGCAGCCGCGTTTTACCGATGGATGTTGGGAACCTTCTTTTCTCCAACTTCCCAATGGAGACGTACAAGTGTATTTTGCAAACGAAGGTCCCTACACTCACTCCAATGAACAGGAGATTTCCATGCTCACCTCACGGGATAATGGAAAGACGTGGGGGAATCTTAAAACAGTCTGTTTCCGCCCGGGCAGCCGCGACGGGATGCCGGTGAGCAAGGTCGTTGGCGACGAGATAGTCTGTGTCATCGAGGATTGTGGCTTTGTTACTTTCAAACCCTATACAGTCCGTACCAAACTGACCGATAACTGGTCGGCTCCCGTGCTTGCCGACTCTCCAAACCGCAACATGGCATTGGGAGAACCGGTAGAAGACTGGATTTATATGGGAGCTCCCTATCTGGGCGTGCTCTCTACCGGCGAGACCCTTCTTTCTTATCAGGTGGATGATATACGGCACGAAGACCAGTTTGGCGACCGCGTGCCATACAGCACCATGGAGGTGGCTATTGGCGATAAGACCGCCCGCAACTTTATCCGGCGCACCCGTCCGTTCCCTGTGCCCGCGGGAAAACATGCAATATGGCCTTCCGTATCAGCATGGGATGACAACACGGTGGCGGCTCTTGCTACCAGTAATTATCGCGGCGGAAGCGAAGCGCCGTTTTTCATGAAAGGGCATGTGATGAGGGATTTGGACGTGAAGGGTCCAAGCATTGCCGAATATCCTGTCTTTATCGGTCACACCGGGTTCTGTAGCCTGCGGGCGGGAGTAGGAAAAGACGCTTCCCGTCTCTATATCGCTTGTAAGGTGAAAGATGACGAATTATATTCCGGCGGGCAAGGAACCCAGAAAGGAAGTGGTGTCTTTATCTGTCTTGATACGAAGAATGAGTGCGCCAAAGTTCCTGTCGAAGGTGTTTATAAGATATGGTGTTCGTATGACGGCGATATAACCGTATGGCAAGGCAACCGTGGAAAATGGGAAAAGAGCCGGTTCGAAGGGCTGCAAGTGTCTCCCTCTTCTTCACCAGGCGGCTACGGGCTTATGTTTACTATCCCCCTAAAGCCTTCTTTCAATAAAGATACGATGCGGATAGGAGCCACTTTGTCTACAAAGACTTATACGGAAACACTGGTACATGCTGATATGGATAACCCTTGTACATGGATACGGATGAATTATGAAGAATAATGCAACAGTGTATATTGTTGTTTATCAGTTCATTATAGTTTCTTGTTGTTCCCCTTGCGAGGAAACAGTTGTTTCCTCGCAAGGAAACGACTATTTCTTTGCGAGGATATTGTAGTTTCTATGCGGAGATACTACAGTGTCTTCCTAGGGAAACACAACTCTCTCTTTAGGCAGACTAAACGGGAGATTAAGAGTTCCAATTATACTCCTCTACATAGCCGTCGAAATACTCTGCTTGGATGACCCCTAGTTCTTTAGCAACGCCTATTACCCGTTCCTGTTCGGCAGGAGTAAGTGTGAGTTCTCCTTTACGTTTCAAATAGTAGTTCTTGCGGCCAAAATAGCTAATCATACGATAGCGGAAGATTCTTTCCACACGTATCGTAAGTACATCTACTGTCCGCATGAAACCTTTGGCATAGCGTATCTTCTCATTGGAACAGTAATAATCACATTTTCCTTTTCTGGATTTAACCCGGTTGATGTTCATTGTCGGTAGGAAAACTTTAGTGGCTGGGGCATGCTTTATTGCGATTTGGCGTAGGCAGGTGGCGGCATAAGGACAGTTTTCAACTGCGCATAAGCCGAAAGCAAAAGGTACTTTGGAATAGTCAAATGGTTCGTCCATTGTTTGTTAATTTTTGAAAGGTTATATAAGTCCTGCAAATATACGGATAAACTTGGAAAATCGTTGGCAAATCCGTCTTGTTCCTTTGTTTGTCTTTTTGTTGTGGATTTAGTTTATTCTGTTTACTTTTGTCGACAAAACAGATTATGAAACTACATATTTCTCATATTGCAGGATTACTCCTCATTTTATTTCTTTCTGCCTGTTATGGCGGAGGCAATAAAACTACCCTTTTACATCAGGCAGACTCCCTGATGCAAGAATTTCCCGATAGTGCTTTGGCTATTCTTGAATCTATTCCACATGTGGAAAAATTGTCCGGTTCTAATAGGGCTGATTATGCAATATTTTTAACCCGCGCAAGAACTAAAATGTATATTCATGAATCAAGTGATTCGTTGATTCGGTTTGCAGTCGATTATTATAAAAAAAGCTGGAATAATGAGCGTAAAATGCAGGCTTATTATTATCGGGGCTGCGTGTATCGAGATATGCGGTGCATGGATTTGGCGGTGAAAGACTTTTTGCAGGCATTGAAGGTCATTCCTAAAGAAAGTGAGTATCTGTATCTCGGGGCTATTTATGAGAATCTGGCAGGATGTTATGAAGACCAAAATCTTTATGAGGATGCTATGCATGCACACTGTAAAGCATATAAAATCTATGTTGAACAGAAAAAAGAGGATGAATTATTCTATGCTTTGAGAGGAATAGGGCATATTTTTATGCTTAAGAATCAATTAGATAGTGCTTTGGTCTATTACCAAAAGACCTTGAATATAGCTGAAACCACAGGAAATAATTACCATAGAACTTTGATATTGGGCGAGTTAGGAGTTTTGTTCAATGAGATGGGCGAGCCTAATAAAGCGGACCAATATATGTCTGCGTCTATATCTTCCGCACCGGCAGGTACTCCTTTATTTACAGAATATCTTTGGAAGGGACGAATATTACGTAACTTACAGCAACGGGACTCTGCGCGATACTACTTGAACCGGAGTAAATCTTCTCCTTATATATTTAACCGTGGAGGAAGTTATGGCGAATTATATAAATTGGAGAAGGAGGAGAAAAATTATCCTGCTGCTATAGCGGCAGCCGATTCTTTTATTTATTATCTTGATTCAATCTACAATACGACAAAAGTAGCAGAAACCGCTCGTTTGGTCGATAAATATGAAATAGAACTTTATCAGCAAAAACTTGTAGGACGATCTAAAATAGAAGTTTTATTAATTTTGCTGTTATTCATTGTTGGAGGAACCATTTATATGTGGATTGATAAACGTCGAAAAAAGAAGTATCTTGAGTTGCAGAATCAGTTAATGAAAAGTCGTACGGATATCTTATCCGGTGATCTTGAGGATCAGGATAATAGTAAATCTAATTTTATAGAAGTGCTGGAGCCCAGTTTAAAACTTTGTCTTCAGTTGTTTCGAAACACACAGACTTATGAAAAACTTCTTCTTCTGGAGAAAAAGATGGGCATGGCTACTTCTTTGAATATTCAAGAAGGGCAAATGATTTGTGAAAGCATATATGAAAGTTTTGGTGATGTCATGTTGAAATTGAGAATTCAATATACTGATTTAACTAAGGAAGATCTGCTTCATTGCGTGTTTTTTTTGTTGGGTTGCTCCAAAGAAACAATCTTATTATGTACGCGTGCTTCTGAAGGTGCATTTAAAAGTCGGAAAAGTCGTATGAAAGCTAAATTAGGCGGAGACTTTTTTGAATGGATGACTACCCGCCAATATCTTCTTGTATCATAGGACATTATGTGGATTGTGACTTTTTTGCGACCTATTGTTAAGCTTCTTATTTATCTTGTAACTTAATTGTGACCAGTTTTATGAACTGATTTTAGCTCTATTCCTTACATTTGTGCCAGAACCAATAAAAACAATGGAGTATGAGAACTAAATTATTATTGTTTGGTTGCTTATTTGCGATTGAAGGATGGGCAATATCAAATGATATTTTTTTTAAGAAGGATAGATGCTAGACCTAATCCTATAGGAATTCCCGTCCAACCTCCTTCGGAGAGCTGTGCTATTCTTTCTAATATTCTAAATATTAGTCTTGATAGAATAGAAAATTACGCTACTGTTACTGTTGTGAATAAAACAACAGGTGAAATTGTGCATTCAAAAACATATCTAAATACAAAGGATATCATTATTAATATGTCAGGTTGTGATAAAGGAGAATATGCTATTCATATCACTCTGAGTGATCGTTTGTTAGAAGGGACCTTTAATGTGGAGGATATGTAGTGAATTAGATTGTTTATAAGATTAATCAAGAAATATTCGCGCGAGTTTTTGTCAATTATTTAACTTTAAAATTAAAACATTATGAAAACAAAATTTTTGATTGGAATAATGCTTTCTGCATTAGGTTTACTTTTGGTTAATTGTCAAGGAACTGTTGAGGAACTTAGCAATGAAAACGATTCATTTGTAGAACCAAAGAAGGTAATCACTATTGATAATATTGGAGAGATCCATAATGAGTTATTGGCAGCTTGTTTTGCTGCTCAAACAAGGGGGGAAATAGTAATTCCTAAGGATATGTCAGCCTGTTATGATGTGTTTAAGAACGAATTGCTTTATAGTGATAAATACGAAATTAGTACTCAAGACATTCAATTGTGTGAAACTTCTATTAATGATTTTGAGGAAATAATGTCTCTAAAATTAGACAGTACATTTTATGAAAAGTCAACTTCTCTAGTTTTGGAGAGAATTAGAAATAATGGTAAGATATGCGATGCAGTTAAGCAAGTTATTTATGAGATAACAGATGATGACTGTACTCTATCTGCTGATGAATTGTGCTCTTTAGCAGAGAAATATAAAAATTATTTGGGAGGTGAATACTTGGCTGTCTTTAGTGATATCTTTAAGCATTCTTCTGAGTTTTGGTATCCTGTACCAACTAGAGGGAGTAATGGAAGAAAAGTTATTGTTGCTGATGCCATAGGTGGCTTATTGGGAACGACATGTAGTGGTCCAATGGGTATTATTTGGGCAGCGGCTTTTTCTTATGCTCTAGATAAATGTTTAGAACCTATGGTTGTAATTTCTAAACCTGATCATAGTACTGAAATATTACTGGATGAACCCATCTTACATGATACTATTATTATCCCACTAATTTC
>JAUUNK010000303.1 GCA_030844565.1 Bacteroides ovatus
TATGCACGAGGGATGGCTTTTATTGATCTGGCGTACCTAACCAAAGAGAATATTCAAGGAGAATATATTATTTACCGACGCCATAAGACCGGACAAGAACTTAGCATAAAACTAGAAATATGCTTAAAAACTATTATTGATAGATACTCTCATTACAGTAACGGAACTTTCTTATTTCCTGTTTTATCAGAAAGTACACAGAATTATGATAGTGCCTTGAGACTTCATAATATTCATTTAAAGAAAATCTCCGGCTTCATGGGACTTCCCAAACCTTTGACTTCATACGTGGCGCGCCATAGTTGGGCTACACTAGCCAAGAAAAAAGGTATATCTACACAAATCATCAGTGAAAGTATGGGACATAATAGCGAAAAGACAACCCGAATATATCTCTCATCTCTTGACAGGTCCGTGATTGATGATGCTAATGCCAAACTGATTTCCGGTATATAAGAATATATGCAGGACTGCAAGATGGAATTAAAGTCTATGCATAATCAATTGATTTACAAATTATTGTTCACTGCAATTCTTTCTCTTCAAAAGAGACGGAATAAAATATTTATTTGCAAAATAAACAATTTAAATCTTTACTCGCAAGTATTTCTCAAACAATATTTAAGCTATATTCAAAATAATCAGATCACTATGAATTCAAGCTACCGCAAATATATTTACCCATATTTCACAAATAAAAGGAACTTTCCGTCAGCCAAGCGCACAACTACACATCTAATTATAAGACGATTACGCACATAATACAAGTTTTATTCCGTCTCTTTTGAAGAGAAAGAACAGATAGATATTACATTTTTTTCAATTAACGAAACAAACTGGCAAATAGTACAAACTTAAAAACACACATACAAAAATAATCAACAAGTAAATATAATGAAAATAAGAAGTATTTTCACCCTCCTCATCCTAACCCTCCTCGTTTCATACTCGAGAGCGCAGGATATAGCCATAAAAACAAATTTACTTTACGGAGGTTATACCTATACCCCGAATCTTAGTCTTGAAATAGGTTTGGGTAAAAGAAGCACACTCGATTTAGGCGGCGGCTATAATCCCTGGAATCTTGACGGAACGGCTGAAAACAACAAAAAACTAGTCCACTGGCTAGGCGAAATAGAATATCGTTACTGGCTATGCCAACGCTTCTCCGGACACTTTCTCGGAGTGCACGTTCTCGGTAGCCAATATAATATTGCGCAACAGGATTTGCCACTCATATTCGGTAAAGGTTCTAAAGAATACCGCTTCGAAGGCTATGGCTACGGAGGGGGAATTTCATACGGCTACAACTTCTTTCTAGGCATACGATGGAGTATTGAAGCCAATCTAGGAATCGGATATGCACGCTTGCACTATGACAAGTACAAATGCCAAAAGTGCGGCGAAAAGATCGGAACAGAAAGCAGAAATTATTTCGGTCCTACGAAAGCAGGAATATCACTGATATATTACCTTAAATAGACAAACAAACATGAAAAGACAATATATGCTATTCGTCATCGTGTTGTTGTTCTGCACGAACACATCAGCACAGCAAAAAGAGTATTCCGGGAAAATACACGTCACGACGCTGTCCCTGCAACAAGAAGGGGATTCAGTGTACGTGAAACTCTCTTTCGACATTTCCGGGGTAAACGTAGATTCACGTCGTTCGATCAGCCTGGTTCCCGCTCTGGTAGCGGCAGGCGACAGACTGGACCTGCCCGAAGTAGTCGTCAAAGGACGTGAAAACTATAACGTGTACCGACGGGAAACCGCCTTGATGAGCAACCGGGAAAAAGCGGCGTATGCCGCAGAAGCTCCGTATGCAGTCGTCCCCGGATTCAAATCGGGGAACGCAAAAACAATTGCATACAGCGTAGCCGTGAAATACAATCCGTGGATGGCGGACGCAAAGCTGGATATGTATGAAGACCTTTGCGGCTGCGGCAATCCTGCGCGGAGGATAGGCATCACCATGCTTGCCAACCGTATAACGCTAGAGAAAATAATAGAGCCGTACGAAATAACTCCCAGCATGGCATACGTGCAACCTGTCGTCGAACCGGTAAAGAGACGCGAAATCATCAGCGAGGCTTTTCTGGATTTCGTTGTAAACAAGACCGACATCCGCCCCGATTACATGAATAATCCGCAGGAACTGAAGAAAGTCACCGACCTCGTTGCCGGGATAAAAGACGACCCGGACGTCACAGTCCGCGCGATCAACGTAATCGGCTACGCTTCACCGGAAGGCTTGCTGTCCAACAATCAACGGTTGTCCGAAGGCCGGGCCAAAGCACTGACCGATTATTTGGCTTCACAATTCGATTATCCGCGGAGTTTATACCAAGTCGCTTTCGGAGGTGAGAACTGGGACGGACTCAAAGAATGTGTAGAGGCGTCCCAAATGCCGTATCGTAAAGAAGTATTGGAGTTCATCGGGTCTTTCCCGGCCGAATGTGACTATGCTGCCCAAGTGAGGCGCAAAAAAACATTGATGAACCTAAAAGGCGGCGAGCCATACAGATACATCATCCGGGAGTTCTGCCCCTTGCTTCGCAAAGCGATTTGTAAGATTGACTTTGACGTCAGAAATTTCAGCATCGAACAGGCTAAAGAGGTGTTCAAAAGCCGTCCGCAAAACCTTAGCTTGAATGAGATGTTCCTTGTTGCCAACACCTACGAAAAGGGATCACAAGAGTTTATCGACCTGTTCGAAACTGCCGTGAAGCTATATCCCGACGACGTGACCGCCAATCTGAATGCAGCAGCAACCGCGTTGTCACGCAAAGATACGGTCTACGCCAAACGATATTTGAATAAAATAGAAAAATCACTCGATATCCCCGAATACCACAACACAATGGGAGTACTGGAAATGCTTTGCGGCAACTATGACAAAGCAGCATCACACCTGAACAAAGCAACGGAAGCCGGACTGCCGGAAGCCAAACAAAATCTGGCAGAAATGACAAAGAAACAGGAGAATACCATTCTTATCAGGCAACAACAGTCAAAGAAAAAACAGCAGAGATAAACAATAAAAATTAATAACAGAGATAAATAACTGATTTATAAACACTTTAAAAAGACAGGAAAGCATAACAAAAAACAACCTCCTACAGGTAAGCATTCACCTATAGTTTGTTTAGGGACCAAACTATCAAACGGGCAAAACAAAAGCTAAAGCAAAAGCTGACGCAATTATTAAACATTTTATTTATAAAAACAATGAAGAAAATTATTTTCATGGCTTTATTCGCCGCCACTCTCTCCGCTTGCTCCAATGAGAACAACGAGGTGACCCAAGAAACAACGAACCTGAAATCACTCGATTTTTCTTTTGATGTCGCTACTCCTAAAACGAGAATGAGCGATGACGAAGTGACCACAGCAATAACAGCGGTCAGAAGCAATATTCAAAACATTACCATCGAGTATTTCAACGCATCCGATGCTTCGCTTGGCACGTATGACTTTACACCCGAGCAGGTAGCTACGGCAAAAGGTGACGACCAGACTGCCGCTGCTGCAGGCCGCAAACCCGTTAATATTAGCAACATTCCCAGCGCTACGACTAAAGTGAACGTTTATATGAACGTTGATAAGAGCGCTGCCGACATCAATGACTTGCAGATAGGATACACGAAGATGGAATATCGTGGTACACCTGAAGATATCACATTGAAAACACCAGGAGGGGAAAGAACAGACGGCAGCACGAACGACCTTTACAGTGTCGAAGTTTCCGTGGCGCCTGTATTGTCACGTTTCGAGTTTCACGGCAAGGCATCAGACATTAAGGTGAATAGTTCAGCAAGCGGTACACTACCAAGCGGAGTTGAAAACGGAACAAAAGACCAGGCTAAAGCCCATGTAAGCGATGCCACAATTACAGCGGCAGAGAAAGCCGCTCAAGAAGCGTGGAGAAAAGAAAATCCGGGAGTTGCGGATCCTTCGACATGGAGCTTCACATACACTGTCACGTATGAATACGATGCTGCATACACGATTGAAAGTATTGACGAATATTATATGAATAATATACCTCTCACCAAAGATGGAGATTTAGTCTTAAATGCCAACGACGGTGCAGGTAACTGGAACGATGCTGCTAAGGATAAATATAAAGTAGATGGTGATATGGAAAAAATGTTCGATACCACTGTAGAAGCAGACAAAGTTATCGCATACAATTTATTCCCTCAAACAGCGACAAACGGCACGTCCGCCAGTACCACCGATGTAAAAACAAGTATGCCGCACTTCGTTCTGAAACTTACCACTAAAGCAAACGGTACAACCCCCCCCCGCTGGCTGACAATCCGTGCACTGAAAGCTGCGGATGCATTGGTTACCTCTTTCGACGCCGGCAAAGTATACGTACTGAATGCCGCCGATATTAATATTAATCAATATTCCGCCAAGCTGAAAGTTACCGCTAACAGTACAGCTGGTCCTGAAATACCGGAACCCGTAGACCCGACAGATCCGAACCCGGAACCGGTAGGCAAAGACCTCGACGTTCTTGTCAAGATCACCGAGTGGACCATTGTCAACGTGAAACCCGAGTGGTAATTACGACCATTACCGGACGTTAAACGACGCATAAAAAAGGGGGGACGTGGCTGATTACCACTTCCCTTCACGAAGCCGTCTCCCTTCCCCCGGAAAGAATGACGGCAACGGGTGATAACCGCACCCTGTAACGGTTAGTATGAGATTCATTTTTTGATGCAGAATTATGAGAAAAGTCTTTTTCGTAGGGTTGATTGCCATGCTGACAGGTTGTAGCCAGGAGAGCCGCGTTTCTTCGCCGGAAGACTCCGGTATCGAGCTACAAATTAATTTATCGTTAGGCAGCGTCTCCACCAGAGCCGTAGATGACCCTATCACCGGCAACGACGGAGAGGGATATGTATTGCCTTTCACAGAGGTAAAAACGCTGAAAGTCGATTTATATAAATCTCTTGAAGCCGCCCCCATATTCACCTATACAGCCACCGATGCAGAGATTGCTGGCATCAGGAATACCGCCACCGGAAAGTTGGCAAGACTCTCCATACCCAAGATTCCGGTAACAACCCAATACGTGAAAGTGACGATAAACCGGTTTAAAGAGGAGAATCCGCTTATCAACCAGTTACAGGTGAGCAGCCAGGACGACCCGCCCGCCCCTACCATGAACCGGACAGAGATTCCTTACGAAGGAGTTACCAAAGAAATTATCGTCATCCCCGAGGAATCGGACCCTTTCTCCGTCAAGG
>JAUUNK010000304.1 GCA_030844565.1 Bacteroides ovatus
GCTTGAGTGCTTCGGCAGATATTTATCATCGTTTTGGTGCGTTTCAGGTTAACTTTTTGGTAGAAGGATTTTATACAAAGTTATCAGATGTATTTGCCCTTACCGACGGAGAGGTAGTGGATGGAATCCTGACACGTACACGCTACAATGCACCGGGAGCCCGTGTGATGGGACTGACATTGGAAGGAAAGATGGCGTATCTGACTAAATTCCAGGTTCAGGCAGGAGTCACCCTGCAACAGAGCCATTATAGCGAACCGCATGTATGGAACAAAGAAGCTCCGGCTGTAAAGAAAATGATGCGTACACCGAATACTTACGGTTATTTTACAGCAACCTATACCCCGATAAAACCATTATCTATCGCTCTTTCCGGTACATATACCGGTTCGATGCTGGTTCCCCACGAACCAGTTCCGGGATTCCTTGAAAAACCGATAACGGTGAATACGAAGGACTTCTTCGATATCGGTTTGAAGGCTGCCTATGATTTCAAACTTTACAAGTCGATGAACTTGCAGGTAAATGCCGGTGTACAGAATATTTTCAATGCCTACCAGAACGACTTCGACAAAGGGGCTGACCGTGACTCCGGTTATATCTATGGTCCGTCATTGCCGAGAAGTTTCTTTGCCGGAGTGAAGATAAGTTATTAAAATTCGGTTAAGATTTAAAATCGTTATAAATAGGGATTGTTTTGCATGGAGACAATCCTTATCTTTGCAAAAAACAAACTAAACCTTGACTTAGGTGCACAGAATAAATGTGCAAGATGACCGAATGAAACAATTGTACCTACATATAATGAAGTGGTTTCTGCCTGTACTGTTTATCTCGTACATGGCAGGAATCACTTTGTTTACTCACTCCCATGTGGTCAACGGGGTTACAATTGTCCATTCACATCCATTTAAAAAAGGCAGCGAACATAGCCATACGACGGTTGAATTCCAACTAATTCATCTCTTGAGTCATGTGTTGGTGACCGACAGCGGTTTGATACCAACATTCTCTGTTGCTGCTTTATCTCTATTATGCATCCTGTTTGTCCGCCCGCAAATTGAGCAATTTTACCGTTCTTGTCCGGGCGTAATATCTCTTAGAGCACCTCCTATCGCTTAGTCTATCTTTTTGGGGGAACAGTATTAATGTATTAGGATCAACGATTAACGATCGCTGCTTCCCTTTCCCTTTATTATTATTTTTCGAATTAAAACATTAAAAGACTAACGACAATGAAGAAATATCTTTTAGTCCTGGTCGGCCTGTGCTGTGTCTTGTCATACGCATTGGCTGAACGTCCGGACTACCCTGAACTGAAGAAATCCGATGCGAATATAATAGGTCATGTACTGGATAAAAAAACGAAAGAACATCTTCCGTACATCACTATCGCACTGAAAGGAACGACCATAGGAACCGTGACCGATGCTACCGGGCATTATTTTTTGAAGAATTTGCCGGAAGGAAATTTTATACTGGAAGTTAGTTCAGTAGGTTACAAGACAGTGACCCGCAACGTAACTCTGAAAAAAGGAAAGACACTGGAAGAAGATTTTGAAATAGAAGAGGATGCGATTGCTCTCGACGGAGTAGTAGTTTCCGCCAACCGGAGTGAAACGACACGTCGTATGGCTCCTACTTTGGTGAATGTTGTCGACCTGAAACTTTTTGAAACCACCAACTCTTCCACTTTATCACAAGGACTGAACTTCCAGCCCGGAGTGCGTGTGGAGACAAATTGCCAGAATTGTGGCTTCCAGCAAGTCCGCATCAATGGTCTGGACGGACCATATACACAAATTCTGATAGATTCGCGTCCCGTATTCAGCGCCCTTTCCGGAGTGTATGGACTGGAACAGATTCCTGCCAGTATGATTGAACGTGTAGAAGTGATGCGTGGGGGAGGCTCCGCCTTGTTCGGTTCTTCAGCTATTGCAGGAACGATTAATATAATCACCAAAGAGCCTTTACGTAATTCGGGTCAGCTGTCGCACACCATAACTTCTTTAGGAGGAAGCTCCTCATTCGATAACAACACCTCGCTGAATGCTTCATTGGTGACGGACGATCATCGTGCCGGATTGTATATCTTTGGTCAGAACCGTTATCGGTCGGGATATGATTATGACGGAGACGGATTTACCGAACTGCCCAAATTGAAGAATCAGACAGTGGGTTTCCGCTCTTATCTGAAAACAAGTACTTATTCCAAACTGACCTTTGAATATCACCACATGCAGGAATTCCGTCGTGGAGGGGATATGTTGAACCGTCCTCCTCACGAAGCGCATATTGCGGAGCAGTTGCAACATTCTATTGATGGTGGAAGTTTGAAATTCGATTATTTCTCTCCGGATGAAAAGAACCGTCTAAGTGTTTTTGCATCGGCTGCCAATACAGACCGGGACAGTTATTACGGACCGGGTAACGATCCTCTGAAAGCCTATGGAAAGACAACGGATTTAACCGCTATGGGTGGTGCACAATACGTACATACGTTTGACAAGTGCTTTTTTATGCCTTCTGATCTCACGGCAGGGCTTGAATATAACCGTGACCGCCTAAAAGATAACATGTGGGGATATAACCGTCACACGGATCAGACGGTGAATATTTACAGTGCTTTTCTGCAGAACGAATGGAAGAACGACCGTTGGGGGATTCTGATTGGTGGTCGTCTGGATAAGCATAATATGGTGGATAATGTGATCTTTAGTCCCCGTGCCAACTTGCGTTTTAATCCTACCCAGAATATTAACCTGCGTTTAAGCTATTCTTCCGGATTTCGTGCTCCGCAGGCTTTTGATGAGGATATGCATATTGAAAATGTGGGCGGAACGGTGGCTATGATCGAGCGTGCAAAGGATTTGAAAGAAGAGAAATCCCAAAGTTTCAGTGTTTCTGCAGATATGTATCATCGTTTCGGAGCATTCCAGACGAATTTGTTGATTGAGGGTTTTTATACAAGACTGACCGATGTTTTTGTATTGGGCAAACCTTACGACCGTGGTGATGGTATATTAGTGAAAACACGTAGCAATGGCCCCGGTGCTAAAGTGATGGGATTGACACTGGAAGGTAAAGTGGCTTATCTTTCTATCCTGCAAATACAAGCGGGATTAACTTTACAACGTAGCCGGTACGATGAACCGCATAAGTGGCATGACGATGCACCGGCAGAAAAGAAGATTTTCCGTACTCCCGATACATACGGTTATTTCACTGCTACTTGTACCCCCATCAAACCTTTATCTATTGCTTTGTCAGGAACCTATACCGGCAGGATGTTGGTGCAACGTATGGATATCACCGCCGAGAATGCCGAACTGGGTAAAATGCCTGAAAGAAAAGCGGAAGCAATCAGAACACCTCGTTTCTTTGATTTGGGAGTGAAACTGGCTTATGACTTCAAGTTATACAAAACGGTTGATTTGCAATTAAACGGCGGAGTTCAGAATATTTTTGAGTCTTATCAGAAGGACTTTGACAGAGGAGCTAACCGGGATTCCGGTTATATTTACGGTCCTTCTTTGCCGAGAAGTTTCTTTGCCGGAGTAAAGATCAGCTATTAATCGGTCATAAAAATAGTTTCCCGGCACGGTACTTTTTGTTTCCTGCGTTGAAACACTTTGTTTCAAATAGTGAAACGATTTGTTTCACACCGGGAAACACTTTGTTCCAAGCCTTGAAACTAAAAGTTTCAAGCGGCTGAAACTAATATGTCGTATAGAGACTTGTTCTTTTCTCCTTGTTAATCATTGATTGATCGGGCGGTGATAGGTGATAGATGCGGTGATAGGTTGCAAACAACCTGTCACCACCCCTGAAATCCCCATGAATAAGAGCTTTTGGAAGTGTCGGTGATAGGTGATAGAGGAAAGTGAAAGAAACTCTGTGTAGAGATGGATCAAACCATATCTTTATCGACCCCGAATTTTTCTCCTGTCTGACATTTACCGGCAGGTTCCACATGTACCAGAATGTCATATACATTATCTACCGAATTAATGATGCTCTTCTCCACTGCATCGGCAATCTCATGGGCTTGCGTGATCGTGATTTGTGGATTCACTTCTATATCAAGGGTAATCATATAGAGATTCCCTATCATTCGTGACCGGACGCGATGCGGATTACTGGCACCGGGCACTTTCTCTACAGCCTCGAATATCTTATTATATACATTGACATCTTTCACCCCGTCCATTAGCTCCACATTGGAATCAATGAAGATGCTGATGGAAGATTTGATGATAAAGAGACTGATTATCAATCCTGTTATCGAATCGAGTATCGGCAATTTGAAGATAAAAGTAAATATCAATCCTAACAAAACACTGGTTGAAATGACAACATCATTACGCATATTGATAGCGTTTGCCGTGAGCATGGAACTGTTGATCTTCTTTCCCTGTTTGTACTGGTATGAAGCCAGTAAGAGTTTACCGATAATAGAAAATATAGTGACATAGATGGCGATAGCCGATGGTATCTCTTTCACTTCATCTGAAAAGATGTTTTTAGTGGATGATAGCAACATTTGTACACCGGCATAAAATATCACGAGTGATAGAATCTTTGTTGCGATCCCTTCCGCTTTCTCATATCCGAATACATATTTCTTTGAAGGAGGGCGGTTGATGAGGCGTGCCGTAAAAATCATAACGATAGAGATAACGACGTCGGTTGCCGAGTCGATACCGTCGCCGACTACGGCTAAACTACCGGCAAATAAACCGATTATGATTTTGGATACGGACAAGATTGCATTGCCAATTGTGCTGATCCACGAGGTTGTGATTAGTATTTTCTCTCTTGACATTGAAGTGACTCTTTATAATTGTTTGTAATGGGATTGGGGAGCAAAGATAAACATTAATAGGAGTCTGTGATATGAAGTCGCAAAAAACTTTTTCTGCCTTTTTAGTAGTTTATACGTTTTAGTTGTATTATATATAGATGGTCAATTAAAAACAGGACAATTAATTTATTAAATAGTTAACCGCATGTTCAAAAAACTAAGTAGCTCTTTTCTCATTGTGTCAGCTTGTATTTTTTCTTCTTGCACGCCTACCGTCAAGCAAGAGATTGCAATCTTACCTACCCCCGTTAGTCTGACCGAGCAGTCTGGCTCGTTTGTTTTAAAAGATGGAATGAAGATTGGGGTTTCCGATCAGTCCTTGTTTCCGGCTGCCGGGTATCTGCAGGAGATTCTTCGGAATGTCATATCGTCTTCTGTTGAAGTCACTACCGAT
>JAUUNK010000305.1 GCA_030844565.1 Bacteroides ovatus
GCTCCTCTCTTTAGCGACTGCACAGGTGATGCTACCATAGGCTATTTAGCCGGTGCCGATTGGGCTATGGGGCGTGAAGGTCGCGATGAATATGGCGAGAGCCTTGCTCCCGAGCAACCCGACTCATTGGTGATGGGAGCTTCTATACAATGGTATAGTAAGGACATGAAGAAGAAAACCTCATTCCCTCATTTTGAATATGGCGTGCGCTTTGACGCTGAAAACTGTGAGCCTGTAACCATGGGCGAGTGGAAATGGGAAACGGGTATGAACCGCAATCAAGTCAGCGAAGCTGAACGTGTACGCGACTATGGGCTTTTGGTGATATATTCCAACTGGAGCTATCTGAAAAATCACTATAAAAACCATAAGAAGTACGCCAACCGTTCCCTCGACTGGGTGGCGTATGTTTCAGGCAAACGTGAATCACGCCGTCTCTTGGGCGACTACGTGCTGTCACAGGACGATATAGACAAGAATGTGGCGCATGAGGATGCTTCGTTTACCACGACCTGGAGCATCGACCTTCACTTCCCCGACAGCGTGAACAGTGTCCGCTTTCCCGGCAATGAATTCAAGTCGGCTACGGTGCATCGTTGGATTCATCCTTATGCCGTTCCCTATCGCTGTCTCTATTCGCGCAATGTGGACAATCTCTTTATGGCAGGTCGTAATATGAGTTGCACCCATGTAGCTTTGGGTACGGTACGTGTGATGCGGACTACCGGCATGATGGGTGAAGTAGTAGGTATGGCAGCCGGACTCTGCCACAAACATAGTGTAGAGCCACGCGACATCTATCATCATCACCTGCCCGAACTGAAGCAACTTATGCAAGCGGGTCTGGGCAAACGCGATGTGCCCGATAACCAACGCTTCAACGAACCCAACAAATTGTTGGAAGTTCCGGGAGCTTACATCAAACCGTAGACAAACTATGAGCAAAAAAAATATTATCACGATATTTCTATCGGCAATATGTACCTTGCCGCTTTGGGGAGGACAACAGTATTACGCTTTTCTGAAAGGTGACACGCTACGTATGGGCAATAACTATATGGAACGCGTCATGCTGTGGAATAACGGTGCGCCTGTTACCATCAGCCTTACTGACAAGCAACACGGAAAAACCATTCCGGCACAGGGCAAACAACCCGATTTCTCGATTGTGAAAGGTATCCCTACGGACGCCACATTCACCGTGAACGAGATACCGACGAACGGCATCCACGCCAGTTATCTGCAGGCTACCGTGGCTTGCACTATCGGTTCGCTGAATATAGAGCGTCGCTATCGCATTTATGCAGACTGTCCCGCCATTGCTTGCGATACCTATCTGAAAGGGCAAGTGGAACTTTATCAGAATAAGGAGGATAACCGCTCTAACGCCGACCGCAAAAATATAGAGCACACGGCCGATATGGCTACGGGGGTGAAAACTCCCACGCTCGACAGGCTGCAACTATCCGGCAATCATTGGAGTGCCCGCACAATAGAGTTTTTCGACTACACCGATTGGAACGACAATCTGGTGACCGGGCGTACCTGGCTTCCTTACCGTCGCAATACGTATCGTGGTAATTTGCTTTTTGCTCATGACGTAGTTACGCGTCAAGGCTTCTTTTTTTTGAAAGAGGCTCCTAGCAGCAGTACCCAATTACATTATCCGGGTTCTGACTTCGTGGCGGACTTTAGCGATTTTATGGTAGTGGGGCTGGGCATTGCGTCTCATGATGTAAAGCCGGATAGCTGGACTCGCGTTTATGGATGCGTTACCGGCATCTATACCGGCGGCGAGCAAGAAGCGCTTACTGCCTTGCGCCTCTATCAGAAACAACTGCGCCATCATACCGCCGTACAGGATGAGATGATTATGCTCAATACCTGGGGCGACCGTAGCCAGGATGCCAAAATAGATGAGGCTTTCTGTCTGGCAGAACTAGACCGTGCCGCACGCATGGGCATCACCCTCTTTCAACTGGACGATGGCTGGCAGAGCGGAAAAAGCCCTAACTCGAAGACTGCCGGAGGTAGTTTTAAGGATATCTGGAAAAGTGGCGATTACTGGACGCCCAACCCCACAAAGTTCCCTCATGGGCTGAAACCTATTGTAGAGAAAGGCAAGAAATTGGGTATTCGCATCGGATTATGGTTCAATCCCAGCATACAGAATGATTTTGCCGATTGGCAAAAAGATGCGCAAGCCATTATCGGACTTTATAAGAAGTACGGCATCTGCTGTTTTAAGATAGACGGCCTGCAGATACCTACCAAGACAGCCGAACAGAATCTACGCCGACTGTTTGATACCGTGTTGGAGCAAACCAACTATGAAGTGATTTTCAACCTCGATGCCACTGCCGGTCGTCGCGGCGGGTATCACTATATGAACGAGTACGGCAACATCTTTCTGGAAAACCGCTATACCGATTGGGGCAACTATTACCCTTATCGCACCTTGCGCAACCTCTGGATGCTGTCTCGCTATGTACCGGCGGAGAAGATGCAGATAGAGTTCCTTAATAAATGGCGCAATGCCGACAAGTATGACGCTGCCGACCCTTTTGCCCCCGCCCGTTACAGTTTCGATTACCTCTTTGCCATCACCTTGGCGGCACAGCCGTTGGCTTGGATGGAGGCTTCGAGCTTGCCCGAAGAGGCTTATATTACGGCATCTCTGCTCAAGAAATACCAACCCTTGCAACTCCGGTTTCATCAAGGCGTCATACTGCCTATTGGTGAAGAACCCTCGGGACGCTCGTGGACCGGATTTCAATCGACCGTCTCCGGCACGCAAGGTTATCTTGTTGTTTACCGTGAAGACAACGAGCAAGCCAGGGGGACTATTGACACCTGGCTTCCTGAAGGCAAGAAAGTGGATTTTATCCCTGTGATGGGAAGTGGCAAGAAGTTTGCTGCAAAAGTCGGCGCACAGGGTAGAGTAAGTTTCGAGCTAAATGATAAGAACTCTTTCGCACTCTATCAATACGAAGTAAAACCATAAAAAGGCGGCTATCTGCATTCTACGCTAATCACGAATGATGTGTTAACTTCTGATTTGCAGAGCGTTATGATGCGTGAAGAGGAGCATTAATATCTCTGCTGTTGGATGTTAATAGTTGAGTTGTCAGGTATTAATAGTTGGGCGGATAGGTATTAATAGTTGAGACAATGGGTATTAATAGTTTGAGACAATGAGTATTAATAGCTGATAAATGGGATATTAATATAACAACGACAAATGAAATAAAATAGGGAACTATGGTAAAAAGTGTACGTTTTCTTCTTCTCCTGATAGCATTTGTCTCCATGCAGATAGTTGCATGGGGACAGCCGCAGGAAAGACTGGTTCAAGTGCAGGTCACTCCAGACCACACCAATTGGCTGTATAAACCGGGAGAAAAAGTGAAATTCAAAGTAGTGGTATTGAAATGCAATATCCCACAGGATAATCTGGAAGTACGTTATGAGATTTCGGAAGACATGATGAAACCTCATCAGACAGGCAAACAGCCTTTGAAGAATGAAAAGCTTGAAATTAACGCAGGGACTATGAAAAAAGAAGGGTTCCTGCGTTGCCGTGCTTTTGTCACTTGCCAAGGGCGTGAGTATGAAGGCGTGGGGCTACCGTCGGCTTTTCTCCTGAAAAATTGCAACCGACCACTCCGTTGCCCGTCGACTTTCTGGAATTTTGGAAAAGTACCAAAGAAGCCGCTGAAAAGTGGGCACTGGAACCGATAATGACTTTACTGCCAGAAAGGTGCACGGATAAGGTGAACGTATATCATGTCTCCTTTGCGAACAATGACTATGCGTCCCGTATGTACGGCATCCTTTGTGTTCCGAAGGCTTCCGGGGAATATCCGGCGATTCTGAAAGTGCCGGGCGCAGGCATCCGTGCCTATAACGGAGAAGCCGAACGTGCCGGAAAAGGTTTTATTATTCTGGAAATCGGTATCCACGGCATTCCGGTCAACCTGACGGGAGATGTGTATCACCGGCTTTATAACGGTGCTTTGAAGAATTACCACTCGTTCAATATGGACAATCGGGACAAGTACTATTACAAACGGGTTTATACAGGCTGTGTGAGAGCCATTGATTTCATTTACACACTTCCCGAATTTAACGGTAATCTGGCGACTTTTGGAGGAAGCCAGGGCGGTGCGCTTTCCATTGTAATTGCCGGACTGGATGCTCGTGTCAAGGGATTGGTTTCTTTCTATCCTGCTTTGTGTGATATGGCGGGTTATGCCCACGGTCGTGCAGGCGGTTGGCCGCATCTGTTTAAGGATGAGAAGAACCGGACACCGGAAAAGATTAAAACCATTCAGTATTTTGATGTAGTCAACTTTGCCCGTCAGGTTAAAGTGCCGGGATTTTATATCTTCGGATATAATGACAGAGTTTGTCCGCCTACCACCACTTACTCCACTTATAACGTGATTAATGCTCCAAAAGAACTGTTTGTAGCTGAAACGACCGCTCACTATGCCTATGCCGAACAGTGGAGCGCAGCCTGGAACTGGGTAATGAATTTCCTAAAAAATAAATCGAAATAGGCACGGATTACACGGATTAACACTGTTGTTTTACCTATTCTATTCTAAAAGCCGTGTAATCCGTGCCTGAACTTATTATATACACTAATTATAACAACATACTTAAATGAAAACAGGTGAGAAATTAAGTCTATGTCTATTGTTGCTAATCGCTTTTGCCGGAAGCGTTGCGGCACAGGAGCTGATAACGAATGTATATGGTCGCAACATCCATTCGCTGAATGGTAAATGGAATGCCATCATCGACCTGTACGACCAGGGACAACGGATGAAAATCTATGAAAACCGGCAACCGGAAGGAAATATTGATTTCTACGAATATGCGTTTGAAGGCGGGTTGCGTCTTAATGTTCCGGGAGACTGGAACTCTCAATCACCCGAATTGAAGTATTACGAAGGCACTGTATGGTATGCCCGTCACTTTGATGCCAAACGCTTGGCAGACAAACGCCAGTTTCTTTATTTCGGTGCTGTCAGCTATCGTTGCAAAGTCTACCTGAACGGAAAAGAGATAGCAGAGCACGAAGGCGGTTTTACTCCTTTCCAAGTGGAAGTGACAGACCTGTTGAAAGACGGTGACAACTTCCTGGCGGTAGAAGTGAACAACCGCCGTACCAAAGACGCCATTCCCGCTATGGCATTCGACTGGTGGAACTATGGCGGCATCACAAGAGATGT
>JAUUNK010000306.1 GCA_030844565.1 Bacteroides ovatus
CAAAGAAAAAACAAGATTTGATAAACGATAATAATACTATAGTTTCACGTTTCTTGAATTGTAAAACTATTTCATATCGTATAATGAAAGAATATAATATTCAATAAATATGACTTGTGAAGAAAAAATATGGGAACTTCGTCAGATTATTGAAGAACAGCTGACCCCTTTAATCAATAATGATTATGTTTTATATGATTTACCGTATTACTCTAATATTGGTGATTTGTTGATATGGGAAGGAGAACTGTCTTTTTTGAAAGGACTTCCTTTCAAAATGTTAGAATGTGGTAGTGCATTTACAAGCAATTTAAAAAGAAAAATAAAGAAGGATACTATTATTTTGCTTCAAGGTGGTGGTAATTTCGGTGATATTTGGGATATACATGAATTTAAACGAAAGGTGATAAGGAATTATCCTGAAAATCGAATTATTATTTTTCCTCAGACTGTATTTTATCAAAAAAACGAAAATATGTTGAGAGACATAGAGTTGATGTCCAGACACCCTTATTTAACGATTTGTGCTAGAGATATACATTCTTTTGAAGTACTCAAGAAAAATTTTAAAAACACTATATTATTAGTACCGGATATGGCTTTTTGTATACCTTATGAGAATCTTCAGAAGTATTTGCAACCAACTCAAAATAAAACTTTATATGTAAAGCGCAAGGATAAGGAATTGTGCAAAGAAAATATTTCATTTTCTCCTTTATTTAATCTTTTTGAATCCGACTGGCCAAGCTACGAACAAGTTACTTGGGAAGAAAAAGGATTAAAATTAGCTTATAAATTTCGTCATTTGGGGTTGTCTTCGATAATAGATTTATATGCATTTTATATTTTACGTCCGCAATTGATAAGAAAAGGAATAGAGTTTGTTAGCCAATATAGAGAAATCTATACGACTCGTCTTCATGTTTTTATTTTATCCATTTTATTAGGAAAATCGTGTACGATTATTGATAATTCTTATGGCAAAAATTCTTCATTTTATGAAACTTGGTTGAAAAATGTTGATGGTATCATTTTGCATAAATAAGATAGTTTATGGAATTAATGAATGGAATAAGTGTTATTGTCTGTTGTTATAATAGTGCTTGGATTATAGAGAGGTGTTTGAATGCTTTGTTGGCTCAACAAGTACCATCTTCTGTTTTATGGGAGATAATTGTGGTAAATAATGCATCTACAGATGATACAGAGAGAATCGCAAATAAAGTTTTGCAAAAAGGACATATCTCATATCAACTAATAAATGAGCCAAAGGCGGGTTTACTCAATGCAAGAAAATGTGGAATTAGAGCGGCTCGATATTCATATACTATATTTTGTGATGATGACAATGTGCTTTGTGATATTTATGTATCAACAATGTATGATCAAATGGAAAAAGATTCTGGACTGGGAGCGTGTGGTGGCTTAGGTATTGCCGAATTTCAAATGGCTTCTCATCCTTATGTTAAGAAATATATCGCAAGTTATGCCATCGGTTCACAATTAGATAATGTTAAAGCTAACTTTTTGTATGGAGCAGGGATATGTGTTAGAACTCTACTTTTGAGGAAAATATATTCTAATTATGATCTTCTGTTAACTGGGAGATGTGGAAATCTTTTGTTATCAGGTGATGATAGTGAAATGACAAAATTAATGGTATTAGAGAATTATCGTTTGTCGTATACTGACGATGCGAAATTTTATCATGTATTACCTTCCAAACGTTTGACTTGTAAATATTTAATAAATATGTTTAAAGGGTTTGGATTGGCCTATCCAATACTTAAAGCTTATGATATTGCATTAAATGGTAAGAATCCTTTTGTTTATATTCTTTTCATGTATATAAATATTTTATTTAATTTATTGTTCAACATTCTTTTTGCAGTAATAAAAAGAAAAAGGGTTATATGGATTTTTTTTTGGATAAATGCAGCAAAGGGATTGTGTTATTGGGGCTGGAATAAATTGTACTATTTATCTAAGAGTCTAAAAAAATATTAATTATTTTTGTGTTGTTAGCGTCCAAAAAAGCCGTATATGAATTTCTCTGCGTAATGAATACCTTTGCTGCTGTAACCAAAACGATTGAATCATGTACAGCAACTCAGATTTTGAAAGATTTTTTATTCGCTATAAAGCAGAAGCCGTCCCGGCGGGCGAATCGATGCAGAAGTTCTGCTTTAGAAACAAGCTACCTTATAACCTGTTTGAAAAATGGTACAAGGATACGCGTCACAAGTTAGTTCCCGTTCATGTGGAAGGTGCTCCTGCGAGTCTCACGGAGAGTACTTCGGAGAACGAAGTTGCCCCTTCTCCACAATCATCAGGTATTCCCCGTATCATGGTGGATATTCGGATGACCAACGGTATTCATATTCAACAGCGAAATTTAAGCTACGATGGTCTAAAACGCTTGGTAGAGAAGTTGGAGGCTTTATGTTAAGCATCACCGGTCTGAATCAATTCTATTATTTGCGTGGCTTTCACGATATGCGTTGCAAATATGAGCGTGTATTGTCTATCATACACCAGCAATTGGACCGTGAGCCTCAGGCTGGCGACGTGTTTATAGTGATGTCCAAAGACCATAGGCTTATCCGTCTGTTCGGCTACGACAGCCGTTCTTACAGCCTGTATGAGAAACGTTTTGTCCCCGGTTATAAGTTTATGCATGTCGAGTTTGAAAATGACTTGCCTGTGCATAAAATCAACTGGGAAGATGTTGTGCTGTTATTGGAAAGTTCTGTGATTAAAAGATTGAATATCAGATAAATAATAGTATTTTTTCTTGTTTATGTCAGTATTTTTTTTCGTATTTTTATAGCGTGATAAGCAATGGATATGGACAAGGAAGAACGCACTAGAATATTAACTTCATCAAAGCTGCTCAAGGCCAGGGAGGATTCTCCGGAACCTTGGGTGGATCCATATTCAGATATGTCAAGTGACGAAAAATCAAAATTGTTATGTGAGCTTATGGCCATGCACCTTCGCGATGAAAAGCGCAATGAGGAACTCATGGCCAAACTTGATGGGCTTCTTGATGTGAACAGGCAAATGTCCGACCTCAAAGCCATGCTCGCAGAATCAGAAAAGCGGGACAAGACCAAAGATTCCCTGATAGAGAATCTGCTTAAAAAGATAACTTCTCTGGAAGAGGTTGTCCGACTGAATAACAAGCATACTTATGGCAGCAAGAGTCAGAAACGCAAGCCCAAGAAAACAGAGGGCGACGACCATACCAAAAACAAGGATGATTTTGACGGGACACAGGAATCTTTAGGAAATACATCGTCAGCTTCTGACAAGTCTGATGTGGAACCGGAAAAGAAGGAGAAAGAAGTCCGCCTGTACAGACAAGGCAAGGCATACCGCACCATGACGGCCGACAAATCCGTCTGCCATGAATGTGATATAACGAAATTGCCTGAAGGTGCCATTATCATAAAACGTATGCGCCGATATTCTTACGAGCAGGTAAGCAGTATAATAGAGCATGATTATGAAGTAATCCGCAACAAGACAGTTGAGGGAATCATCCGTGACGGATACTTTCCTCTTGATGGCGAACCTGAAATAATGGATGTCGTACCCGGTACTCATGCGTCAAGTACCTTTATGGCTTATCTTGCTTTCAACAAATATGTTCTTGACACTCCTTTGTACAGGGAGATATCACGTATCCTTGACGAGGATATGCGGCTAAGCCGCATGACCCTGACCAATTGGCTTGAGAAAGGTTCATTTCATATTAACAAACTGATAGGTTTCCTGAAAGAATGTTGCCTTGAAAAAGATTCAGTCATCAATTGTGATGAGACCTGGTGCAAGGTGAAAGTTAAATCCGCTTACAGGAAAAGGTATATATGGTGTCTTGTCAACAAGGCGGAGAAGATTGTCATATATTGCTATGAGGATGGTTCCAGAGGTCATGACGTATTACGTCATATCCTCGGTGACCATGGAATAAAAGCGTTACAGTCAGATGGGTATAACGTATATATGTATCTTGATGACAATCTGACAGACATCGAACATGTTTGTTGCATGGCACATGCAAGGGCAAAGTTCAAATATGCCCTGGAACAGGGTGGTGACCTTGATGCCGCTTTCTTCCTTGATTGCATGGGTGAACTTTATGTGTTGGAGGCTGAATATGAGCATGGGCGGCTTTCCCCGGAACAGATAAAGACATGCCGGAACAATCTTAAGACAAAAGAAATCATAATCCGTCTGCGCAGTAAACTTGACGCATTGTTGAGTGATGATCATCCTCCACGGGGTGAACTTATGGAAAAGGCTCTCCGGTATCTGAAGGCTTTTTGGACACAACTGTTTGCATATACGCATGACGGTTCATACACCATCGACAATTCCATTGCCGAACGTTTCATACGTCCTTTAGCCGGAGAACGTAAGAACTCGCTATTCTTCGGAAGCGGAAAGATGGCAAGTGTATCAGCCGCATACCATACGATAATATCTACCTGCAAGATGCAAGGCGTACCTGTACTGCAATATCTGAAGGAATTCTTCAAACAGATAGTGATCGGTTGTACCGATTATGAGAATTTGCTGCCGATGACTATCGGATTAAACAATAATAAATATTAAAAAACAATCCAGATTTTGACAAACTTTATACGGAAACCGCTTAAATGCGGCTTTCTGTATAGGACATGTCTAAATTGGACGCTAACTAAATTAAGGCTTAAATTTTAAAATTATGCATTTCAGTTGAACGTTTTGTCTAATTGAGTACTAATTTTATTTTATAATTATTTTTTAATTGATACTCCTGATGGATGCATATTCATTTTTAGAACAACTTTTTTTTCCTAATATAAAACTGTATTTTGTTGCACTATTTATAAGTCAACTATTTTTACTTCCCTTGTATCTTAGGAGAGTAAGGAGTGTTATTGACCCATTATTGCTTAGTCTTTTTTTTGTAGGGTTAGCTAATGCAATACCTGTCTTCTTGCTATTAACAAAGAATGTTAGTACAGAACTATTTTCATTTTTTGCTTGTTCTCAAATTCTATTTTGGACTATATTTTATATAAGCTCAGCAAAATCTTTTCCAATAAAAAAGAAGGGGAGGAAAGTAGCTTATAGGAGATTTGATGATTTGTTCTTTAAGGTATGTTTGGCACTATATGTGCTAACTACATTATATTCGT
>JAUUNK010000307.1 GCA_030844565.1 Bacteroides ovatus
TTACCAACAGAACACACTTCGCGACGCCTTTGTAGCCTCCCTAAGTCTCGACGTATTTCATAAATATACTGACCGCCTGAAGATGGCAAACATCGCACAGGTAGTCAATGTATTGCAATCCATGATTCTGACCAAAGGAAAAGATATGGTACTCACTCCCTCCTATTACGTCTTCAAAATGTACAATGTACATCAAGATGCCACCTACCTGCCCATCGACTTAAACTGTGAACGGGTAAATGTACGGGATAATCGGATAGTACCCCTTGTGAGCGCCACTGCTTCGAAAGACAAGAACGGAATTATCCACATCTCCCTCTCAAATGTAGATGCCGAGAATGCACAGGAAATCATTATCAATTTACCCGATGTAAAGGCTAAAAAAGCAGTGGGAGAAATACTAACCTCTACTAATCTGACTGATTACAATTCCTTTGAAAAGCCTAATACTGTAAAATTAGTACCTTTCAAAGAGGTAAAAATAACTAAAGAGACAATGAAGGTTAAACTACCTGCCAAGTCAATTGTTACTCTTGAGTTACAGTAAAAAAGCACTGGTTAGTTATTGTATCCGAAACGAAAACTCACCCCGCACGCTCGGAAAAAAGATACGACTCTATGATTGCAGATTGCACATAAAGAGTTATCTTTGTCGCGGCGGTAAATAAGCAATTTAAATTAATATATAAAGATATGAACGATAGTAAACTTATGAATCGTGCAGCAGATAACATCCGTATCCTCGCTGCTTCAATGGTTGAAAAAGCTAACTCCGGACATCCGGGCGGCGCCATGGGCGGTGCTGATTTCATCAACGTACTCTTCTCCGAATTTTTAGTATATGACCCCGCAAATCCCCGTTGGGAAGGACGCGACCGCTTCTTCCTCGACCCGGGTCACATGTCTCCGATGCTCTACTCCACATTGGCATTGACCGGAAAGTATACAATGGCAGAACTGGAACAATTCCGCCAATGGGGAAGTCCTACACCGGGACATCCCGAAGTAGACATCATGCGGGGCGTAGAAAACACTTCCGGCCCGTTGGGTCAAGGACATACCTACGCTGTGGGTGCAGCCATTGCTGCCAAGTTCCTCAAGGCACGCTTTGGAGAAGTGATGAGCCAAACGATTTACGCTTATATTTCTGACGGCGGTATTCAAGAAGAAATTTCTCAAGGAGCCGGACGTATCGCAGGGACACTGGGATTAGACAATCTCATTATGTTCTATGACTCCAACGACATTCAACTCTCTACCGAGACGAAAGACGTGACTGTAGAAGATACAAAAATGAAGTATCTTGCATGGGGATGGAATGTAATTACTATCAACGGTAACGACCCCAGCGCTATCCGCGAAGCACTGAACGAAGCAAAAGCCGAAGCCAACCGCCCTACTCTCATCATCGGGAAAACAATCATGGGAAAAGGCGCCCGCAAGGCGGACAACAGTAGCTATGAGGCCAACTGCGCCACTCACGGAGCTCCTCTAGGCGGTGATGCTTATAAAAATACTATCATTAACCTAGGTGGCAATCCAGAAAATCCTTTCACTATATTCCCCGAAGTAGCAGAACTTTATGCTAAACGTGCCGAAGAACTGAAACAAATCGTTGCCGAAAAATATGCAGCTAAAGCAGAATGGGCAAAAGCTAACCCCGAATTGGCTGCTAAAATGGAATCTTTCTTCGCTGGAAAAGCTCCTCAAGTAAACTGGAGTGCCATCGAACAGAAAGCCGGAGCCGCCACTCGCGCTGCTTCCGCCACTGTTTTGGGAGCTCTCGCAACACAGGTAGAAAATATGATTGTGGCTTCTGCCGACCTTTCCAACTCCGACAAGACAGACGGTTTCCTGAAAAAGACTCACGCTTTTACACCAGGCGATTTCAGTGGTGCCTTCCTGCAGGCGGGTGTATCTGAATTGACTATGGCTTGTGTCTGCATCGGTATGTCTCTGCATGGAGGAGTGATTGCAGCTTGCGCCACCTTCTTCGTATTCTCCGATTACATGAAACCAGCCATCCGTATGGCTGCCCTCATGGAACAACCCGTGAAGTTCATTTGGACCCACGACGCATTCCGCGTAGGAGAAGACGGTCCCACACACGAACCCGTAGAACAAGAAGCACAAATCCGCCTGATGGAGAAACTTAAAAACCACAAGGGACACAATTCTATGCTCGTACTCCGCCCGGCAGACGCCGAAGAGACTACTATCGCATGGAAACTGGCTATGGAGAATATCTATACGCCGACTGCCCTCATCTTCTCCCGCCAAAACATTGCCAACCTGCCTGCCGGAACGGCATACGAAGAAGCATCCAAAGGCGCTTACATCGTAGCCGGGTCGGATGAGAATCCGGATGTTATCCTCGTAGCTTCCGGCTCGGAAGTTTCCACCTTGGTAGCAGGTGCAGAATTGCTTCGCAAAGACGGTGTGAAGCTGCGTATTGTTTCCGCCCCTTCCGAAGGTCTGTTCCGCAGCCAACCGAAAGAATATCAAGAATCTGTGTTGCCCACAGGAGCTAAGATTTTCGGTCTGACCGCCGGTCTGCCTGTTAACCTTCAAGGTCTGGCTGGTTCCAATGGAGAAGTATTCGGTCTGGAATCCTTCGGGTTCTCCGCTCCTTATAAGGTGCTCGACGAAAAGCTCGGTTTCACTGCCGAAAACGTGTATAATCAAGTAAAAGAAATGCTGTAATGAAAACAATCGGACTAGCATGCGACCATGCCGGCTTTGAACTAAAAGAATATGTTCGCGGCTGGCTGGAAGCTAAAGGCTGGGCTTATAAAGACTTCGGCACTTATTCAAGCGAAAGCGTGGATTATGCAGACTACGCACATCCGCTCGCAGCAGCAGTGGAAGCAGGAGAATGCTATCCGGGCATCGCCATCTGCGGAAGTGGAAACGGAATCAATATGACACTGAATAAACATCAGGGTGTTCGTGCGGCACTGTGTTGGAACGCTGAGATCTCACATCTCGCCCGTCAGCACAACGACGCTAATATCCTCGTAATGCCCGGACGTTTCATCAGTACGCAGGAAGCAGACATGATTCTGACCGAGTTCTTCTCTACGGAGTTTGAAGGCGGACGTCATCAAAGACGCATCGAGAAGATTCCCGTAAAATAAGAATAGCTTAATAACCCGGTATAACATAGAAAGGAGGGTGCACTTCACAAAATGTGCACCCTCCTCTTGTTTTCATCATCCGCTCACCTAACATAAACATAACGCACTCCCTTCTCGATACAGAAGCAGAAGAAAAACTTAGCGAGAGAAGCCAGCACCAATAAGACCTCCCTGAGAATAACCTTCACAATGGATAGCCGGCGCCGTTTCCATTTCCGAGCTCTTCAGATAAAAAGAAACTTGCGCTTTCCCTGAGCTATCAGTGGTTACATCAGGATTCCAGTAAAGAGTATGCCGGGGCTGCTTATTCTCAAAGAACTTGGTATCGGACGAAACCGGAAGATAAAATTCTTTCGTCTGGTTGAAACCTATCCATTTGCATATTTGCTTATCGGAAGGCTTTGCACCGCCAATATCCTTTGTATAAATTGCAACAATACCGCCTTTACTCCTAAACCCTCCGAACATGGTTGCCGTTTGCCGCAATACTTCGATCCTCTCTACACGCGAAACGTCCATACTGTATACCATCTCAGGATCACGAACAGGAAAGCCATCTAAAACAAAAGCTACATTTTCCCCTTTCGGCGTACCACTAATATGAATATACGGCAGATTAGCCTTGCGTTGATCTGCATTGGAAATTAAAACCAATCCCGGCACTTGCTGCAACAATCGGCGCATATCCCCATAACCCTTCTCCCTCACATCAAAGGTTGTTTTCACAAAGTTCTCGCTATACAAACGGCGTTGCTCGAATTTATCTCTCTTACGGCTCGTCACCTTTACCTCATCCAGCCGAATGGTTCCTTTTTCCAAGGAGAAAGGTTGATAAGAATCAGGCATATTATAAGGAGAAGCTATATAAGCAGCCGGAGGCAGAGGACGAGGGCTATCCATCACAATAGGGAAAGACTGCTGCCGATTGTCGGTAGCAGAAAATATCACTTCCTTTGTTCCCACAAACGAGAAATCAGTCAGTTCAAAACGTCCCTTCTTATCCAGCGGGCAAGTAAAAAACTGCTGTGTAGAATCTTGCCGAAGCACAGCCTGAACGCTTATTGCACTCATCTTACGCGTTTTGTTTTCTACCTTCCCTCCTATCGACAATCCTTGCTCCATCGAATAAACAGGTTCTTTCAATTCTTTCTGCAAGCTATTCAACGAGTATCTGCACCAGCCATGTGTCAATAATAAAAGCTCAATGTCCGAAAGAGATTCCGGAATTTCCGGCTTCCAATACTCACTGAGGTGGTCCATTATTTTTCCCTTGAGCTCACTTTCGAGAAAAAGATAAGTTTTGAAATTGGTGCGGGCAAAACTATCCTCCATAGAGGCGGCAACCACTGCGAGGGATAACCGGGCGGGGCAAGGATTGCCACTGACATCGCGGGTCTCCACATTTACTGTCATCCATTCCTGCCCATCTTTCTTCGTCGTGCCGGAGGTCAGATGAATATCTAACGATTCAGGAAAACGGGTGAAAAGTAAACGTTCACTGTAAACTTGATAATTTTCATCCACCAGCGTCACCGTAAATACCCCCTTTGGCAATTTATCGAGAGGAACATCGAGAAGAGAACGAGTCTGGGAAGCATCAACTGGAAGTTGTGCCAACACTTGTCCGCCTTGGTGGAACACCAGCGAATAGCGATGCGGTTCTTTTCCTATCTCCATATTATTATGCATCAACGTGATACGAATAGCTTCTTTGAACCTCTTTACATTCACCACGAACCCGGCAGGAAGGGCTTCTGGAAAGTGGAAAGGCACAATGCTTTCTTCTACCTTAGCAATATAACGTTCTCCCGGTTTAGGTTGAAAAAAGAAACTTCCCCTTCCGTCGGCATTCGTCTGAAAGTGTTGCACCACTTCTTTATTGGTATCCAGAATAGTTCCCTTTACAGACAAGCCTTTGCCAAAAGAATTTACCGCTTCGAGAGCTACTTTGGATGCCAGCCCTTCAATAAGATTACCTCCTTCGGGAAAGAAACGCAAACAAGCC
>JAUUNK010000308.1 GCA_030844565.1 Bacteroides ovatus
AGTATTCGGTAAATCTGCCTACCCGGTTCTACTATAAGAAGAAATGGAATAACGGTTGGATAAATGTCGTGAACCCGTTCCGTGCCAGCCTTGTGTTGGGTACGCCGGGTAGTGGCAAATCGTATGCAGTGGTAAACAGTTACATAAAACAGCAAATCGAGAAAGGTTTTGCGCTTTACTGCTATGGTGCGCCAGTCAAGGCTATATCTTAATCGTCCCTTTGGCAAGGATTAGGCAAGTGTTCTTTGAAAACGACCTATCATCACCGACTTATCTGTCCAACGAAAGGCGGCAGGGAGTGTAGCACGTCGGGACAACTATAAGTCAGTTAGTTACCAAACTGCGACTGAATAGCGATGATAAGACAAGTATGAGGATAAAACCCGAATTGGTTGAATGATAATCTGAGCGGTCTTTGTAGCAGGCTGTGACGTAAGGTAACTATGGGAACTACCGTTGTATGGATAGTTCCGAACCGTCATCACTGCAACACTCTTTTTGCAGTCGTAGCGTAGAAAGAGCAAGAACTTGTTGCAGCGCAACCGTAATATACGGTAAAAGGTGGAAGTCATATCCGACAACTTGTCGTGCCAACAGTTAAGATATAGTAAACTGGGATTACCTAAATCGGAAGCCTGCAAGGGCTATGGGAATCAGTTCCCGAAATTCCGACATGGTAACGGAGTCCCCGTAGTAGTCCGAGCAAGTTAATGGCTTGTACATGGCGAAGGGGGACAGCAGAGATTTTTAATACAATTAATGAATGATGTGAGAGACATTATGAGAAATTCGGCAAAAGTATTAAACAGTTTGAATCGACACAGCAAGGACTTGAATTACAAGTACGAGCGTCTGTACCGTATTCTTTTCAATACGGAGATGTACGCCGTTGCCTACCAGCGAATTGCCCCCAAACAAGGCAATATGACGGAGGGAACGGACGGTAAAACCATTGACGGCATGAGCATTAAACGCATTGAAGACTTGATAGCATCATTGAAAGATGAAAGCTACCAGCCCAAACCGTCAAGGAGGACGTATATACCCAAGAAAAACGGAAAAATGCGTTCTCTTGGTATTCCTGCTACGGAGGATAAGTTATTGCAGGAGGTGGTTAAAATGGTATTGGAAGCCATATACGAGGAAAGTTTTGAATACACCTCTCATGGTTTCCGTCCCCAACGGAGCTGCCACACCGCCCTTAAACAGATTGAAAAATCTTTTTGCGGGGTGAAATGGTATATTGAGGGCGATATAAAAGGATTCTTTGACAACATCAATCACGATGTGATGATAGAAATCCTCAAAGAACGCATCAATGATGTCCGTTTCATTCGGCTTATCCGTAAATTCCTGAATGCAGGGTACATCGAAGATTGGGAATATTTTCACACATATAACGGGACACCGCAAGGTGGCATCATCAGTCCTGTACTTGCCAATATCTATCTTGATAAATTGGACAAGTACATGGCAGAGTACATAGCAAAATTTGATAGGAATGCCCGTAAAGAAGTGAACCCACAATACAGACACTACCAACGTAAAAAAGAACGAGCTAAAAAGGCGTTGAAACCAGCAGTAAGTCTTGAAAAAAGAAAACTGCTGGTAGAGCAAATACGGAAGTATGATAATCTTATGTTGCAGACCCCGGCAAAAAATGACATGGACTGCAACTATAAGAGATTGAAATACGTGAGATATGCGGATGATTTTCTGTGTGGTGTTATAGGCAGTAAAGAAGATGCAATGATAATCAAATCGGATATAAAGAATTTTATTTCCGACAAACTAAAATTGGAATTGTCTGACGAAAAGACACTGATAACCCATTCGGAAACACCTGCAAAATTTCTTGGATTTCAAATCAGAAACCGCAAGTGCATGGAAACCAAACGGGATTCCCTCGGTCGTAAAAAGAGAAGTCGGAACAAGACGGTGGAAATAAAAATCCCCAAAGATACGGTCAAGAAGAAACTTCTTGCGTATGACGTAGTGGAAATAAAGAAACACAACGGCAAGGAAATATGGAAACCGAAAGCGAGACCCGAACTGAACTTCAACGATGATTTGGAAATCCTGCGCAGGTATAATTCTGAAATTAGAGGTTTGTACAATTATTTCGGCATAGCTGTTAATTGCGCAGACCAACTCTCCAATTTCGGTTATATCATGGAATATAGTATGTACAAAACATTTGCAGCCAAGTATCGAAGCAAAGTAAAGAAGATATGCAGAAAATACAAGCATAACGGAATATTTTGTGTCAAGTATCAGAACAAGGCAGGCAAACAAAAGGAAGAGTATTTCTATAAAGGAGGTTACAAACGCCAAAAACCATCAAAGGATAACAAAATGGACATCCTTCCCAAATTCATAATGCACACCAGCACAACCAGTCTTATGGACAGGTTGAAAGCGGAAAAATGTGAATTATGTGGTGCTAAGGGGCATTTGGAAATGCACCATGTACGTAAACTCAAGAATCTTCAAAATAAAGAGCCTTGGGAACGACACATGATTGCACGGCAAAGGAAAACCATTGCACTTTGTGGAACTTGTCATAAAAAGATTCATTATGGAACGATTTAAACTGCATATCGAAGCGGAGAGCCGGATACGCTGGAAGGTGTACGTCCGGTTCGGAGGCGAGTTTTCGGAAACCGACCATAGTAATATGGCACGGCGTCGGCTACTTAGCCTACATTATAAGTTTCCCGATTTGTCGGAAATCGCTTATAATCATTTGCTTAACCACTTGGACGGGTATAAGGTAAAGCCCAAATTCTACATTATCAATTTTGACGACCCCCGCAAGAGCCACCGATGCAACCCGATAAACGCCAGCTTCATGTCGGACATTGCGGATGCTTATGAAGCGAGCTACACGATTATGCTTAACCTTAACCGCAGTTGGATAAGCAAGCAGGGCGACTTCTTCGTGGAAAGCCCGATTATCCTTTTGGCGGCTATAATTTGGTATCTCCGTATCTATCAAGGCGGTAAGTATTGCACGTTCCCCCATGCCATTGAACTGTTGAACAAGAAATATGCCGATGTATTCACCATTTTGCGCAGCTATCCCGAACTGGAAAACTACCTTTCCCCGTTCGTGGACGCATGGGAAAGTTCGGCAGTTGAACAGTTGCAGGGGCAGATAGCCAGTGCGAAAATCCCGCTTTCAAGGATGATTTCACCCGCCCTTTACTGGGTAATGACGGGCGATGATTTTTCACTTGACATCAACAACCCGAAAGAGCCTAAAATACTGGTTGTCGGCAACAATCCTGACCGCCAAAATATCTACTCGGCAGCACTGGGATTATATAATTCCCGTATCGTGAAGCTGATAAACAAGAAAGGTCAGCTTAAAAGTTCGGTGATAATAGACGAGTTGCCAACGATTTATTTTCGTGGGCTTGACAACCTGATTGCTACTGCCCGAAGCAACAAGGTGGCGGTTCTGCTGGGCTTTCAGGATTACAGCCAGCTTACCCGTGACTACGGGGACAAGGAAAGCCGGGTGATACAAAATACTGTGGGCAACGTGTTCAGCGGTCAGGTAGTCGGTGAAACGGCGAAAATCCTTTCCGAACGTTTCGGTAAGGTGTTGCAGAAACGGCAGAGCATGACGATAAACCAACGGGAAAAATCCACCTCGATAAGCACCCAAATGGACAGCCTGATACCCGCCAGCAAAATATCCAACCTCACGCAAGGTATGTTCGTGGGTGCTGTGGCGGACAACTTCGATGAACGGATAGAGCAGAAGATTTTCCACTGTGAAATCGTGGTGGACAATGAAAAGGTGAAGCGGGAAACCGCCCGTTACGTGAAGTTGCCGCAGATTATCGACTTCACCGACAAGGACGGCAACGACCGGATGCAGGAGGAGATACAAGCCAACTATGACCGCATCCGTCAGGAAGTCCGGCAGATTGTCGAGGACGAGATAACCCGGATTAAGAACGACCCGGAGCTATGCCATTTGATAAAAGAGGAAGAATAGCTGTATATAATATAATGTATGGAGTGAAGAACAGCCGATGTAGCTTTACGGTTGTTCTTCATTCTGTTTTTTTGTGCGGTAGGCTTCAAAACGCACTAATATTTCGTGCAGGTTCTTCAATGTTTCCACAGCCTTGCCTATCGGCGGCATCTTGCTTTTGTCGAAAGTCAGTTTCTTCAAATCGGTAGTGTACGCCGTAGCCACTTCGGGCAACGCCATGACCGCTTCGGCATCCTTGAATATCGGCGCATCAGCCAGCGACAAGTGCGAACGGGAGTTTTTATTTAGTCCGTCCTCTATCGTCACCCGGTACATGGCATCCAAGAAATCTTCCGAATGTAGGTAATCGTTATATTCCTGATTGTGGTAGAGTGCCGACAAGTCGTAAACGTCACGGATATGCTTTGCCAACAGTGCGGCTGCATCCTCATTGTAAGACAGCTTTACCAGCCTTGAAACCTTGTCGCAGATAGTCTTTCGGGGGTTGATACACTGCGTTTCAAAACTTTCCAGCCCGTAGGTGCTTATCAGTTCCTCTTGCCCGATGCTTTCAAGAAAGGCGGTCACAATCGGTTTGATAACCCGCTTGTCCGACGGGTAGAACATCAGTTTTTTGTCCGGCAGGTCACAGGATTTTATCTCTACTTCCAAATGCTCTTTTAGTCCCACACCCTGAAATACATTGTCATACGAGAAATACAGTTTGCGGTAATTACCGCCCGTTTCCGACAAATCTTCCTTGTATATGTCACTGTTAAGTTCGGCTATGTATTTGGAAAGTTTCTTGTTCAATGTCTTTTCAGCCTGCTTGGACGCACCTTTGTCACCCGTGAACACGAACAAGTCCAAATCTTCCGAGAAGCGTTCTATCAGCCCATAGGCTTTGGAAAGTGAAGTCCCGCCTTTGAAGTAGGTCTTATCCGCATATTCGGACATGGAAATATCCCGCAGTATCTTCGATACCCAGTAATCCTTTTCCACGTGCGACTGCTCGTAGTTGAAATGTTCAGCCGCCAGTGCGATGATTTCCTTGAACGCTTCCTTGTCCGAATGTAAATTCATATTTCTGTCCTATGCTGTTTTATAATCCAAGTTGAACCGTGTCGTGGGAAGAATGGTCTTTGCCATTTCT
>JAUUNK010000309.1 GCA_030844565.1 Bacteroides ovatus
ATACTCTTTTTGGGATTATCGACATAAACTACCAACAGAGTTTTCGGATTGATCCTCTATTTGTTTTATTGTATCTAATTGGTTACATTTGTATCATGAAAGCAACAGATAAGAAGGATAATGATATACGTGAACTGTATTTCTCGGATGAGTTTGTAGAGTTCTACGGTACGTTGCAAGATAAAGTGAAAGTTAAGATACTACTCTTGAATGGTTTTCTAAAGAAATCCACAAAAGATTATAGTAAACAAATAAAGATTGCTGAACGGATATTAAAAGACTTTGAGTTATGAGAAAGTTAGATGAAAATAAGTTAGCCAAGTTGCATACGGCAGGTGAACTATTGGACAATAAATATGGAGAGGTTGGAACGGAATCTCGTACTGCTTTCCATGAGAAGTCAATAGCATGGTATTATGGTGAGATATTACGTGACCGTCGAAAGCAACTTAAGATAACCCAACAAGAGTTGGCAGAAAAGGTTGGTACGGCAAGGAGTTATATCGCTCGTGTAGAAAAAGGAGAGACAGATATTCAGATTTCGAGTTTCTTTCGTATTGCCCGTGCTCTGGGCATTGAGTTTACTCCTACGTTTTTATAACTATCAATAAACGATTTAAACAGAATATTTGTTTTACAATTGTTTTACAGTAGCGAAGCTAAGAGAGTTCTAATCAATTGGAAATAAAGGGATTGTCTTGGTGGTTTAAAATCCGCCAGGAACCTCCAGAAAAAAATCCTTGTAGCTAACTGAAAATCAGTATATAGTTACAAGGATTTTTTCTTTGTAGGATTAAGTCTGTTCACAACTAAATTTTATTTCATATCTTTTTTAGGCTTTTCCCTATCCCTCCATATAGAATCTACCCCTTAAGTATGATTTTCCTGAGTTACTTTTGTAACAAATCAAAAGAAGCAACGCCATGAAGAAGATTTTATTTGTTCTATTTGTGATACAATGTGCTGGTATTCCTTTTCTGATAGAGAGCTGCGGTTCAATTTCTTTCGAAGTTATTCCAGAATATTCAAAAGTAAAACAGGAAAAGAAGACTATAGAGAAAGACATCTTCGGCAATACCGTCATCGAGGACAACAGGGGTAACCGGAAGACTATCAAAGAAGACATCTTTGGCAATACCGTCATCGAGGACAACAGAGGCAACAAGAAGACTATTAAAAAGGACATCTTCGGTGATACGGTTATTGAGGACAACAGAGGTAACCGGAAGACTATTAAAAAGGACATTTTCGGTGATACTGTTATCGAGGACAATAAAGGTAACAAGGAGACGATAAAAAAAGATATTTTTGGTGACACTATCATTGAAGATAATAAGGGCAACAAGAAAACCATCAAAAAGGACATCTTTGGTAATACCATCATTGAGGATAACAAAGGCAATAAGAAGACCATTAAGAAAGATATATTTGGAAATACTATTATTGAAGATAATAAGGGTCACAAGAGAGTTGTCAAAAAAGATATTTTCGGGAACGCTGTCATTGAAGATTATTAGAAAATCCAATTAAATGTAATCATAATAAGCGATATATCAGCAAAATAGCAAAGCCGGTTCGTGGTGTTGAAGCACGGGCGGGCTTTGCTAGTTGTTAAGAGTGGATTATAAATTTTCAATCCATGTGCTTTAATATATAGTTACAATGTTTTTATCAACTTTATCATGTATCATAGATTTTCAACTTCTTCCGGAGAGAGTTTCATAGATGTAACGATCACATCATTAGTAATCCCTCTTTTCTTTAATTCGCGGGCAGCATCAAGAAGAGCTTTTCTGCCTTTCTCTTCGCCTATTTGTATGCCTTCCTCTATTCCTTTTTTTCTTCCCTTCTGTTCAGCATAATCCAACGTATTGAAATAATCATTATAGTTTTTCCATTCTTCCTCATACTGTGCTCTTTCCTGAGGAGTCATATTAGCTTTGGAAGCCAGTTGTTCCAGCCGTTCGAAGACAGCTTTGCGTGCCTTAAACGGCAATCGGTCAAGTGTATCCATGTGCTTTAATATATAAATCCATCGTTCAAAATCCGTTTCACATTCATCCTCTTCTTTCCGGAAGTTGGGCAATTCGATGAAGATTTGCCTGAACTTTCCATTGAAGACCTCACCTGTATCCCTGTCAGAAAGCACAACGTCCGTTCTGACCTTAGCGGGCATGTCCTTATCCATTACGAAGTTCATAAAGAAGACTCCGTAGACAGCATCCAAACGAAAATCCCAAGGTCCCTTTACTGCTTGCTGAGTGACAGCGCGGGCGAGGTAGAACAGGGCACGGTCTTTAAAATAAGGCTGCTCGCGATTCTGCATTTCTACGATAATGCGCTCGCCCGTGTCGGTCATGCAATAAATATCGTAGATAATCCCCCGCTGAGTTTTTGCTTCCGGCTGTTGCTCGTTGTTGAGAAACTGTATGTCGGTAATCACATGCTCTCCTACGAGCAAATCGTTTAAAAAATCGATTAACAGTTCCTTCTCGACTTCCCTGCCGAATAAGAATTTAAACCCGTAATCGGTAAAGGGGTTAATAAATTTTCCCATTAGTATTGATTGGTGCTATATTATAGAACAAAGATATACTTTTTTTGTTGAACGCGTGCATTTTATGCTATTTTCATTTCCCTTTCCTATCCCTTTCCCCCTTTCCGGAACACCACCATGCTCACCGCCACCAATATCAACACAATCCCCAGCGCACTATTCACCGTGAAAAGCTCCTTAAAGACGAGCACCCCGATGACCACTGCCGTGAGAGGCTCCATCGCTCCCAGAATGGACGTTAGCGTGGGGTCTGCATATTTGATAGCTTGCACCAGCGTAATATTGGAGATAGCCGTTGCCGGAAGAGCCAAGCCAAAGATAATCAGCCAAGTATAACCATCGGTGGCTAGTTGCAGACCCGAAGTGAAAGAAGCGCCGATGAGGTAGAACACCGTCCCGATGCCCATCACATAACAAGTCAGTGCAGTAGAATTGATATGCACAGCCCGCGTGGTTCGCACACCGATGATATATCCCGCATAAGAAAACACCGACACACAGGCAGCTATAAGCCCCATCACGGTGTTGCCCTCCTGCGCTTGCAGTTCTCCTGACGATAGCAGTGCCGCCCCGATGAGTGACATCACCACAGCCACAATCACCAGAAGCGATTTCTTCTCCCGGAAGAAAAACATCATTGCCAGAGCCACCGCCAGAGGATACATGAAATGGATGGTAGAAGCCACCCCGCTAGCTATGTTCTGATAAGCAATGATAAGACTGAAAGAAGTGACAGCCCGCAGCAGGCTAAGAAAAAATACCACGCCGACGTCCCTTCTTGCCAGCCGGAAGTTGCATCCCGAGAACACTCCGAAAAGAGTCAACACAAGGGATGCCACACCCCAGCGGTAAGAGAGCACTGCGAAAGACGAGAAGCCCGCCAGCAGCAAAGTGATGGAGAAGAACGGAGCCAGCCCGAAAGTGGAGGAGGACACCGCTGCATAGATTATACCTTTTAAACGATTCATGATTTTGCATTATCTGATTTTTTTCAGTTCACGAAGCTACGAATTTTTCTTCTAACGCAGATATTATTAAATAGAAAACTTCTTATTTTGTATAATGTTTGAAAAAAACATGTTTCAAAATATATCTCTGAATTATAAGATAGAGAGTTAATACCTTTTGATATATATTGTTAATTTCTTATTTTTAATAGATGATGAATGAATATTTGATTATCCTAAAATAAAAAAAGATTGCTATTTTAAAAAAGATTTGTACATTTGAGCAGTGATATGAAAATGAACTAGCCGACTTTAGCTCGAGCATTTGTCACTATCTCTTTGCCAACTAAATAGCTAATTGTCTTTTACTTATATAATAGTGTATTAATAATTTGATGATATACCATAATGAAGTATATATCCATATTATTATTTGTAACCCTAGCATCTTGTTCTGTCACCCCTTTGACATTTTCGAGTGCTTACAATAGTGATTCTATTTTTATAGGAACACACGAAAAAGTACTTTTGTCAAAGTATGGTGCACCCGCGAAGGTGGAGTTTTATGTGGATGCTCTAAAAAATGACACGATTACGATAAAGTCATACTACGAAGAATTATTTGGAGAGATGTATCTTGTGACATCATTTTATTTTAAAGACTCTCTTCTTATAAGTAAACAACAGAAAGAGATTACGTCTGGAGAAGAAGAGAATACTATGTTTAAAAGGGCGAAGCAAAGAACTCTTATTAAAAGTATGATTAAAGATTAATATTTCTTGCTACTTTGTCTATTATTTTGTATCTTTATAACTCAAAAACAGATATAAAGAAGACAATGGAAAAGGAAATGTTTGTAGTGAAATGTTATGAGAAGTGCGAACTCGCAGCCCTCTACTTTCCCGACTTGTGCGAGCAAGCGGCAGTAGATAAGCTCCGCCGTTGGATAAGGAAATGCGGCCCGTTGATGGAAGAGATACGCGCTGCCGGCTTTCATCCCAAGATGAAAGCATTTACGGTGAGAGAAGTCCGCCTTATCACCTATTACCTCGGCAAGCCAGGAGACTTTTGACGCTGGGGGGAGGGAGAACCAAACGGCTGGTGGCACAGAAAGAAGTAAAGACAGCAGCCGGAATGCGATAGAATCATCGCTTCCGGCTGCTGTCTTTTTATTCTCCGTCCGAAGACTTTTGACTCCGCTCTATTACAGGCCTTCATACTCCTTGCGGGCGTCGAACACGGGGCAAGCCTTGTGGATGTTGGCACTCAACTGATAATGCCCCAGGATTTGCGCCTGCGGATACTGTTGCTTCAAGATACTTAGCAAGTCGAGCAGGGCGAGGCGTTGCAGGCGCGTGCGCGTGTCGCAGGGACGTCCGTCCTCGTCCAATCCTCCCTCATAGCAGATGCCCAGGCTGTGGCGGTTGAAGCCGCGCACGTGGGCGCCCGGTTCCCACGTGGGGCGGCACTGGTGGAGCCTTCCGTCGCGGGTGATATAGAAATGATAGCCGATGTCCTTGAAGCCCCGTTGCAGGTGGCACTCGCGCAATTGCTCCACAGAGAAGGGAACATTGCAGCGCGTTGCGCTGCAATGAATCACCAAGAGCTTAATCTCCCGCGGG
>JAUUNK010000310.1 GCA_030844565.1 Bacteroides ovatus
ATATCCGGCCCGGCCTTACCATAAAGGAGCTTTCAGATGTGCTTCATACCAACCGTACCTACCTGTCCGGGTACATCAAAACTACGTATGACATGTCGTTCCGCGATTGGATTATCGGACTTCGTATAGAATATGCGAAACGTCTGCTTGCGCGATATCCGAGGTTGACGGTTGCCGACATCTCCGAGAAATCCGGTTTTTTGTCACCAAGCCATTTTATAAGGCTGTTCAAGGAAAATGCGGGCTGTACCCCTAAATGGAGGAAAACAGAGGCGGAATAATACGGTGTGTTATGGATGGAGGAATAGCCCAAACGACAAAAAATAGCCTAAACTACAAAACTAAAATGTTCTAAACCACAAAGATGTGCGATTCTGACAATTGAGACAATTTTTATAGGCAAGAATCGGGCTGAATTTAAATCTTTTCGCTTATTTTGCACTTGTCGGTTGAGCCTGCGTCATCTCCAAAAAGAGTAAAACAGGGTTTTATGGGTGATTTTAACGTGTGTAAAAGAAAATGCTACCCAAATAACTTCAAATAAAGACAACTCTATTTCAAGCGGCAAATGAGTTCTACAGCTTGAATTTGAATAATACAAACAATAGGATTCTCCTTTAAAAAGTCATGAAAAAGATTCATTTACTTCATTACTTATTGTTGTGCTACATGGTTCTTGCGGTAGCTACATCGTGCGGCGATGACGAGGATGACTACGCCCCCGACAATGTAAATGATCCCGAGAAACTAACTGATCCTTTGCCTACTACCGACCAGTTAGGCGTAACACACAACAACACGCTTTATTACCTTTCGTTCTGGAGCAAAGAAGACCATATGATATCCGAGAACATGATAAACCGTTACAAGGAGGCGGTTCCTTATGCTCCGGGAAAGAAGATGGAGGTTGGCGACACGTTCTTCTTTACCCGGCAGGACATTGACCGGATTCAGTCGGATACCGATTTGCTGGCTGACATCAAGGATATGTTCCATAAGCGGAGCATCGTGATGATGATGGAGGGAGGAACGAACGAGGATTTTAATACCGTCTGCACGTTGCTGGATTGCTATAATCCTTATGCGAAGGAAGATGAGTCTTATTCGGACGAACTGCCGCTGTGGGTATTTTCTGGACCGCTTCCGTCGGCGAGCGGATTCTATTCCAAGCTCAATGCGCTCAGTACTGCTACCGGAGCTGATGGCAAAGAATCTGTACAGACGATTAATGAATACGGGCAGGGATTTCATTGCGACATGACAAGTCAAAGTTTACAAAGAGCCCTGGAACCGAAAGCTCCGTCAAACGGTTCGTCGGATTTGAAAAACTTGATATCTGCCTATATCGTTATCGGTCAAAATAGCTATACCGCACCTCCTGTTCATGGACATGAAGGTAAAGGGACAACCGATAATTTTCAAGTAGAAGCTAAGATATGGACCGCTTATAGCAAAGACCGGAAAGAACATTTTTATTTGGTAAATCTGGGTTTTATAGCCTATGTAGAACCTTCTTTTTATGGAGAATGGCATACCAAGGTCAGTACTCTGAAAATGAAAGGGTATGGCTTTTGCCTGACTGACGTAAATTTGGAATTCGCTCCGGTTCACCCGAATGGTGCCATTATTCATGCACATTCCCCGCAAACTACGGAACGCCAGAGCTCTTATACCAGCAGTGTCTCTTTCGAGTTAGGAGGAAGTGTCAGTGTCACTGGACCAGAGATTTCAGGAGGAATAAGCATTTCCAATAGCCATACGGAAACAATAAATGATATTGAAGTTATCAATAGAACCAATCCGGCCCAAGGAAGCCCACAGCTTAGGTGGTAGTTTAATTTACGCGAACCTTCTTCACATTTTAATATGTTTTGTTACGCGTCGAGTGCTGTCAATGGAGGTGCTAAGGCCGGGATAACCACTTGTAGCTTGTCCACAGATTTTATTATTTCTGTACCTGATGGAGCTGACAACGAATGGAAAGTAAGCATGTATCCAACACTGAAAACATATTTCTTTAGTGACCTTTTTGGATTCCATGATCAATATGAAACGCTATTTGATGATGCGGCAGAAAGCTGGATTGGCATCGAAAAAGTTTTTAACTTGCCGACTGTCGATCTGAAAGATGAATGATTTGTTACGTTGATATTAATAATTTCTAAAGTTATTGGATTATGAGAAAAACATTCTTGGTGATGAGCAGGCTTATCGATTTATTTGTGGATATCTTGCCTATAGATGAGCTTGGGTTTAAACATGTCAAACTTCAATCAGAAGGGAGACCACCGTATAATCCTGCAACATTACTAAAATTGTATTTATATGGTTATAAGCACTCAATAAGATCATCAAGAAAGTTGGAACACTTCCTGTAAAGTAAATGTGGAATTATGGTGGCTATTAGGAGGCTTAATGCCCTCTTTTCGGACAATTGCTTATTTAAAAAAAAATAATGCGGAGGCTTTTAGAAAAGTCTTTAGGCAGTTTGTCCTTATGCTAAAGGATATGGGTCTGATAGAAGGCGAAACCATAGGTATAGATTCTTTCAAGATATTTGCCCAAAATAGTCTCAGAAACAATTATACACAAAAGAAGATAGACAGACATCTTGAATATATAGATAACCGTATTGAAGAATTTGAAGTAGCTTTAGATAAGACTGATAAAGAAGAAGAAAAAGAACTTCTTAAATCTAAGATTAAATTACAACAAGACAGGCGTAAGAAATACGAAACTCTTGATACGGAATTGAAGAATAGTAATGATACTCAAATAAGTCTAACAGACAAAGATTCAAGAGCATTAATGTTAACCAATAATGTATCAGGAGTTGAATATGCGGTTCAAGCAGCCTTTGATAGTAAACACAAATTATTGGTTCACTCTCATATTGGAGCATCAACTGATAAAAGAGAACTATCAACAGCGGCATTGACCGTCCAGGAACTACTACAATTAGATTCGTTCAACACACTTAGCGATGCCGGTTATACTAGCGGCGACCAACTACAAGCCTGTAAATATTCAGGAATATGTACTTATTCATCGCCTATGCCATCAACATCACCTAATTCGAATTCCATACCACTGGCTGAATTTCATTATATAAATGACGGAGATTATTATATCTGCCCTTGTGGAGAACAAATGACAACAACAGGGAAATGGAGAATCCGTCCCAATTATAGATCAAAAGTATATAAAACATCAGCTTGTGTAAATTGCTCAATAAGAGAAAAATGTACTCAAAATCAAAATGGCAGAGTAATAGAAAGAAGTGAATATCAAGATGTAATAGATGAAAATAACGCCAGAGTTATGAATCATCTGTTGCAAGGGCGCGCAGCAGACATTCGTAATGTCGCACAACTTCCGCCTCTTCACCGCCCTGACGGGAACTGCCACAGCCCCCCAAAAACAGTCCAAACAAAAAGACTAAAACAGTTGATCGTTTCATGGTGCTGTTTGTTTAATGGTTAAATTACTGGTCATGCACACAACGGACACTACCGCCCAGCAGATAATGATAACCATAATATTCATTAAACCCTGCAGGTAACCCGGCCGGACTATGAATGTCATTACCGGCACCATGCATTAAGGCCCATCTATTACGATTAACCCTATATGTGGGCGCTGTTTTTCCAGCTCCGATATCAGGATTCCAATATATTCCTGTATGTAATACAGAGGCAGGAGAATGTCGTTGAGGTGATGAATATATCATTGGAGTTTGTGTCCAGATAGCTAAAACGCCTTCTTCATATCCACCATCGGGGGCAGATATGGCTGGAAAAGACTTAGCTATTCCCGCACCGCTTTCTATCAATCGAGTAAATACAACAGGATAAGAGCCTGTTATAGACTGTATCAGATTAATAACCTCCCAAGCCGTAGGGAGTCGCCAGCCATCGGGGCAGGCACGTTGGGGAATACTGCCATAATAAATGGGTCCGACCATAGCTGGTGCCAAAGAATATGAACGAGGACGAGCAGCCATATTAGGACCTCCTTCCCTACTGGCGTCTATCATCCAACAAACACCACCATTACCCATACGGGTAGTCTGATAGTTACTGCCACCGATACGCATAAGTTTCATGGAATTTCCGAAACCACAAGCCGGTTGCTGGCTTACATGCAAACGATATTCCAATTCGTTAGCAGAATTTCCTGTTCGTATGGAAAGGACAGCACTACGCATATTCTGGGTAAAGTTCTTACTGTTTGCCGAAATAGTAACCGTGGCTGGTACTCCCGCTGTACCCGAGGTTTGGCTGAGTGAAATCCATGAAGGTTTTCCGGTTATTTGCCAATTGGTATTCTCTGTAGTTATATTTACGGGTAATGAAGCGACACCTATTTGGATATCACCGTCAAAAGCAAACACCCGTTTGTCCACCGTCAGCCGTTTGTTCCCTCGTACTATTACTTCTTCTTGTACCTCGTTCCACGGCACGATACGGCATTTAAGGGTATGGTTTCCTTTGAAAGCTTCCTCGGGAGTTTGGGCCGGCAACCCGTCCACACTTTCCACTTGTACTTTATATTCATGATTACGCAGAATATCCATCGGCACTCCCGAACCGTAGTCCTTGAAGTCGAGGCGGTAGTAACCGTCTACCGACGGCTTAGAGCCGGTGAGATACGGCTCCACGTGCATAACCAGACAAAGGTCGTCCAGCGCATTCCCGCCCGAGGGGCGGTTCTTGTTGTCCACCTCGCACAGGTAGAACGTCTTTTGTGAGCCGTTGAAAATACCGATATTCCCGGGTGACACATCGCTGTTCAATGAGGTGAATGTACCCCGTGTCTGCCGTGCCCCGACGGGTACGGTGGGAGTATTCACTTGCTTGCCCGTCACATTATAGTTGTCCGGTGCAATGCGTCCTTTTGCCCGGTAATTGTACAGCCGCAGATCGTTGTAATAATAGAAAAAGCCTTTTAGGTCGGATTCAAGAGGATTGATAAGCGTGAACTTAGCTACCGCACGTATCATCGTCACCTCTTGGGGAGCGCCAGAGGGAGAGAAACCTTCGCCCACCGCTTGGTTGGGAAGCTCGCCCCACATGGGTATGCCATTCGTAAAGTCGGGTGCGGCATCCGT
>JAUUNK010000311.1 GCA_030844565.1 Bacteroides ovatus
GCTTTTATCGGTGCTGGAGGGTTGGGAGTCGCCATCTACAGAGGCATCACCACGAACAACAGTACGATGACCGTGGCAGGAAGCTTACTTATCGCGTTGTTGGCGCTAGCCACCGATTTTCTGGTGGGTAGATATGAGAAATACATAAAGAAAAAACGTAAAATGGTATGACGAGCATGAAAACGAAGTTATTAATTCTATTGGCAGCAGCTCTGGTCTGTTTCTCTTGCAAAGACAAGAAAAAGACTATACACATTGCTACCAAACCTATCACCGAGCAGTTTATCTTGGGCGAAATGTTGCAACAATTGATTGAAGAGAATACGGACTATGATGTAGAACTGATTAAAGGTATCAGCGGGGGTACAAGTACTCTCCATCCCGCCTTACTGAAAGGAGACTTCGACCTCTATCCCGAATATACGGGCACAGGCTGGCTGGTGGTGCTCAAGAAAGACAGCTTCCCGGGTCCTGACGAGCTCTACCGGAGAGTGAAGGATGAATATGCCAATCAGTTCAATGTCGTATGGCTCAGCCCTTATGGCTTCAACAACTCTTACAGCCTTGCCGTTACCAAGGAGAATGCCGACAAATATCAGTTGAAGAAGTTCTCTGACTTGGCAAAACATCCCGGTGTCTTCGTTTTGGGAGCAGAATATGACTTTTTTGAGATTCCGATGGGGTACAAGGAGTTGTGCGATTGCTATGGCTTGCGTTTCAAGGATACCAAAGACATGGACATCGGTTTGAAGTATGGCGCCATCAAGTCCGGCAAGGTAGATGTGACTAACGTATTTACTACCGACGGACAGTTGAGCGGTTCGGGGCTTGTGGTGCTCGAAGATGACAAGCACTTCTTCCCCAGTTACCAGTGTGCCACTGTCGTTCGCGAGGATGCCCTCGAACGTTTCCCCCAACTCGAAGGAACACTCCAGAAGATGGCAGGCATCCTGACCGACAGCGAGATGGCGGAACTCAATGCCCAGGTAGACATCGAAGGACGTCCCGACAAAGTGGTGGCTCACGAGTTTTTGGAAAAGAAAGGACTTCTCCCATGAACGAGGAAATGATTATCCGGTTCGACGACGTATCGAAAGCATACGGAGCTAACAGGGCACTGAACCATCTTTCACTGGACATCCCCCGTGGCGAGTTCCTCACTGTCATCGGAAGTTCGGGTTGCGGCAAGACCACCATGCTGAAGATGATAAACGGTTTGCTTGCTCCCACTTCTGGCACGGTCTACGTAGAGGGTAAGGACATCTCCCGCGAGAATCAGACCTTGCTGCGTAGAAATATCGGCTACGTGATTCAGGGCATCGGGCTTTTCCCTCACATAAGTGTGAGGAAGAACATCGCCTACGTACCCGACTTACTCCACCGCCGGAAAGAAGAAACCGCTCAAGCTGTAGAACACCTTATCCGCATGGTAGGCTTGGAGCCGGCCATGCTCGACCGTTATCCTTCGGAGCTTTCCGGGGGACAGCGCCAACGTGTGGGCATCGCTCGCGCTCTTGCTGCCAACCCGCAGATTCTCCTTATGGACGAACCTTTTGGTGCGGTGGACGAGATAACCCGCAAGATGTTGCAAAACGAGATAGCCCGGGTTCATCGACAGCTTGCCGTTACCATCGTTTTCATTACTCATGACATCAAAGAAGCGTTGAAGTTAGGCACTCACGTTCTCGTAATGCATCAAGGCAACCGGGAGCAACTGGGCACGCCCGAAGAGATTGTCTGGTCCCCCGCCACCGATTTCGTCAGGGAACTGCTTGATGCGGACGAACTTACCGGCCTGCAAAATCATTATTAGTAGGAGTTGCTTAGTAAGAGAATACTTCTTATCTTTGCGCCCTGAAAATGATGAAGCGATTATACCTCTATACGATGAAGTGTTTTTTGCCTGTACTGTTTATCTTGTACATGGCAGGTATCACGCTTTTTACCCACTCCCACGTAGTCAACGGGGTTACCATTGTCCATTCCCATCCCTTCAAGAAGACAGCCAACCACTCTCATACCACGGTTGAGTTCCTCTTGATTCATCATCTTTCGCATCTCGCTGTCACGGGAGACGGACTCTTCCCTTTGTCTCTTTCTCTTGTATACCTATTTCTGGGTATATTGTTGTCGTGCCCCCAACGTGTTGGATATGGCGGGTTCGCATTGGGAGTCCATTCGTTACGGGCTCCTCCTGTCTTGGTGTGATTCAGACTCGCTGTCGGCAGGTCGGGGGGATCTGTCACGGCTGCTTTTTCCTTATTTATTTATGCAATCAAATGATAAACCAAGATGAGAAGATATTTATTTATTCTTTTCAGCCTGGCCTGTGCCTTTGTGCAGGTAAAGGCTGAACACCCTGAATATCCCGAATTACGTAAGTCGGACGCAAACATTATAGGACACGTGTTGGATAAAAATACACGCGAACACCTACCTTATATAACAGTAGCCCTAAAGGGAACCACCATCGGCACGGTGACAGATGCTACCGGACATTATTTCCTCAAAAACTTGCCTGAAGGAAACTTTGTGCTCGAAGTCACCTCTGTGGGATACAAGACCGTAACCCGCAACATCACTCTCAAGAAAGGGCGTACACTGGAAGAAGATTTCGAAATTGAAGAAGACGCCATAGCCTTGGATGGGGTGGTGGTGTCTGCCAACCGCAATGAGACTACCCGCCGCCTGGCTCCTACGCTGGTGAATGTGGTAGACCTCAAGATGTTTGAAACCACCAACTCTACCACTCTTGCTCAGGGACTGAGCTTTCAACCCGGGGTACGCGTGGAGTCCAATTGCCAGAATTGCGGTTTCCAGCAAGTACGTATCAACGGGCTTGACGGACCCTACACACAGATATTGCTCGACTCACGTCCTATTTTCAGCGCTCTCTCCGGTGTATACGGCATCGAGCAGATTCCAGCGAGTATGATTGAACGGGTGGAGGTGATGCGTGGCGGCGGTTCTGCTCTATTCGGTTCTTCCGCCATTGCAGGGACCATCAATATTATTACCAAAGAACCTATTCGCAATTCGGGAATGCTATCCCACACTATCACGGGTATTGGCGATGGTTCGGCTTTTGATAACAGTACTGCTCTCAATGCCTCACTCGTGACTGATGATCAGCGGGCGGGGCTCTACATCTTTGGTCAGAACCGCCACCGTGCTGCCTACGATGGTGACGGCGACGGTTACTCCGAAATTCCCAAACTGCATGGGCAGACGCTCGGTTTCCGTTCGTTCCTCAAAACGAGTACCTATTCCAAGCTCACCTTTGAATATCACCACATGGAAGAGTTTCGCCGTGGTGGCGATCTGCTCAACCGTCCCCCGCATGAAGCAAATGTGGCGGAACAGACCGAACATTCGATAAATGGGGGAGGAGTGAAGTTTGACTATTTCTCCCCGAACGAGAAGCACCGCTTCAATGTCTTTGCCTCTGCGCAGCATATCGATCGAGACAGTTATTATGGTGGAGATCAAGACCCCAATGCATACGGTAAGACGACCGACCTAAACTGGCTGGCAGGAACCCAATATATGTATCACTTCGACCAATGTCTTTTCCTGCCTTCAGATCTTACCCTTGGTGCTGAATTTAATCAAGACCGACTCGAAGACAATATGTGGGGCTATAACCGCAAAGTGAACCAGACAGTAAAAATCGCCAGTGCCTTTCTGCAAAACGAATGGAAGAACGACCAATGGGGTTTTCTCATCGGCGGCCGTTTCGATAAGCACAACCTTATAGATCACCTCATCTTTAGCCCTCGAGCCAACTTACGGTTCAACCCTACGAAGGACATCAACATCCGCTTGAGTTACTCCTCCGGTTTCCGTGCTCCGCAGGCTTTCGACGAAGACCTTCACATTGAGAATGTAGGTGGCGACGTGGCGATGATTGAACTTGCCGATGATCTCAAAGAAGAACGCTCGCACAGCTTTAGCGCCTCTGCCGATGTATACCACCGTTTTGGCGCTTTTCAGGTGAACTTCCTTGTAGAAGGTTTCTACACCAAACTATCCGATGTGTTTGCACTCACAGACACCGAGGCGGTGGATGGCATACTGACCCGTGTGCGTTACAATGCGCCGGGGGCAAAAGTGATGGGGTTGACGTTGGAAGGCAAGGTAGCCTATCTTTCTTCATTACAGCTACAAGCGGGTGTCACTTTACAACGTAGCCACTATGACGAACCTCATACCTGGAATAAGAATGCACCGGCAGTGAAGAAGATGATGCGGACACCCAACACGTATGGCTATTTCACCGCTACTTATACTCCGGTGAAACCACTGAGCATTTCTTTATCAGGTACTTACACCGGTTCCATGCTCGTGCCCCACGAACCGGGCTACATTGAAGCACCCGTTACGGTGGATACTGAGGATTTCTTCGACATCGGTCTTAAGCTGGCTTATGACTTTAAACCCTATAAGTCGGTGGGTTTGCAAGTGAATGCAGGTGTGCAGAATGTTCTCAATGCTTACCAAAGCGACTTTGATAAAGGAGCCAAGCGCGATTCTGGCTATATCTACGGTCCCTCCCTGCCTCGTAGCTTTTTTGCAGGGATAAAGATAACTTATTAACCCAAAAGGGGAAAAAACGAGAAAACTCCTGTCGGCATCTACCGAAGATGCTGATAGGGGTTTTTTATATTCAAGAGTAATAGTCTCCTTTTTTCTTTCTTCCTTTAGTAGTTGGGAGCTTTGAGTTGTATTATATATAAGTACTAGAATTAAAACCCCTTAAATTGTTAACCTTTATGTTTAGAAAATTAAGTATTCTCCTGCTGATAGTATCAGCCTGCGTGTTCTCTGCCTGTTCTCCTACGATGAGGCAAGAAATTGACATTCTACCTATCCCCGTCAATGTGACTGAACAACCCGGTGCTTTTTTGTTGAAAGACGGTGTAACAATCGGAGTCTCTGATAACAGCTTGTTGCCTGCTGCCGAATATCTGCAAGAGATTCTCCGGCATGTTGGCATTTCATCTACAGGAAAAACTATGACGGATGAAGCGGATATTTGCCTCAAGCTAGGGCATTCTAGCGGAAAGCCCGGTTCTTATAGGCTTCAC
>JAUUNK010000312.1 GCA_030844565.1 Bacteroides ovatus
GGTGTTGTTTATCAAAGTAGCACACCTAACGATGCTCTTATAAATACATCTATAACACCTTAAAGATGAACATAAAAAATAAGATATATCATACAGTCTATTTTCTCCTATTCGGAATAATAGTAGGTATTTTAAGGTGGTCTATCTGTATAAGAGATACAAATGGAGCAATGGATTTCACCCCATTTTTACAAGCGTTCTTGTTAAAAGTAGCATTGTTATTGTTTGTAATCTTAGATATTGTTTTGCATAAAATAGCCTTGAGAGCGATTTTGATAACCATTCTATTGTGTTTCAATATATGGTCTTATACCTACTATTTCAAAATAGAAGAATTGCAAGAACATTGGAGTGGACTTAAATATTCCCCGTATGACGCATATCTTCCACCCAATATTGATGATTTCATTTTTGTATGGTTGGCGAGCCAAATTCTTGTTATTTATTTGTTCTTGGCAATAGGCATTTCATATCTATTGAAAAGAAAAGAATTATTAACGAAGCAGGATAACGGAAAAGCCGTTCCCTGCTGAACTATTAAATATATCAGATATGAGAATAGTTGTATTGTATTGTTCATTCTTTTTCCCATTTAGCTATGTTATAGCGAAAAACGGCTATGTGGAACAAAATTCAGCAAAGTATTATTCTTTGACTGAACAAGATACCCTTTATATAGAAACAGAAAAAACAGAGTTTGAAATTCAATATAGACTATGTTTTAATCAGCAAGGTAAAAAGAATATTGTTTTTGAGTTGAAAGCGGTAGATGATAGTAGTATAGACTTCGTGCAAAGCTATACAATCAATGGAATAAGAAAATTTGATTGCTTTGCCGTGTATGATAATGTGGCAGACGGAAATCGTTTTTTATTCTTTGACTATAAAAGTCAAATTGCTTACATAACATCTACTTGTTTTTTCGGTTTCTATCCGATATACAGTTCTGTGGACTTTTCAAGAGCGGAAGTCTTATTACGAAATGAACACTCCTACTTGAAACAATCAAGCGATACGTTAAGTATTGACAGTAAGGTAACTTATGTGCCATTTAACTGTAATAATCGAATTATAAAGGCAACTTTTGTTCCATGTTCCCAAGCAGGAAAGGATAATAATATCTCTACAACGAAAGACAGTATCCGGTCGATGCTCCTTTCCAACCATTATCACCAATAAAATAAAGTTGTATGGAAGATTTTGACATTCTAAATAAGTTTGACAATGACAAACTAATAGACGTAGTGAAAAATTATAAGCGTTATGGCTATGATGATGAACTTCGTGATTATGCTATCAATTTATTAGGAGAGAGAGGTTGGAACAGAGAGGATCTGCAACAATTTGGCTATTTAACAAACCACGATTATGATGAAGCTGAAAAACAATACAAAGCATACAAGAGAAATTCATTGATAGGCATTTGTACGCTTATATTTAGTGGGGGAATTTTGGCTGTTGTCTATTTAATCTTTTTAATTATGGCTTATCAGAATGTTGCAAAATTCTATAAGGCATTAGGGCGCGATGAAGATGAGACTGCATTATTCAATGTTTTGGGCGTGCTGGCTTACTTTCATCTAAAAGGAAGAATGAAAGAAGAATTGAAAGGAATAAGATAAGTTTATGACAAAGTAGCGATAACAGCTAAACGCTGTTTCTCACCCAATCATTACCAACAAATAGCGTATATATATGAATAATGTAACAAAAGTAAGGATAGTATATGAATGTAGCATAATAGGCATTGTTTTGCTGACCTTCTTAAAGGGTATGTTCCCATACATGGGAGCATGGTGGCGAGTAGCCCTTATGGCTTTACTTGTAGGACTGTGGTTTTCATTGTCTTATCTGAAACGGCATAATTATAAATGGGGTTTCAGTTACATAGGGAGTCATTTATACATTAACCAATTATTGAAAGTGCAGAAGTGGTTTCAGAACGTTACCATCATAGCCTTATTGATACCTGTCTTCTTAACAGATCTCCTGTATAATCATTTTTGTTTTGTAGCATATATACTGCTTGTAGGTATGTTCTTAGGCGTGAAGCTGGCTACTTACACAGTAGAGTACACCATATATAAAAGTAAATTCATTGGTAACAAGGAAAGTTAACCCCTAAGCGATGTTCCTTTCCCAATCATTACCAATCCCATTCAATAAACAGAGAAATGATGAAAGAAAGTATAAAAAGGCTAAAAGAGAAGCTCGATCAAAGTAGTACAGGGCATTTACCTCTATCCCTGCGGGTCGATCTGATGAAACAGATCGGCGATATACTCTCTGCAAAAAATCCTGTGCGAGTGCTGTAAGAAAGCCTGTTCTTTCATCGGACGTCAGAATAAGGACAATGTGCAGTTGCTTTCCCGGATAAACGATTATCTGTACCGAAAGAAAGAGTCTGTTGAAGATATCCTGAAAGAAACGGAAAAGCTGAGGCTTCATGTGGAGAATAATCCTACAGAGATAGATACGTTCGTGAACTGGGCCATCGTGATGCTCGGATATACCGTATATTACAACACGGTTTACATGCTGGAAATAGAAGATTATCGTGGGGAAGATGATGGTGACTTCGATCCTGAAAGCTGGAGTCCTGATTTCATCGGGTCGGCAGCCTATTCCGGTGGAAGTCCTTTTGCCCAAGGGGATGAAGGTGACACGGATAAGCGCAGGGAGTACTGGAACTGGTATCTGGATATGGTTCTTTCCATATACGAAAATCCGATGAAGGAAGTCATTCCTTTTCATACAGGTAGTAATAAAATGATATATATACCTGTACCTTCCGAATGCGACAATGTATTGTCCGACAAGATAAAGAGACTAAATTCTGCCCTTGCTTCATACATTCATGCCCCCACGGACAAGAAAGAAACAGATCGGATGAAAATTTATACGGAGGACAGCGAGCTTGTCCGTATCGTGGCAGATGTCATTCAGGAGTATTCCTGCATACCTTCCACTCCATCGGAAAAGGAGAATTACCGCATAACCGGAATTTACAATTATGACATTGTAAAATTCTGGTATTGTGTAGCCTTGCTCGCCCAGTCCTCGGATGCTTGTGCTATCGCCTGCCTGTCGGAACTTGCCCATACCCTCATGGAACAGGGACCGGGAGATCTCCATGTGCTGTACCGTATTCTGTTGCTTCTGCCAGAGCAGGAACATCTGCACAGACTGAACCAAGAGCTTGCCAGCTACTATCAGAAAATAATTCCGGGTCTTGAGTCGACAAAGTGGCTGGCAAAGGCAGGCATCCCATACCCTGACATTTTTGAATGGTCTATCTCATTCTATTTCACTTCCAATGGAGAAATGTTCTTCATGCCAGAGCATGAAGCGGAAAGGAAGGCATGGTTCATCCTGAGTGTCGAGCTGTTCGGGCCGCAAACAGTCTATGGCGACTATACACGGTTCACGAGCTTTCGGATTCATGTGAGTAACAGGGACAATACTATTCATGGACAATGGAATGAAAAAGACGGCTATCTCCTGCACGATAGAGAATGGCTGATGATGGATGAACACTATACGCCGGAACAACTTGTTATCCTGATGCACAGGCTGTCAAGTTTCGATATACGGTTTTCAAAAGTCCCGACCCGAATATATGCTTCGAAGGGGATTTCAAGGAACGCAATACAAGAGTGGATAAGGAATGAGATGGTGGCATACGAGCACGACCAAATGGAAGAGATATGTAACCAAGCTCTCGGCATACTCAAAAGCGAAGGAGATATAGGTGACACACTGAATGAGATAAGGGAGAAATGGAGTGAAGGAATACCCATACTGAAAGACAAGCGTTTCGATGAAGTTGTGACACAGTATTCCTGCTTTTCTCACGAGATGGGTATCGCAGCCTTGGGACAGGAACTTACCGCATACGGGTATGCACTCTATGATCTGGACGGGGATGAGATTTACTTGCTGGCATTGCTCCCACAGGCGGAAATGTCAGCCTTTGAGGAGAAATGCCGCAAATACGGGCAGTATTGCAGTCAATTCAAACAATCCCGTTATGATTTCGGAATGAAGGCAAGAACCATAAAGCTGCGCAAGCAGATGCCTCGTGAAAGAATGGAGTGGCCGGATGATGGAATCATCTATATCACAAGAGGTTTTGCAGGTTATTTCGCTTATGGGGAATGGAGACCGGATAACGTGGATGAGTGGCAGGGAACATTCGTCGTGGATTTGCGTATGACACCCCTTCAGCCGGTAAAATTGAAAATGAAGAGAATCCACAGTTTCATATATTCAGAGGAACTGGACTTCTATGCCGCATTATACTCAACCTCTTGGGGAGAAATGCCTATTGGCGGAAAGAATCCGTTGGAGGCGGAGAAATGGCCACGCATGTGTGATTTGTCCGTTGAAGGAAGGTATGAATTCCGATGGTGCGGGCGTTATCTCTGTTTAGGCGATGTTCATAGCGCCATTGTCCACACAATGACGGAACGGGGAGTCAGGTATGTAAGCAGGATTATGCTGCCGGAAGGCATGAAGTATGCCCCAAGTTTCAGTACAGACGGGAAGGGAACGCTGTATATCATCATGGGGGAATACAGCCGGTCAAGAATCATCCGATATGACGACAAGGGAAACTATACTATGATGCCATTCTCCATGTCCGACTACGATACATTCCGTGACGGCAGCATCCCTGTACCGAATACGACACATATTCTACTACTGAGGCAATACACGGCAAGAGGTAACAGCGGGATATGGCTTGAATCGGGATTACTCGATCTGGATATGGCGACACAGAGATGCCGGATCGCCCCTCTCCACACGGGAGACGGTTCGTTCAACCTGCGTGAATTTCATAAAGAGTGGGTGCTGGTGGAAAGCGATTTGAACGGCAACCGTACCGACTATGCCCGTCTCTGGAACCGAAAGACGAACGAAGTCATGCGCCTCCGTCCCGGAGTATTGGGGGATGAATTATTTAAGTCCCTTCATGCGTTGCCTGACGGTACTATCATCGTGAATACCCTTGACGATGTGGGTGACGTGCTATGTAGAGCGGAAGATTTCTGGAATTTCCTATGCACGACAAGCCGTCCGAG
>JAUUNK010000313.1 GCA_030844565.1 Bacteroides ovatus
GTGGTGCTTAGTTGGTATCGGGGTGGCTGGTGTCCTTATTGCAACATGGAATTGAAAGGACTTGCCGACAAAGCCACGGAAATAACTCAATTGGGTGCCACGTTAATAGCCCTTTCGCCTGAACTCCCCGATAAAAGCCTCACCACCATCGAAAAAAACCACCTTTCTTTTATGGTGCTATCGGACACGGACAACGATGTAGCTCGGAAATATGACTTAGTCTTCAAGCTGGACGCGGAAACTGCCACCCGGTATGAAAGCGGATTCGGATTAAGCCAATACAACGGCAATGATAAAGCCGAGCTACCCATCCCCGCCACCTACATCATCGACCAGGAGGGCATCGTGAGATATGCCTTTGTCAATCCTGACTACAAGAAAAGAGCGAACCCGGAAGATATCCTGATGCAATTAACGCAGCTTGTCAAGGCTTCGAATAACAATAAATTGGTATTAGTATGGAGCAGCGATGATCCGATGGTAGCTGAGCGTGTGGCGCTCATGTTTCCCCACACGGCTCAGAAGAACAAGTGGTTCTCGGAAGTGATATTGGTGATATGGGGCCCTTCCGCCAAGCTGATAGCCGAGGATGTCACTCTACAGAAAAAGATCAGCGGGATGCAGGCGGATGGCGTGAAAGTGGAAGCCTGCATCGCTTGCGCGAGCGCTTATGGCGTGGCGGACCAACTGAAAACCCTCCGCTACGACGTATTGCCGATGGGAGAACCTCTGGCCAACTATCTGAAAAGAGGATACCACGTGATAACCTTTTGAGACAAGCAGATATAGGAATAATAATCAATCATTAAAAGTAAAACAATAGTTATGGATAAATGTATAGAGCCGGTAATATGTTCTTTGAAAAAGGTCGGATTTTATGTGTCATACTTAGGCACATTCCTTGTATTGCTCTGGATTGGGATATTCAAATTCACACCAACCGAAGCGGAAGCCATTCGTGGTTTGGTTGAGAACTACCCGCTCATGTCATGGATGTATGATTTCTTTTCATTGCAAGTTGTGTCCGGGATAATAGGAGCCATAGAGATTATTACGGCTTTACTGCTTCTATTGGGCTTAAAATGGAAAATGATTCGTATGGCAGGAGGTCTTTTTGTCAGTCTGACGTTCCTTATTACCATTAGTTTCCTGTTTACTACTCCCGGAATGTGGAAGATGGTGGATGGTATTCCTGTTACAGATTTTTTCATTTTGAAAGACTTGGTAATATTGGGATTTGGAGGGATAATAATAGCAGGTACGGATGGAAAATAGTTGGCAAAAACATATCTTTGCATAAAATAGAATCGCATGTCACAGCCCGAATTAACAGACGCTTTTTTTGAGAGCCTGATAGAAAACCATTCTAAACGACTTCTGAACAGGGCATACTATCTGCTTTCAAATAAAGAAGATGCCGAAGACGCCGTGCAGGAAGTATTTTTGGCAGCTTATGCCAAAAGGATGTCTTTGCCGGATGTAAATTCGGTTGAAGCATGGCTGCTGGGAGTACTTTACCACAAAGTGTCGGATATGTATAAGGAACGCTACAAAAAGCCGATGGCCGGCATCAACTTCGATCATGATTTTGACCGGAATGGAGAATGGAAGCAAACCGATGTAGCCAATACGTGGGAAGATGCTCCCGAATCTCCTGAAATGTTACTTGACAATACTGACTTCAGGCAGTCCTTTTACAGTTGTCTCGACAAATTGCCACCTAAATGGAAAATAGCCGTGAAACTCTGCTATCTCCAAAGCAAAAAGGCCGTTGAAATCTGCAAGGAGTTGAATATATCCTCTACTGCCTATTGGAAGTTGCTTCAACGCAGCCGATTGCAGTTGCGGGAGTGCATTGAAATAAATTGGTTTAGCAAATAACTCAAGTTATGCGAAAAAGAATCATACACCTGTTTGTCCTCTCCTGTGAGAAGGCAACTTTTTTAATAGAGAAGCAATTACATACATCCTTGTCACCTCTGGAGAAATTGCAGCTTCGGATTCACTTGTCATTGTGTAACTATTGCAGGGCTTACAAGGGCAAAGCGATATTTCTGAATAAACTGTTATCCGACGAGCGGACAATGAATGAAACCAATCATGAGTTTTCAGAAAAGGAAATAGGCAATCTGAAAGAGAAATTCAAATTTGCCATAAAACAGAACCAATGAAACCGACTTTACTCAGTTGCCATCCTGTGAATTAGCCGAGTTAACCAACCTTATCACATTGCCGATCTGCTTATCCCCGGTCTTGATTAATTCATATTTTCCCAGACGGGTATATAATTTGTGCCCTATAACAAGCCTATAAACATGAAAAAAGCGGAAGGGTATTAGCCTATCCGCAGAACAGGGAATCGAAACCCTACACGCACAAACTGGAAACGCCGCTCCCGCCTAGCCTACTCATGATTATAGTTTTCCCGGATGCAGTTCCGGAGCAACCAAAGGCTGGCAAGGGTTACCCAATTGGCGTTTTTTCGCCTTATAGTCTGAAACAAGGCAATAGCGTTCCGCCAATAGTGTCCGACATGATCGTAATCGGTGAACACCATTTCGCTCCGGTAATAGATGTCTATATCTTTGTTTTCTTTATCCTCTTACTACTTGGCACTCTGCAAATGGGATATTCTTTAGGTTGTCCCAGTTTATAAACTCTGATGATTTCATAATCCTAAATCCTTTATAATTTCCTTGACAATGTTCATTTTAATGTTGGAAGCGTCCGCTTTGTCGTAGATCAGTAACAGGGCGATTGTTCCTTCTTTTTCGGAAACGAGGGCATTAAACGTGATGACACGTGCGCCCCCGGATTTCCCCCTGCCCTTTGCGGCTATCGTCATGCGTATTTTACGCACGTTTGGGGCGATCTCCGTCCCTTGCAATGGTTTTTTCTTTAGGTTCTCTTGAAACTCTCTCAAATCGTCCGCAAGACCCCTGTAACGCTTTGCCAGCTTCTTGATCTCTGCATCGAAATAGTCCGAGGTAATTATTTCAAAGTTCATTGATCAGTTCGTCTAAGGATTTAAGTTTCCGTTTGCCTTCTAAATGTTCTTTGACCTGTTGCAAAGCTCCTTTAAGTTCTTCCATAACATCACGCTTGCCGAAAATGGTATCTTCTTCACTGATAGGAACAAGTTTGAAGCTGCCCTTTTCCCTTGACTTTAAAACGATGTCCTCGCCATTATTGACCATATCCAAAAATTTGGTTTGGTTTGCTCTAAAATCTCTTGTGCTAATTACTATCATAATCTCCTGTTTTTAGGGTTCGTGTACAAAGGTAATAAAAAACAGTTGGTTGCCAACTTGGACGCATTTTTTTTATTGATTATTGGCTATTCTGTGTGTTTTGGAGTGTACACTCCAAATTGTTCGGAAGTGCAGGGTGTGGGTGTTTTCGTTGGTGGGATAGGTTCTTTCTTTGTGCTTTGCCCGGCTCTCCCCGTCCCCCTTGTACGATGCAAAAGTAACCTTTTGCCGTACCGCAGGGGAGGGTGTTCGCCGGATACAAAGCAGTCGAAAGAATAGTAAGAGGAAACGGCACTATGTACCGTTTTTTCCTCTTGTCCCTACGGGAAAAGGATGAAAATTAGCCTTTTAAGAATAGAATTGCTAATGATATACAATGATTTACCAATTGCATATAAAACTAAACATTTGTTTTACAGAATGTTAATTTTATAAATAGCAATTATATCGGCAGTGAAAGCAGGTTTTAACCTGAATATCTGATATTCAGGTATTTTATTTTTATTAGGTTCGTTATTAGTTGACTTTTGGGAAACTCTTTTTTTCAATACATTATATTTCAGTATATTAGATCAATTTTTCCGGTCGACCGAAAAGTAAACCAACCCTAAAAAGTGAGCAATTATGAACGATCAGGCTACTGTAACAATAGACAAAAAAACTTTGCTATCCTTGACAGATTGGCAAAAGCGAACAACGTATCAAAGAAAGATTTTCTTTCGTGCGCCCTGGACTACTTCGAGAAATACGGAATTAACCCGGTGCAGCATGAAAGCCCGGCACAGGAAATGCAGAAGTTAATCAAGCGTTGCGATCAGGTGATAGCATTTATCCGGAAACAGGAACAGGACATTTTGCGCCCGGCTTGCGAAGCGATCAGCACGAGCGAAGCACGTATAGGGCGGGTCATAGACAAGTTGGCGACAGCCGGACAGGTGCAGAACTTACAGAAAGCGGTAAACGACCAACAGCAACGGCAGAACTACGATCTAAAGAACTTCCGTTCCGATATGGTACAATTACTCAAGTATGCCAACGAGCAGGACAGGCAGGCGTTTTTACGTATTGGCAAACTGATAGATGCAAAGGAGAAAAGCGGTTTTTTCAAAGATTAAAACAACCACAAGTATTGTTGTATATTAATTGTACGCACGTATATAGGTACTTATTTTTTTATGTTATATTTACCACCTGTTGAATTAAATTAGATAAAAACACCCAGGAAATAAAAAATATAAGAATGACAAAAAGGAAAAAGAAACGCATTAGTGAGAAGATGCGGAGATACAATCTAAGTTTACAGCGTCCCCAAGAGGAATTTCATCAGCGTGTGATAGAGGCGGAGAGAATGAGGAAGGAAAGGGAACCGGAAGAAAGGAGGAGAGAACGGTGGAGAAAATGGAAGAAATGGCTTGGATTAGCCGATTTTACAGAATATGACAGCCCGTATCCCATTTTTATATGTGCATTTTTCTTTTTAGTGATTTTTTTAGGTGGGATAAGTTTTTGTGTTTTAGGATTGTTCAACGACCCATACAAGATTCATATACTGAAAGTCTTATATGGTATGTTTCTCACCATTTGGGGGGCGAAGGGCTTGATAATCTTTCATCCTGTCCTAAAAACAGTCATAATCGCTTTATTTAAAGACAGAAAAAAGTAGATTTTATTGGAGATAATTCTTAGAAATGTTAATTATATATGTATATACGTATGTATGTGTTTTTTTGTGTTATCTTTGCCACATGTTAAATTAAAAATGTATGAGATATGTATTCCTATAAAAACCCGAAGTTTATAAATTCCCCTAAAGGGGTGGTTGA
>JAUUNK010000030.1 GCA_030844565.1 Bacteroides ovatus
GATCGCAGCACAAGAGTACGTGGAAGGAAAGATTTATTATAGAAACCCGTCGAAGGAAAAAGAAAAACTTCAATAACTTTCTTTTCCCTTACGGTTAAAGAGATAATAGTCAAGTAGTAGGGTAGGGAAACTATGGTTTCATACTTTTATTGCTTGACTATTTTGTTCTATATCCTGTTGTGATGAATAACTTAATTTATAATACTTAAATCATCGAATATTTATGATTCAGAGAATTCAAAGCGTTTATTTATTGATTGTGACTGCCCTTTTGGTTGCCGCCTTGTGTTTACCTATGGGTAGCTTTACGGATGCCCAGGGAATCCATGCGTTTAAATCGCTGGGAGTGGAATTAGCAAACGGTTATCAGTCCACTTGGGGATTATTTACTATCTTGATGTTAAGTGCGATTGTTGCATTTGCTACGATTTTCCTTTACCGGAACCGTATCTTGCAGATTCGTATGTCAATATTCAATAGCCTTTTGTTAATAGGGTATTATCTAGCCTTTTTGGCTTTTTATATCGCTTTTAAGAATGAGGGCACTACTTTCCAGATTCATTGGGCATTATCTTTCCCTTTGATAGCAATTATCTTGAATTATTTAGCTATCCGGGCGATTGGCCGTGACGAGGTGATGGTGAAAGCGGCAGATAGGTTGAGATAAGGTTGAGATTAGATACTAATAAAAGGGGCGGTCTCTATAACGGAACAGAGACTGCCTCTTTTGTGTTTTGAAGCAGTCTCTGTTTTATGATATGAAGGGAAGTCGCTTTTATCTGCCGGCTTCTGCATTTTTAATCATCTGTTCGCTGGCGTACATATACACTTCTACGCGGCGGTTCTGTTCGGGAGTTTCAGCCTCGTTGTATTGAGAATATCCCACTCCTTTTACTTCTTTGAATTGCGAAGGAGATACACCGCATTGCTCTAAGTATTTTTGCACAGCAAAAGCGCGGTTGTTGGATACTTTCTGGTTTGCTTCGTACGTACCTACTTTATCAGTATGACCTATAACCGCAATATCGATGGTCGGGTCTTCTTTCAGCACGTTTGCAAATTCAGCCAAAGCTGTTTTGGAGTTACTGCTAAGAGTAGAAGAGTTGAACGGGAAGAGGATACCTGAACTGAAAGTTACTTTTACAGCGGCAAGTCCGTTGTTGTCAGTTACTTGCTCAACTTGAGCGCCTTGGATTTTTGCAGCTTCCTCTGCTTTTTTATCCATCTTGCGACCAATCAAAGCACCTGCACCACCACCTACTGCCGTACCAATGGCAGCTCCGATAGCAGCGCCTTTTCCTTTACCGGCAATACCACCGATAATGGCGCCTAATGCAGCACCCGAACCGGCACCGATTGCACCACCTTTAGCAGTGTTGTTCATGCTGGCACAACCACTGAATATTAAAGCCACGCACATAAATAGAGCAATGAATTTCATTTTCTTCATAACGTAATTTTTTAATTAAGTTTACTATTTAAATTCTTTATGAATAACAATGCAAAGATACTTATTATTCACAAAAAGCCCTCTTTTTAAGTTAAAAAAACCACGGAACACTCTTTATATTCGTTAAAACTATCTGCCCTAATCATTCTTCTTTCCTGATATTCAGTACCTTCTTACGAATGAGAACAAACCAACTTAAAAGGATTAATCCTTTGGCTATTGTGGTAAAAGAAACTGCCCACCATATACCTTCTACACCCATCCCCATACCGATCAGCAGGATGGCAAGTGGGATGCGCAGATAGTTGCAGGTGATACTGACGATAGCAGGCGGAACAGTACGCCCGATGCCATAGAACACACCTTGCATCGTGATTTCCAACATCATAAAGAGTTGTGAATAACCGTCTATTCGCAAAAAGACTCCTCCTGCCTGATAGGCTGCGGGTTCAGGCACGAAGATCGAAAATATTTCATTGCCAAAGAAAATAAAAAGCAGAGTACAGATGCTGCCGAATATGCCTGTCATCCAAAGTGTGGTATGCCATGCTTTTAAGGTACGTTTTATTTGACCTGCTGCATAATTTTGGGCAATGAAGGCACTCAAGCCCGTAGAGAATCCTTGCGAGGTGTTCCAGGTGATGGCTTCTATCTGTCCTCCGGTAGTGAAAGTCATCAGCCCGATATGCCCTCCCTGTTCGGCAGCGGTGCGGCATAAAAACATATTAACGAAAGCAAACAGGGTATTGAGTGTTGCAACAGGAAGTCCTAGTTTAAGGATTCGATGGGTATATTTCTTTTTAAGAGAAGTAAAGAATGAAAATCCGCCCAGCAGCTTATCCCGGTAACGGAGTTGATAAACAAATATCCCGAACACTACTGCTTGCGATAACCATGTGGCGTAGGCTGCTCCATTGGTCCCCCAGTGAAAGCCGAAAATGAAAAGCGGATCGAGAATAATATTCAGTATCAAGCCCGTACCGCTGATATAGAAAGGTACTTTGCTACGGCCCGATGCATTGTATATGCCGGTGAAAGCTGCCGATAAAAATATAAATGGGAGCGCAGTCGAGATGATACGCAAGTAATCTACTGCATTCTGCGTGATATGTTCTTCTAGCTTGTAAAGACTGATAATGGGTGTAGCGAGTACGAATAACAACCCTCCCCAGCAGAGCGAGAGAAGGAGTGCGATAGTAATGTTATGGGAAGCGAAGTGCCGGGCATCTTCCTGATTCTGCGCACCGATGGATTGTCCTACGCTGACTTCGGCTCCTACCTTATTTAATAAGGAAATGGAACCGGACATCCAGGTCAATATACCTACTGAACCTATTGCGGCTACAGATTCGCTCCCTAGCCGTCCTACCCATGCCATGTCTGTCAGGCTATACGCCATTTGTATAAACGAGGTAGCCATAATAGGCATTGCCAGATTAAAAAGCTGTCGGTTGATAGGTCCGTGAGTCAGGTTTTTCGTTCCTTGCATAAATTTTTCCTTTTAAAATGAGGGGCAAAGATACACAAAATTGCTACCTTCGTAGTCTTATTAATCAATCAAAATAAAAGTAAATACCATGAAAAAAGTATTTTCAGTCTTAATTCTTGTTGTTTTATTTTTGTTGGCGGGGGCAAATGTAATTGCTCAAAGTGCGCCAAAACCGTTTGATATTGATAAACCTTCTCTGCGGGTATTCCTCCCTTCACCGGAGATTGCCACCGGGCGGGCTGTTCTTGCTCTTCCTGGAGGTGGATATAGCGGGCTGGCTTATCAGCACGAAGGATATGATTGGGCGCCTTATTTTAATAAGCAAGGAATTGCGCTTGTAGTACTCAAGTATCGCATGCCCAATGGGAACCCCACTCTTCCGATTTCCGATGCCGAAGCTGCTATGAAAATGTTGCGTGACAGCGCAGAAGTATGGAATATCAATCCTGCTGATATTGGTATTATGGGCTCATCGGCAGGAGGGCACCTTGCCTCTACGATTGCTACTCACAGCTGTCCCGAACTGCGTCCCGATTTTCAAATTTTGTTCTATCCGGTCATCACTATGGATAAGTCTTATACCCATAGGGGATCGCATGATAATCTGCTGGGAAAAGATGCTAGTCCAGAGTTAGAGAATCAGTTTTCCAATGAAAAGCAAGTGACTAAAGAGACTCCGAGAGCTTTCATCGCTTATAGTGACGATGACAAGGCTGTTCCTCCTGCCAATGGAGTGAACTATTATCTAGCCTTGCATAAGAAAGGTATACCTGCCGTTCTTCATATTTATCCTACCGGAGGTCATGGTTGGGGAATCCGCGAGAGCTTCTTGTATAAGAGTGAGATGTTAAGCGACTTGTCTGCCTGGTTGCGTAGCTTCAAGGCTCCGCAGAAAGATGCTGTCCGTGTGGCTTGTGTAGGCAACAGTATCACTTTCGGAGCCGGTATCAAGGACCCGAAAAGAAATAGCTATCCGTCCGTTTTAGCTCGTATGCTGGGCGACCGTTATTGGGTGCGAAACTTCGGTGTCAGTGCCCGTACCCTCATGAACAAAGGTGATCATCCTTATATGAAGGAGAAAGCTTACAGCGACGCCCAAGCCTTCAATCCAGACGTGGTAATTATTAAACTGGGGACAAACGACAGTAAAGAACAGAACTGGAAGTATAAAGCAGATTATACGAAAGATTTACAATCGATGATTGACACCTTCAAGAGTTTGCCTTCTAACCCCAAGATTTACCTTTGCTATCCTTCCAAGGCATATATGGCAGGGAACAGCATTAATGATAACATCATTTCTAAAGAGATTATTCCTATGATAGCAAAGGTGGCTAAAAAGAACAAACTTCCTATTATAGACTTGCATTCTGCTATGGACGGCAAGCCGGAATTGTTTCCCGATAAGATTCATCCCAATGAAAAGGGGGCAGAGATAATGGCAGGAGTGGTTTGTAAAGCCATTAAAGAAGGAGAGAGACAATAGTTCCTTATACAAGAAACTCTTCTAATGAGAAAAGCCTTGAAATAATTCAAGGCTTTTCTCATTAGTTTGGTTTGTCTATATGGTTGAATATGAGAAGCAATTTATAATAATATGGATAGTAACCTTCTCATGCATAGAATATATAAAGGACTTACTAGAAACTTTTACTCCAATAATTGGCAACCTCGGCAATAGTAAATGCTTCCTCCCAAATAGTTCTCCTTTACAATGGTTTCTCCGCAGCGCGGACAAGCCAGACCTGCAGTGTCTTTAGAAAGACAAGCTACGTATTTCCCATTCTTTCCAAACAAGTCTGTTTCCGTATTACGTCCGCCTTGGCGATAGATGTCGTCCATTGTTTCCTTTATCTGGTAGAATAGACTTTCTTTTTCTTTATTTGTCAGTGCGGCTATCTTTTTCTTGGGATGAATATGTGTGTGGTAAAGAATATCTTGCAGTACACCGTTGCCTAGTCCTGGGATGGTCTGTTCAGTAGCTAGAAAAGCTTTGGATGATTTTTTCTGTGCACCTTCTGCATTGATGAGTTCGAGGAAATATTCTTTGGAGAAAGCATCGGTCATTACTTGTGGTTTGCTTTTGGCTATTCGGTAATAGTCGAAGAGTTTGCCGTACGTTGCATTCTTATCATAGCATGCCAGTCCACCATACATCCTGACAGAAGCAACCAGACAACTTTCGTCCTCGAAAGCTATAAGTAACTGATGTTTGGCTGGTAGTTTGGTTCCGGGAGTAAGATAGCGTAGGTTTACGCCATCAGTGAGAACCAGTACTTTGTCGCCTATTGTTATTTCTACCATGCCGCCTTGGGGCTGGGCACAATCTATGGTCTTGCCGGATAACCATTTGACATACTCCTCGGAACTGCCAGTGAACCAAGCAAATTTGTGAGGAGTAAACTGAGTGAATACATCTGTGATTTTTTTCCCTCTCACTGTTTCATTGAGTTGTTCGCTAAGAAAGCGGGCTTCGGGAGCTTCTATCATCTTTTCTTCTTTTGGGTATTTAGTATACGTGCAAAGTTAGCCTTATTTGGCATCCTTCCAAAAACATTTCCGGCATTTTATACGTTTTTCTTATAAGATATATAACACTATACACTATGGATTACCAAATTATACATCAGCCCGACCTGAAATTATTCAGAACACAAGTAGACGATCGTACCGCCTTTGTAGAATATCGCCTTTTAGGAGAGTATCTTGATATTATCCATACCATTGTCCCTCCGCCTATTGAGGGAAGAGGAATTGCAGCTGCTTTGGTAAAGGCTGCTTATGAGTATGCATTGGCTAATGGAATGAAACCTAAAGCTACTTGTTCTTATGCTGTGAGATGGCTGGAGCGGCATCCGGAATTTATATCTGGATAACGAATGTATATTTTTTCCTACACCAAATCTGGGAATCCTCGGCTTTTGCTTTCTGCCTATACTCATATAATAATCATACAAATGTGAAGGAATGCGAAGCGTAAGATACAGTGAATGAGATGATTAATTCTATCTTTTGGGCAATATCCCTCTGTCTTTGGAGTACTCCTGAAAGATGGGTATAACTTCTTTTTAGGATAGCTACACCATAAGGGTCGGATGGTGTAGCCATAACGAGCGGATGGCTACACCATCCTAGTGAAAGGGTGTAGCCATCCTGAGTGTTGTATAAATTAAGACAAATATTCCGTTGTACCTTATCCGTTTTGCAGAATATCTTCTTTTTCCGGAGCTAAGGGTTCCGGTCGGCTGTTAGGATCCAAAGGATTGAAATAATAGATGTTCATGGTATCCAGATAGCGAAGGAAGACAGGCAAGCGTTGCATAAACAAGCTACATTCTTTTCTTTTTTCGAGTGTCCATGCTGCTTCGGCAAGGGCGATTAGGCGGGGAAAAGTCATAAAGTCCAGTCGCTTTTTATCGGCTACGCGTTCGGTCCACAAAGACATTTGCATGCCTAAGATTTGATCTTCGTATTTCTCGGTGAGATGATGAATAGGAGTAGGGAAGTTATAGAGATTTTCAATCGTATTGTATCCGTTCCATTGACGTCCCACTTTGTGAGAACCGAATTGGATGAAGTCCGCATACATGGGGCGGCGTGGAGTGAGGATAACACGGTATCCTTGTTCCAGAGCTTTGACTAATTGATTTTCTTTATCGTGTCTCCACCACATTACCACTGCTTTACTCGGCGAGACGCCTGCATCTACAATTTCATCCCAGCCAATCATCGTTTTACCTTTGGAAGCTACAATTTCCGAAGCCCGACGGATGAAATAATGTTCCAGTCCTTTCTCGTCCACCAGCTTCTTCTCCTGAATAAATTGTTGTATTTCAGGGTCGGTGAACCAACTTTGGTTTCCGTAGTGCACTTCATCTCCACCTATATGAATATAAGGAGAAGGAAACAGTTGTACGATCTCGTCCATCACATCACTGATAAACTGGTAAGTACTTTCACGACAGGGATGGAAGGTGAAGTGTTCCCATCGTCCTTCGCCTCCGCCTGAATATTCAGGATAAGCTCTGCAGACAGCTGTGGCGTGCCCCGGCATATCAAATTCGGGAATCACCATGATGTGGCGTTCGGCGGCATAGGCTACAATCTCTTTTATATCTTTCTGAGTATAGAAGGTGGGAGCAGCTTTCGGGTTGTGCCAGTTGCCTGTGGCGCCTTCTTTTGTAAGGCGAGGATACTTTTTGATTTCGATGCGCCAGCCCGGTTCATCGGTTAGATGCCAGTGGAACACATTTAATCGGAGCGAAGCCATGATGTCGAGATATTGTTTTACTTTTTCCTTGCCGAAGAAGTGGCGGCTTTCATCCAGCATAAACCCTCTCCATTGATAGCGTGGGGCATCTTGTATACGGCAGCAACGAATTTTTCCTTTTCCGAAACGTGCCAATTGCAGAAGTGCTTCCCTGGCATGGAAAAGACCCGGTTCGGAAGAGGATTGTAGCAGGATGGTGTCTGCTTTGACTTCGAGTGTGTATCCTTCTACATTTGCCGGAAGATCGGATAAGAGTTGAAGATAAACGATGTTGTGGGAAGGCTCCGGAGCGGACCATTCTTTTAATTCATCTGCCAAGCGGTTTGCAAGGTCGAGGGCATAGCCTTTATTTCCTTTTACTTCTGTGGCTGCATTGAGGGCAAAGGAACCTTTGCGCAGAGTGCTTGTTTGCGGAGTGGGGAATAATGTTTGTGCTGATAAAGAAGCGGTGGCCAGTCCTAGAAAGACGGCGAAGCAAATGGTGTTGAATCTCATAGTTTTAATGTTTTTAGTTAGAGCATGTCCTTTATAGATATTTCCCAGGGAAGAGAGAAAAACTCTCCTCCTTGGGAAATATACTGCAAAGTTAATACTTTAATTGGCTATCCTTGTTTATTCCCAGCCGGAATTTTGTTTAAGATTGGTATTCTTATAGCGTTCCGTGTTGGCTATCGGATAGAAATACATCTTATCTTGGATGTCATAGGTGGCAAGCTGTTCTTTGGTGTACTTGATAGTGCCATCAGCTTGCTTCACTACTTTCACTTTATAGATGTGCTCCATTTCATCCAATTCTTTCCATCGGCGAAGATCCCAGAAACGTTGTCCTTCGAAAGCGAATTCCACCCGGCGTTCGTTTTTCAGACGTTTCAGGAAGTCATTTTTACTCATACCTGTGGGGTAGGGCGGCATTTTTACGTCTCCACGGTTACGTACCAGGTTCACTGCTTCGCGTGCGCTGAGTGTGTAATCACCTTTGTAATCGGGATCACCGTATGCATTCACCATCGCTTCGGCATAGTTGAGTAAGATTTCGGCGTAGCGGAACAATATCCAGTTGTGTTGCTGGCTGGTGGTTGTTTCGCCAGATTCGAAGGTAACGTTGTTGTTAACATACTTTCTCAGATAGTAACCTGTGGTAGTAGCGTTCTTGATGGGCTGTCCGTTCTTTCCTCCTTCGAAGATTTCAACTTCTGTTTTAGCAGGCCATACCATACCGTTGTAAACCACCGTCATTGAGAGACGCGGATCGCGGTTGGCATAGGGGTTCTTTGCCATTTCCTCGTTGTTCCAATCGAAGGCGGTTCCGTCCGTCATCTCATAAGCGCTAACGAGGTTTTCTGTCGGGCAGGTAGAAGTGGATCCCTGGGTTACTCCCATCGGGAAGTTGGCAGATTCAAATGAGGTGTTTGCTCCTGTAGGACGGCACATAATAACCTCTTTACTTGCATTGTTTGTTGCTCCGTAGAGGTTGGAGTAGTTGGCATCCAAAGCGTAGCCTAACGTTCCTGCCTGACTGATAAGATCGTAGGCAGCTTGGGCAGCATCTTTCCATTTCTGAGTATCATCTGTTGAGTACAGTGGACTTGCCAAGTATAGAGAAGCACGTGACTTCAAGGCCAGCGCCATGCCTTTGGTAATGCGCTGCAAGTTTCCTGTACCTCCCGGCATATTATTATAGTCGTTCGGCAGCTTATTATTAGCAAGGTCCGTACATTCACTGATGATAAAGCTCAGCAAAGTAGTGGCGTCTACAGGTTCTGCCTCATTAGCTTCTTCCTGAGTCACAGTTTTGAGAATGAGAGGAACATTGCGGTAACGTTTCACTAATTCAAAATAATAGAAGGCACGGAGGAAGCGTACTTCATGTTCGTAGTTCAGATAACTTTTGTAGTCGTCTGCGAAACCATCCGAATATTTCCATTCGTCAAATGTGAGTCCCACACAGTTTTCCAGATAGAAATTGGCATCATGGATAGCGTTGTAATAAGTGGAGAATACATCGTTCACCGTATAGTTAGGTGACCATGTGCCGTTGACAAAACGCTGGATTGCCGATGATTCGTATACATGTATGGCATCATCTGTTGCAGCATCCTGCATAGCGCCGGAAGTGTTACAGAAATCATGTGGCAGATAACTGTAGACTTGTGTGGCGAGTTGTTCCACCCGGTCCATGTTGTCTAGGATTTGTTGCTTTGAATAGTAATCCGTTTCGCTGCAATCCATAAAGTCGCAGGCAGTGAACAGCGCCGTCGGTGCGGCAGCGAGCAACAATGCGATATAGTTGAATTTAAAAGATTTCATCTTCATTTCCTTTTTAGAATGATAAGTTAACACCAAAAGTATATTGAGTCATGCTTGGGTGGCTTGTTCCAAGGTTTTCGGGGTCCAATACCTTTATATTGTCTATACAAAATAGATCGTGTCCGCGGGCAAATACTTTGGCTTTCTTAATAAACTTACTTTTCTTCAGCATTTCCTGAGAGAAGTTATAGTAGACTTCCAAGGTACGTAGTTTCAGATAAGAAGCATCTGCTACCCACAACGAATTGGTGGTGTAGTTATTGGCAGAACCTTCCGAAGTCAGGCGAGGGTATTTGGCATTTGGAGTTTCCGGTGTCCAGCGGTTGTTGTAGTATTCCGTGGAGATGGTCCGGTTACTGATGAGAGGCCAATATACGCTCGGCGTGTTCAGCGTCTTGCTTTGATGTTCCGTTCCCTGGAAGAGAGCGTAGATACCGAAACCTTTGTATTCGAGGTTGAGGTCGAATGAATAATAGATTTCAGGCATCGAGCTGTAGCCCAAAGGTATTTGGTCGTAAGAGTCGATTACACCATCGTTATTCTGGTCCTTGTACTTTAGATCACCCGGACGGACTTCCGATAAGTTTTGTTTTACTTTGCGGTTGTCGATTTCTTCCTGGCTCTGGTAAATGCCTTCCACTTCATATCCAAAAATCTGTCCCAGACGTCTTCCTGTGCGTTTCAGATAGTCGTATGGTCGGTATTCTTCGTTCTGATTGATGATTTTGTTGCGGTTGAATGTCAACATACCTCCAATCTGATAGGAGAAGTCACCGATTTTGTCTGCCCAGCGCAACGTTGCTTCTACACCGTAGCTGTTGACTACACCGTTGTTGATTTGCGGAGCAGTGAGACCGAAGATAGAAGAGACTGCGTTGTTGCCACTTACCAGAATATCCGTGCGATGGTCGTAGAAACCATCTATGCTTACAGACAGCTTATTGAATGCCATAAAGTCGAATCCTACGTTCAGCTTATGAGACTTTTCGTATGTCATGTCGGAAATACCCAGTTGAGTGATTTTCATTCCGCTGGTACTGGTAGGGTTTTTGCCGAAAAGATAGCTGCCTCCTGTCCCGTAAATGTCAAGGAAGAGGTCGGTGCCATAGTCTGCCCGCCCGGCAACACCGTAAGTAGCGCGCAGCTTCAGCAGGTTGAGCCAGTCATTTTTTAGGAAGCCTTCTTCCGAAAGAATCCATGCGGCGCCTACCGAAGGGAAGAGTCCCCAGCGATTATCGGGGTCAAGGATACTGGCTGCCGAACCGGATAACGAAGCATCGAGAACATAGCGATGGTTGTAGACATAATGTGCCTGAGCAACAACATCCATGAATGCACGCGAATTATTTTGTCCTTTGGCGTTTGTCTTATCCATATTGTATTGTAACGTAGCCGACAAGCTATGCTTATTCCAGTCTCTTGCATAGTTGGCATAAGCACCGAAGTTGAAGTGGTTGACCGTGCTACCTACACTTTTAGAGAAAGACAGAGAACCTTCGTTGCGCAGGTTAGTATATGTTGTTTCGCCTGTTTCCCAGTTATAAGCTGCAGATTCGTAACCGAAATTTTTGGTATTATTATCCCAGTAGGAAGCGCTATTGTCCAATCCTACCTGAAGTCCGGCGGAAAGGCCTTTCACTAGACTGCTGAGATCCTGGATAACCTTCATGTCGGCATACATATTGCGCACCTGTGAACGTGCATATCCTTTAGCGGAGATATTGGCAACAGGATTGTTGCTATACACCGTCGTACCTCCCCAAATGCCGCGGGTAGTCTTCACTGGAAATGCTCCGGAGGGCACTTGATAAAGCGCTGTGAAGATATCATCTGTTGTCGTTCCGGGGCGATTGTGCTCAGAGAAATTACCGAACAGGTTCAATTGTACTGTCGTAGTAGGGCTGACTGTAATATCCAGGTTGGTGCGGATGTTCAACTTCGAATACTTCCATTGGGTAGAATAACCGTCGTTGTCGGCAGTCGGTTCCAGAAGTCCGTTGTCGTTGAGATAGTTCAATTGTGCGTAATAGCGGACAAACTGTCCCCCTCCTCTGGCGGAGAAGGTAACGTTGTTGCCATAGCTGCGGTCGCGCAAAGCTTCGTCCCACCAGTCTACATTCGGATAAGCGTCGGGATTGCTCTGCGTTCTGAAAGCTTCCAGTTCGGCTGCGGAGTAGCGAGGCGAGAGACCATCGTTAACCAATCCTTCGTTTAATGCTTTGGCATAAGTATAACCGTCTACCAACTCAGGCAACCTTTGCGGAGTAGCCATGTTGAATTGATATGAGAAATTGATTTCCGGTTTGCCCAGTGTACCCCGTTTGGTTTTCACCAGGATAACGCCGTTCGCTCCACGTATGCCGTATAATGCTGTTGAAGCTGCATCTTTCAATACGGTAACCGATTCTATTTCATCGGCACTAATTTGGTCGAAGGAGCGCTCGAAACCATCTACCAGTATCAGTGGGTTGGTAGAATTGCTTGTTCCCTGGCCGCGTACTTTCATGCTGGCTGTGTTGTCCCAGGCATTACCTGTTCCCTGCAATACCTGAAGCCCCGGGATAAGACCATAAAGCATATTGGAGTTATTGATACTCTTTTTGTGAGAGAGTTCTTCTTCGGTAGCCACAGCCGTGGCAGTGGTCGATTCCTTCAGGTTGAAGGAAATTCCCCGTCCATACTCTACAGCCATCTTACTTTTGCGTGTGACTATGCTGTCCTGCTGCTGGGCCAGGGCGATAACCGGTGAGCTCAGCATGCACGCTACTAATAACTTGATACTTCTTTTCATGAGTATATTGTTTCTTTCTGTTTTCTATTAATGTCTTTGTTTAATTATTCCCATCCTGGGTTTTGTATCAGACCGTAGCCTTTGTTGACCTCTTTGGATGGGAAAGCGCTCAGGCACCAGCGAGGTTCGAAGCCGCTGGTCCACCAAACGCGTGGATATTTAGTCAGCGCAAAGGTTTCGAACTTGTATTCTCCCGTCTCTTTGTGTCTGTATACGTGCAAGCCATGCAACGGTTGTTCAAAGACGTGATAAAGTTTCCAGCGTATCAGGTCGAAGAAACGTACTTCTTCGTATCCGAATTCGCAAGCACGTTCGCGCAACAATGCTTCACGGAATTGTTTCTGGTCCAGTCCTGTTTTCAATCCCGGCAGGTTCACACGGGCACGCACTTTGTTGACAGCGTTGTAGGCCTCCGCTGTAGGTCCGCCGTGATATTCGTTGAGGGCTTCGGCATAGCTCAGGTAGATTTCCGCCAATCGTAGGAACGGCCATTGGATGGGTCGGCTTTTCCAAGTTGAATTTCTGTCCAATCCCCATTTACGGCAGGCAAGTCCGGTGGCAAGACTGAGTTGATGAGTGCTTCCGCCTTGTGCCCAGTCTGCTCCTTGCGGGTAATTAACGGGGTCGTCTTCATACTTTTCCGTCAAGTCTGCTGTTCTTCCGTTGTATTTGTCTCCATCGAGGATAAAGGTTTCATATAAACGCGGGTCACGTTTTAAGAAAGGATTTTTAGCCTGTTCGGGATTGTCCCAGCTAAATTCGGTTCCATCTTCCATAGAGAACATGTCGAAGTATTCTTTGGTGGGGCAGTATCCTCCCCAGCGAATGGAGTTGCTCAGGATGGAGTTGGCACCGGCATTAAGGATATTTCTTCTTACGGAGATTAAAGTTTCCGTAGTTCCCCGGTCATAATAGCCGCTTGTAAAAGCTTCACGTACATCTGCTGTTCCGTTATCTCCAGCCTCTACCAGTTTGTAATAGCCATTGGAATTCAAGGCGGTGAAGAACTCTTCGCAAGCAGTGATAGCCAGTTTCCAACGTTCCTGATCGTAACCTCCGAACCACGTCATAAACTGAGAAGAGGCTTCCCCTTCACAATAAGCGGTAGCAGAGTTAAACAGGGGGCTGGCAGCAAAGAGCAGCACACGGGCTTTCAATCCCATAGCACCGGCTTTGTTCATTCGCCCGTCCCAGTTTGCCATGTCTGCGTCGGAAACTCTCCAAGGGAATTCCGGAGTATTGATGGCATCGTTCAGTAATCCGATGATAAAGTCTACAGTAGCTTGCAGGGTGGCACGTTTAGGTAGGTTTGTATCTTCCGGATCGATGGCATGGTCCACGATGGGAAGGGCTCCGAAGTGGCGTAACATGTGCGAGTAGTAGATGGCAACAATCATTTTGGCCTCTGCTTTCAGGCGTGCCTTTTCGCTAGCTTCCATATCTGGCACTCGATCTACGTTCTCATAGAGCAGCCAGGCATGTCGGATACCTGTCCACATGTGTGATTCGCTATTGTTGAAGCGGCATTTGGTTCTTTGACCCGTTGGGTAAGAGCTTCGTGAGTCTTCGATAGAGGCATTGTAATTGCCCGGATAGTATACTTTAGACAGACCGGAATAACCCACATTATCGTAGTTTAAGTCTGTCAATCCTTCCAATGTGCCGAGCCAGAGTTGGGTCCAATAGTTGGCGGTTTCCATACCATAGGGGAGGTATTGGTAACTTTTCCACAGCACGCGGCGGGCGTATTCGGCAGTAGAGAATATGGTGTCGATGGTCACATCCGAGCTAGGCGGTTTCTGCAGGAATTTGTCGCCGAAAGCAAGGTCTTCACAAGAGATTGCCGTGAACAAAGAGCTTGTCAAGAGTAAAGTATATAATAGTTTTTTAAGTGATTTCATATTTCTTATGTTTTAAATGATTAGAAACCGACTTTCAATCCCACGTTCACCACCTTAATCAGCGGATAAGCTGTGCCGTCCGGATTGGCTTCGGGGTCGCATACGTCCAGCTTGTCAAAAGTCAGCAAGTTGTAGCCCGATACGAACAGGCGGAGCGAGCCGATGTGTGCTTTCTTGAGCAGAGTGGTAGGGAAAGAATATCCTAATTCAATGTTCTTCAAACGAACGTATGAGGCATCTCTCAACCAGAGATCAGAATCCTGATAGTTGTGGGACTTGCTTTGGAAAGAAAGAGCAGGTGCTTTAGCAGAGTTACCCTTTTCCGGTGTCCAGGCATCTTCAATCATGTATTTCATTACGGCTGAATTGTTGCTCTCACCAAAAGGAGTACGATACATGGAACTCAGGAAGCGGGAAGTCTTGAATGCTCCCGACCAAGTCATGCTAAAGTCGAATCCTTTCCAGGAGATGCCCAAATTTACGCCGGCTGTGTAGAGCGGGTATTTAGGATAGCCGATGTCGCGTACATCCTTTTCGTCGATTCTGTGGTCTCCGTTCAAATCTTTGTACTTCACGTCTCCGGCAAGAGGCTTATAGCCTGAACCCTGGTCGGCTATGCCACCCTCTTTTCCTTTCAGGCTTTCGTAGTTGGCAGCTTCTTCCTCAGTGAAATATCCGTCGAATACATAACCGAATTGTTGTCCTACCGGCTTGCCTTCTGTCTGCATCCATTCATACGGATACTTGATTTCGTCGATGAAGACTACCTTGTTTTTGGCGTATGAAAGGTTGGCTCCAATGTTATAGCGTACTTCGTTGATGCGATCTTCCCATTTCAGGTTGATTTCATAACCTTGGTTGTCTACCTTACCGATATTGGCGATAGGAAGACTGACGGCTAAGTAGTCCGGAGTAACGGTACGTGCCTTCAAGATGTTCTTTCGATGCTCGATAAAGTAGTCGAAATTCAAAGTCAGGCGGTCGTTGGCGAACTTCATGTCGACGCCATAGTTCTGTTTGGCGGCTGTTTCCCATGTTACGTTCGGGTTACCTTTCTTCGATTCCGTGGCTCCAGCGATGTTTGTGGAGGTGTTGGTTCCAAAGTTATAGTTTCCTGAACTGATAAGGTATTTGTCCGGCAGATAAAGGAAACGGGAATAATCGCTCACGCGGTCATTACCTACGATACCATAAGAACCACGAATCTTGAAATAGTTGATAGCTTTTTTCAAGGGTTGGAAGAAGCTTTCTTCAGAGATAATCCATCCTAGAGAACCTGCGGGGAAGAAACCGAACCGGTTGCCTTCGGCAAAGTTTTCCGAACCGTTGTAGCCTACGCTGAAATCCACCAGATAGCGGGTTTTATAGTCATACGTTACGCGACCCACTAAGCCTACGTAGCTTCGGGGAATACCGATAAATTCGGACGGACTGCTTCCCTCATAGGGATAATAAGTCATAGACTGATTATACATAGCCAGTCCCGATACGTGGTGGTTCCCGAAGGTGCGCTGATAATTAACTGCTGCTTCCAGATACCAGTTACGGGTTTGTCCGGTAGATTCGGAGTATCCAAGTTTTTGATAATCCTGTACCTTTTTATATATCAACTGCCCGTCGGTATCATAAATGGCTTCGTACTTATTGGCACGGCCTTCGCGGCGTTTGGTAATGGTGACGCCACTGTTATAGGCACCCTTTACATGCACTTTGAGTCCTTTGGTCAGGAAGTCTAGCTTCTGAGTCAATTGGAAGTCAAAGTTCAGAGTATTTTGGGTACGGTTGTTATAGCCCTTACCGTAGTAAGTGTTCAATGCATCATAGTAGTTACCGATGGAGAAAAGGTCAGTGTCCGACACCACCCATCTTCCATCTACAATACCTGCGCCGGCAAAAGGAACAGCGGTGTAGACATCACGGAACAAATATTTCAATTGGGTATACGTACCGTTGTTATAGTTAGGCTCTTGTTTGTCATTCAAATATCCTCCCAGGTTTAACTGCATGGTAGTAGATTTTGTGACATCGATGTCCATATTGATACGGTAGTTGTAACGGTTGTATTTGAAACCTTTGTCGTTTCCGTTCTCTTCGAAGGTGTTGAAAAGACCGTCCTGGGTGAATACACCCAACGAAGCAAAGTATTTAACTCTCTCAGAACCGCCTGATATATTAAAGTTGTGTTGTGTTTGTAACGCAGAGTTCTTGATGAGCATGTCTGTCCAGTTGGTATTGGGGTATACCAGCGGATCGCTGTTGGTGCGGAACTTTTCAATAATATCAGGTGAGAAAGCCAATTGGTCTTCTGATACTCCGTCGTGGAGTTGGGTATTGTTGTAAGCTGTTGCATATTCGTAGCTACCAGCAAATTCCGGTACACGCGACGGCATCTGCCATGCATACGTAGTAGAGAAGTTTATTTTAGCTTTGCCCGAGTTTCCGCGACGCGTAGTCACCAGGATAACGCCGTTTGCACCACGTACTCCAAATACGGCGGTGGCGGAAGCATCTTTCAGTACAGTGATACTTTCCACTTCATTGGGGTCTAGTTGGAAGAACGAACGTTCCACTCCATCCACCAACATAAGAGGTTGGGAAAGGTCGGTACTCAAGGAACCTACACCACGAACATACAGAGTGGCATCGTCAGCTCCCGGTTGTCCGCTGGACTGCACACTGGCAAGACCTGTTACCTTACCTGTTAATGCATTCGCCATACTGGCTACCGGAGATTTCAGTAACTCTTCGTTATTGATAGAGGAAAGTGCTCCGGTAACAGTCACTTTTTTCTGTGCACCATAAGCGATAATCTGTACCTCTTCCAGTGCCTGCACATCTTCGTTTAGTTGGATTTTAAGATTTCTTTCTCCTTTGTAGTGGATTTCTTTGTTTTCATATCCCACGTAGGATACGATAAGAGTAGCTCCTACAGGAACTTTCAGTTTAAAGTTTCCGTCCAAATCGGTGATTACTCCCGTGGTTGTTCCTTTCACTTTGACAGTAGCTCCAATAACAGGTCCCATGGCATCGGACACCGTACCTGTGACTTCTATCTCTTTTCTTTGCTGTGCTATTTCCAGGTCTGTTGGGAAAGTATTGTTATACTCTGTACCTGACGAAAAAGCCAATTGCCCGGAAGACAAAGTGGCTGCTAGCAGCCATATTCTACAAGGAATCTTCATAGAACTGACTCGTCTTTTCATACGCTTTTAATTTTAGTGGTTAATACAAATAAATTTTAATTGTGGATTGATGCCGTGTGTAGCGTAAGCATTCCCTTCTGGATACGTCCATAGCGGCTGAATTAGGTTTCTTTTCCCCGAAGGGAGACGGATGGTGGTGATGCGTGTCTTCATGTACATAAAATTTTTAAATGATTAACTTTTCACTGCAAAGAAAGGCGATATTATAAGAAAGTAATAGAAAAATTTTCCTTGATTGTAGCACTAATTGTATCCGGAGGATTTGTACTCTTTGTATCTTCAAGAAGATATATACCACATTATGAGAAACTTATGTCCTTCTGCTGCGGGAGGGACATATTATTTATCGGAATTAGTAAGAGAGAAGTATTTAAATAGCCTGCATCTTTTAAAAGGATAAGATGTCTGCCTTCCTATGGTTTTTAAGTCCTCTGCGGTTTTTAATGAATTTCCTCGCCTGGAAATTAGAGTTTCTTGGGCGGGAAATTACAATTTCTTGCCCAAGAAACAAATGTTTCTCCGCCGGGATTTTTAGAAAAGCTCACCGGCTTTTCTAAAAATCAACTTCTGGATTGGTTATGAATATGTAGTGGATTATTTGAAAGAGGAAGAGAGGAGATATATACTGGATAAAAGAAATGGGAGCCAATCGTAATTGAATTATTTATTCAGCGGAAATGTGCGGGAAGTCATTCTTCCTTTTCCTTCTACTACTATTTTATCTTCATATATCTTCACGATGCCAAAAGCATTCTTGTCTTGCGTTTCAATCATACCTTCCGCAGTAATGACCGGGATGTTCCCGAAATAACCGAATTCACCTGCATGGTGGTGTCCTGCAAAGATGGCTTTTACACAATCATATCGTCCAATGACTTCCAATATTTCTAGATTGTTGAGGGCAGTAAACTCAGTTCTCGGGTAAAGGGGGTGATGGCTAAAGATGAGTACATTCTTCTTTTTTTTCTGGTTCTTTTTGAGAATATTTTCAAGCCACGCTAGTTGACGGCTGCTGATACCTCCGTTCCAATTGGCGCCTTGTAGTCCTCCGGTAGATTTAATCTTGTTTCGCATCTCTATGAGTTCCTTTTCTTTCTTTGTGCCTTTCACATTGGAGTAGCCGGCTACTTCATTGGTGTTGAGCATCACGAATATCCAATTCTTTTTTTCAAAAGAATAATATTCGGAAGGCATGCCGAGCTTGCGGTATAGTTCCCGATTGTCTTTGATACCTTTATAATCATGGTTACCAGTGAGATGATAGACTTTGCCGTGGAGGCGTTTCAGACAGAGAAATACGGAGGCAAGGTCTTCCTGGTTTCTGTCTATAATGTCTCCCAAATTAATGGTGAACTGGACTTCTCGTGCATTCAGTGAATCGACGCATTCTTTCAGTTTAGCGAGAGACTCCCGGTAGAAACGGGTTTTGCCCGGTTCGCAATTCCCGTATTGAGTATCGGCAAATAAGCCGAACTCTAAAACAGGAGCTACATTCTTTTGGGCAAAGACAGGACTTAGCTCGGAAAGAAGACCGAGGAAGAAGGCGATAAATAGAGTTCTGAAATATTTCATAATCATCAGTGTTTTATGGTAAGTTAAACTAGGGCTGGGGCGACGTATTCTTTTTACGATAGCTCTGGGGAGTATCATTGAATTGTCCTTTGAAACATCGGGTGAAGTAAACAGCGGAACCGAATCCCAAGCGGTCTGATATTTCAGCAATCTGCATGTTGGGATACTTGATAAGTAGGGCTGCCGCACGTTTTAATTTATGATTTAGGACATAGTTGTTGGGTGTCATTCCTGTTAAGGCTTTAAATTTGGAATAGAGCAGTGTTCTGCCCATTCCTATCTCTTTGCAAAGCATAGGTATGTCGAACTGTGGATCGTCGATGTGGGCGTCGATAATTTCTGTTGCCTCTTTCAGTAAATCTTTGTCCATGGGATTGATGTCTGTCAGATCTACTTCATTGATTAACTTGTCATTGAGTTGGCGCTGAATCAACAGGCGGTTGCGGATTAAATTGTTGCAACGTGCCAATAGTATTCTTGCATCGAAAGGTTTGGTGATGTAGTCATCAGCTCCGCTGTTCAATCCTTCGATATTCTGTTCGTTAGTGTTTAGCGCTGTCAGCAAGATAACGGGGATGTGGCAAAGGTCGATGTCGTTTTTGATTTGCAGGCACATTTCCGTTCCGGTCATTTCCGGCATCATGACATCGCTGACGATAAGGGTAGGTTTCTCGCTAATGGCAAGTTCTAGGCCTTCTTTGCCGTTGCGGGCAATCAATGCTTTGTAGAAAGGAGAGAAGAGTTGCCGCAACACTTTCAGCAGGTCTTCATTGTCCTCTACTATTAATAAGGTATGTTTTGTTTTGTCCGGGTTGATGTCTGGAGCGTTTTCTGGTTCCGCTTCAGGGTCGATGTTAATGGGCAGAGACTTCGGAATGAACGATTTTTCTTCGATGTGGTCCACGAAGATGATGTCTTTGTCCTCAGCAAAGTCTTCTTTCTCTTTGGGCAGGCGGACTACGAAAGTACTTCCTTTTCCAATTTCGCTTTCAACATGAATGTCGCCTTGGTGTTTTGCGACAATGCTTTTCGTCAGGGCGAGTCCAATGCCTGTGCCGCGGGTCATTCGGGTATCTTTTTGTTCGCTGTTAGCTTGGTAGAAGCGGTCGAAGATGTGGGAAGCTTCCGAGGAATCTATTCCTGCTCCGCTATCTTTTACTTGAATACGAATATCGGGAACAGTGGTGATAACAATTTCTATCTGCCCGTTGTCCGGAGTGTATTTAAAAGCGTTAGAGAGAAGGTTGAAAAATACCTTCTCCAGTTGGACCGCATCGAACCAGCAAGTAGCGGATTCATCATCGCTAGTGAAGAGAAAAGTGATGTTGCGGCGCTGGGCATAATCGAAGAAAGAATAATAAATCTCTTTGAGGAAGGGAGTCAAGTTCTGTCGGGCCATTTTTAAGGTCACGTGATTCTGCTCGAACTTCCGGAAATCCAGAAGTTCGGAAACAAGGTTTTTCATCTGCTGTGTATTCTTGTATATTTTCAGCAGAGGATTATAGATGGCAGGGGGAATGCCCGTTTGTTGCAGCAATTGGTCGATATGGCTAATGATAAGAGTCAATGGCGTGCGGAACTCGTGGCTGACGTTGGTGAAGAACAAAAGTTTGGCTTGGTTCATTTGTTCAATTTGTTGTTTCTCGAATTGCTCTTTCTCTAACGAGAGAGCAAGCACCTTGCGAGCGGTCCTACTGCGGATATAATAGGCTACGCAAAGGCTGGTGAAAGATATATAGAATAGCCAGGACCAGGGAGAGTTGTACCATGGAGATGCAATCCGGATAGGCAAAGATATTTCTTCTGCGCCTGCGCTGAATCCACCGTTCTGCATGCGTATGCGAAGAGTATAACTTCCGGGATCGAGATTGGTGTAATGAAGTGCCATTTGTCGTGCCATAATCCATTCTTTGTCGAAACCTTCCAGTTTGTACTCATAATGGTTGCTTTGCTGGATGTCCGAATAGTTGGTAATGGCAAAGTGAAGAGTAATGTTATTCTGGTCATGTTTCAAAGATAAAGTTTTCATAAAGGGAAGAGAGAGAGGCAGAATGCCTGTTTCGTCTTCCGGATAAATATGTTGGTTGTTAACGAGTAGTTGGGAGAAGTAAAGTTCCCGTTTACCGCCAGATGTTTTTAACTTCTCTTCGTGAAAAGCTGTCAATCCTTTAATATCGCCAATATATATTTCATTGTCCGAGGTGACGTATATACCACAGTCGTTGATGATGACAGGAGAGGGGAAGTCGGCAGATAGCTCGATGGAACGGAAGGTGTTGTTGGTGGGCGAGAAGAGAGTGATACCTTTGTCACTGGTGATAAGGAGGTTGCCCAGTTGGGTGAGAGCCAGATTGTAGCAGTAGTCACTCAGCAGTTGTCCGTTCTTTGTGGTGTAGTTCACCATTTTCTGGGTTTCGGGATGATAACAGAAAAGCCCTGAACCTAAAGAACCGAAGAAAATTCCCCGAGGTGTCACTTTTACTTTGGTCGGGCGGAACTCTACACCGCGTTCTTTGAGTGGAATGTAGGTAACATCCTTTGGATTGGAAAGATTGAGACGTATCAATGAACCCCATACGAGCAGCCAAGCATTGCCTTTGTTGTCGAGGTCGAAGTTTTGGCAATAGAAGTTGGTATGCAGCCGGGTAAACTCATTTGTTTCGGGATCCATCATATAAAAACCGTTGTTGCTCGAAAGATAGAGACGGTCCTTGTGAAAGGCGACATGATAGATGATGTTTCCCGGTTGAGGCTTCTTGCCGGAATTGTATAGGTAGTTATAGAATTGTTTCTTCTGTATGTCATAGCGGGATAGTCCTCCCAGGTAGGTGCCTATATATAAGTAGTCACGTTTGGAGTCATAGCATATACTTTTGATATTGTTGTGGGGTAGGGCATTGCCTTTCCCTGCACGATAGTTAGTGAAGTTGTGCGTCCGCAGGTTCATGCGGCTCAGACCTCCTCCATCGGTACCAATCCATAGATTATGTTCTTTGTCTTCGGTCATTTCACCGATGTAGGAGAAATATAAGTCTTTGTCAGCATGTTGGTCATAGTTGTAACGGGAGAAGACTTCTTGTCCGGGATTGAAGTAGTTGACACCTCCAAAATAGCTACCTAGCCACACGATGCCATGACGGTCGCAATAAACGGCAAAGATGGAAGGATGGTCCAGCCCGCCTGTGTTTCGGTTGGCGCGGATGAGAGAAAACTTTCCAGTCTGGTAGTCATATTTTTGTAATCCGTCGAAAGTACCGAACCAGATATTATGGAACTTGTCTTCGGCAAAGTCGCGTATCTGCCAACTGCTGATGCCGTCTGGAGAGTCAGGACGGTAGGGGACTTTAGTGATGGTTCCGTCCAGTGCTATGCGGTAAAGTCCTTCCATGCGGCAACCTACCCAGATTTCTTTGCGGGAACTTTCGAATATCCGGTAGATGTTGACGTCGGGAATGAGGAGAGTAGTTTCTTTGGTCCTGCGGTCGGCTACATATAGCCCTTCTTTGCTTCCGATATAAATTCGTTCAGCGGTCAGGGTGAGCCAGGTAGCTTCCTTTATGTTGGTGTGTATAAAGGTTTCCAGGCTATCTGTCTGTGAATTATAAAAGCATATATCATCGCTTACAGCACACCATATATTACCCTCGTAAGAAGTAAGTGCATTCGCTTCATCCTGGGTAATGGAACGGAAGTTTTCTTTAGAAATATCATATTTTACTATTGATTTTCCGGCAAGAAAGAAGATGTCCCCCTGCCGGTCTCCGGTAATCGTATGTATTTCGTTGTCAATTAAGATGGAACCTCCTGCTTTGGAATGATTTTCTGTGTATGCTTTGTGAGCTACGATAGTGTTACCGTCGTATACGTTGATTCCCTCCCGTGTGCCAAACCACATGCGTCCTAAAGTGTCTTGGTAAATAGACATCACCGACAGTTGGGAAAGTCCTTTGGACATACCTATGTGTTTGAAGTATTCAGCATGCGCGTTCAGGGAAAGCAAAAAGCATAAGAGGAAAAGTATTCGTTTCATAGTATGCATATTTCTAATTAGTCGTATTTTTCAATTTCATCTCTTTAAATATCTATGCCGACAACTGCGTGGGTCATTTTATAAGCGGAGGTAAAGATAGGAAGAAATTTTAGCATGAATCAAATATAAACATAAAAAACATCCTCCTATTTCAAGTCTGTTTCCTAAAAAGAAGCTACTTGAAATAAAGAGGATGTCATCTCCATTCCCCAAGGAATATTTGCATTAAATAGACTTATGCGTGAGATTTTTCAGCTTTTTCAGCTCTTGCTTCACCACCTTTGCGTCCTGCTTCTACGTGTTGTTCGTGAGAACCGCCTCTGCTACTTCCACCTTGAGAGTTGCTGGAGCCTTCTTTCATTTGTTCAGCTCTTGCTTCTCCGCCTTTACGTCCGGCTTCTACGTGTTGTTCATGAGAACCGCCTCTGCTACTTCCACCTTGAGAGCTGCTGGAGCCTTCTCTCATTTGTTCAGCTCTTGCTTCTCCGCCTTTACGTCCGGCTTCTACATGTTTTTCATGAGAACTTTGGGAAGAAGAATTGGAAGAACCAGAGTTACCTCCTTCATTGTTACCACCGTTGGAACCTTCGCGCATGTGCTCAGCTCTCGCTTCGCCACCTTTACGTCCAGCTTCTACATGCTTTTCGTGGCTGCTCTGTGAAGAGGAGCTATTAGAACCAGAATTGGAAGAACCAGAGTTGCCTCCTTCATTGTTACCTTCGCGCATGTGCTCAGCTCTTGCTTCACCACCTTTGCGTCCAGCTTCTACATGCTTTTCGTGACTACTCTCTGTAGAATTACCTCTGTTCTGAGATTCATTGCTACTTGATTCATTCTTTGTATTCATACTTTTAATATATTTAAATTCAACAATATAATCGCCTAATATTACAAGGCAAAGAATGAAAAGTTTCCCTCATTAAGAAGATTTGAGTTTTGAGGCAAAGTATTAGGGCAAATAAACATTTTCAGGAACGGCGAGTGCAAGGAAGGAACACAGAAAAGCGGCTTCCTTTTCCCGGTTCGGACCAGAGTGACAGGTTGCCTTGTAGCTTTTCTACAATCACTTTGCAGATAGAGAGTCCCAATCCTGTCCCTTGTGCAAATTCATTTTGCTTATAGAAACGGGTGAATATCATATTTTGCTCGGCAGGAGAGATACCTATACCGCTGTCTTCTACATAGATTTCCACTTTCCCTTCTGCCGCCAGGTATTGCCAGCCGAGTTTAATATAACCTTGAGGTGTGAATTTAGCTGCGTTGTTGAGCAGGTTGGTTAATACTTGTATTAGGCGTTCTTTATCTGCATATATCCATAAATCACAGTCGGTTCCTGCTTTTATAAACTCTATTTCTTTCGGCATGAGTACCTGATGTGTCTGGTAGGTACTGTCTATGATAGAAGCTACTTGGCAGTCGCTGTAAGAGAAAGACATATATCCGGATTCAATGCGGGATATTTCCAGAATGTCATTAATCAGTTTAAGCAAGATGTCCGTGTTGTGATTGATACTTTCGGTGAACTGGTCTTTTTCTTCCTGAGAAAGTTCTACTTCCGATGAAGTGAGCAGGTTGGAGAATCCTACGATGGCGTTTAGCGGAGTACGTATTTCGTGGCTCATGTTAGCAAGGAATGATTCTTTCAGTTCCGCCTTTTCCGCCAGTTGACGGGCTTCGATAAGTTCTTGTTCCCGTTTCTTATATTCTTCAATGTTTAGGAAAAGTCCGGTTGTCTTTTGTCCTCCGAGGATGCTTTCCATGGTGCTGCAACGCAGTTCCCACCATTGATAGCCTGTTCCATTGAAATCGCATCGTATTTTCAGGAAATGTTTCCCGTTGACTATCGTTTTTTCCAAGAGAGATTCCACCATGGGTATATAGTCTGGGTGGACAAAAGACAGGAATTCTTTGATTTCTAAAGGGTGTGGTTCCATATTCAAAGACCGCCAGAAGGCATTCTCAAATACAATTAGTTTTTCTTTTATCCGCCACGCGTATGTGTCGCCTCCTTCTACTGCGAGCATGAGCGACTCTCTCTCATCTTCCAAATCATAAAGCACGCGTTGCTTTTTCCGCTTCTCCAACCAGTAGAGGTAAGTGATGAAGATAAGTAAAGAGATGATGAAAAACAATACTCCTATAGTGGTCAACCACCACCCTATAGGATGGCGTACTTTGAAAGGCACATTTATTACGGTATATTGGGCAGGAACATCAAGCAGATCCAATCCTTCTTTCTGCATGATATTCCAGTCTAGGAAATACCCTTTTTCGCTTTCTTGGATAGGTATCTGGCTGACATCTTCTCCATGCAAGATACGCGCGGCGTCTCCTACCATTTCCTTCACTTGTGTGGGGAGAGATGTCATATATCCGCCGAGGAAATGATAGCCACAATCAAACAATTCGTTGATAGCCGTAAAGCGTTGACGGGTGGAAAAAGATGCCAGTGTAGCGGTAGTATAATCAAATTTGGTTTGTAGATAGGGCATACGGCTGTATTTGCTGATAGCCCATAAAAAGTCTCCTCCGCTACTGTCGGGGTTAGCAGTCCAGTTTTTAGAAGGACGGCGTACAGAGAGTGCTGTAAATAAAACCTTTCCTTTTTCAGCTTGTTCTTTGGATTCTTGACGGTTGATGTGCCAGTCAAGATTGGAAATCAGTTCGGTTTTAGAGAGCTGTTCGTCAATATCTGCACGGATTTTACGGTCAATGAAAGTATAATCTAATATGGTATATATTTGGTTCTTTCCTATTGCCAGGTCACGTATCATACGTAGGTTAGTGGGGAAATCTATCTTATCGTGGAAGCCTGTTACGTTTGGATATTGCTTGATAAGTGTCCAGTTGGGGTAATTTACTCCCGAAAATACGATAGGAACCCGTTTTACCAGAGGATGGAAAGTGCTTAGCAAAGAATAGGTTGCCTGGTCTTCGTTTACTAAAATGATATCCGGGTTCCAATCTTTTATAGAATCCAAATATTGTTTCATCCTTATTGTCTCATCTTTTTCCTTGTAACGTTCACAGTCGAGATAAAAGGTAGTGATTTCTACAGGCAGATGTGATTTGGAAAATTCTTTTGCAATCAGTTTATTAAATTCCGGATATAAGACATAGTCATCTTCATAGGAATGAATGACCAACACCCTTCGTTTGTCCGAAGAGTGGCAGGCGGTCAATAAAAAGAAAATAAAACAAAATCCTAAAAAATATTGTATAACGCGCATACGGCTTCAGTTGAGAGTGTGATGAGTATCCTTGGGAGATTGTCGGTATGGATATGAACTTTTAATTTTCATAAGTAGTAAAGTGAGGCTGTATTTGCCTTTTTGCGTTTCTTTATATAGATGAATAAGAGAAGATCTCATGGTAGTGAATGTTTGTTTTTAAGTTGTTAATTATAAAATTAGCCTTGCAAAGATACACAAACACTTTTCATTTTTAGCATGAGAAAGGTATAAATCTCTATTCTTCATGAGAAAAAGGAGGGATGAACTAAAAGAAATATGAAGTTGTTATCCTTCTGATATGTATGTATTAAAGTAATTTTATAAAGTTGTGTGGCTTATGAAATGCAGATGGATGTGGTTTTTCGTGTTGCTGGTTGCTGGGATGCCTGCCTTGGCATGTACCGGCATTTCCTTCTTTGCAAAAGATGGGGGGTATGTACAGGCGCGTACGATAGAATGGGGAGATAGTTTTCTTCCTAGTGAATATGTGATAATTCCATCGGGACAGGTGCAACAGTCTTATACACCTTCTGGAGTGGACGGGTTATCGTTTCAGGCTAAGTATGGGGTAGTGGGGCTAGCTATCATCCGCAAAGAGTTTATAGCCGAAGGATTGAACGAAGCAGGGCTTTCCGCCGGTTTGTTTTATTTTCCTCATTATGGGCGTTATCCAGATTATGACCCTAGCCAGAAGGCACATACGCTTTCTGATTTACAATTTGTTACTTGGATATTATCCAGCTTTTCTACCGTAGAGGAAGTGAAAGCTGCCATATCCCGGGTACGTATTGTGAGTATTGATGAGCCGGGAGCTACTTCTACTGTTCATTGGCGTATAGCCGACGCGAGTGGTAGGCAGGTAGTACTTGAGTTTGTGGAGGGTGTGCCCCATTTCTATGATAATAAAATAGGAGTGCTGACTAATTCTCCCGGATTTCCCTGGCAAGTGACAAATCTGAATAACTATGTGAATCTTCATCCCGGAGGAGCTACCGCACATAAACTGGGCGATGTGACTATCTTTCCTTTCGGAGCAGGTTCCGGGTTTCTGGGTATACCGGGCGATGTAACTCCTCCTTCACGTTTTGTCCGGGCGGCTTTTTATAAAGCTACCGCTCCCCAGTGCGATACAGCTTACGAGACAGTGCTGCAATGTTTCCACATATTGAATAACTTTGATATTCCTATTGGTATCGAGCATGCTGCGGGAAAGGTTCCGGATATTCCTAGTGCTACGCAATGGACTTCTGTGATAGACTTGACAAACCGGAAAGTATATTATAAAACAGCTTATAATAATACCATTCGTTGCCTTGACCTGAAAAACATTGATTTCAAAAAGGTGGGGTATGTATCTTATCCGCTGGATAAAGTGCGTGAACAACCGGTGCAAGAAATAAAGGTAAGCGCCGACAAGACGGGCATTTTGTAGAACTATCAGTGATTTTATACCCAAAAATATAGGGAAAATGATATTTTTGCGTATTTTTGTGTCCTTCTTCATCCTAGCTTGGAAACTAGATAAATAACGCTTACTACTATAATTATGATACAAATATTACAATTCAAAGGGGATGACCCGCAACTTTACCATTGGGTGGCTCCGTTAGTAATGGACCCTCGGGTAATACGGGCAAATAACAACTATCCTTTCAAAACCACTGAGCATTTTCAATGGTTGATAGCTGTGGAAAAGAAGCAGGTGAAGGGATTTATTCCATTGGAAGTGAAGTCCAATTATGCTGTGATTAATAATTATTATATTGCTCCTGAGCAAGATGAAGTGTTGACTCTGTTGCTGGACCAGGCCATTGCCGTTTTTGGTGAGAAGTACGAGCTTTTCTCTGTAACCTTGGTAGAAAACCGAAGTGCCTTTGAAAAGCATGGATTTGTGGTGGAGAAAGAATGGAAACGGTATGTGAAAATGAGGAGAGAGAAATGAAGAAGGCAGAAACTTCATGTAAGAATGTTTATGAACTGACACAAGAGAGGCTAAGAGTCATCTTTAACGAGTTTGATAATGTGTATCTGTCTTTTTCAGGTGGAAAAGATAGCGGGGTGTTACTCAATCTTTGCATTGACTATATCCGGCGCAATAACCTGAAAGTCCGTCTCGGCGTGTTTCACATGGACTATGAGATACAGTATAAAATGACCATTGATTATATTGACCGGATGCTGGAGGCAAATAAAGACATCGTAGACGTATATCGTGTGTGCGTGCCTTTCCGTGTGTCTACCTGTACGTCGATGTATCAATCGTTCTGGCGCCCGTGGGAAGCTAGTAAGAAAGATCTTTGGGTGCGCCCGATGCCGAAAGATGCTATGACGGTGGATGATTTCCCCTTTTATAATACTCAGATGTGGGATTATGAATTTCAAATGCGCTTTGCCAAATGGTTACACGATAAGAAAGATGCCGTACGCACATGTTGCCTTATCGGCATTCGCACTCAAGAGAGTTTCAACCGATGGAGATGTATCTATCTCAATCGTAAATTCCAGATGTATCACCGTTATCGGTGGACCTCGAAAGTAGGAAACGATATTTATAATGTATATCCTATCTTTGACTGGAAAACCACCGACGTGTGGACAGCCAACGGGAAATTTAAGTGGGATTACAATATCTTGTATGATTTGTATTACCGCGCCGGAGTGAACTTGGAGAAACAAAGAGTTGCGAGTCCTTTTATCAGCGAAGCGCAGGAAAGTCTTGCCCTCTATCGGGCTATCGACCCGGAGACATGGGGAAAGATGGTAGGACGCGTTAATGGTGTCAATTTCACCAGCATGTATGGAGGAACACATGCCATGGGCTGGCAATCTATCAAACTACCCGAAGGATATACATGGAGAGAATTTATGTATTTCCTTTTATCTACCTTGCCAGACCGTACCCGGAAGAGTTATTTGCGTAAGCTTTCAGTCAGTGTCAACTTCTGGCGTACTAAGGGCGGGTGTCTCAGTGAAGAGACGATCCAGAAATTGATTAAAGCTAAAGTTCCTATTATCGTGATGGACAACAGTAACTACAAGACACATAAAAAGCCCGTCCGTATGGAATACCAAGATGATATTAATATTCCCGAATTTAAAGAAATACCTACTTACAAGCGCATGTGCGTATGTATCCTTAAGAACGACCACGCTTGTAAATATATGGGTTTTTCTCCTACTAAAGAAGAGATGAGCAGAAGAAGTCAGATTATGGAACAATATAAAAACCTAGTAGTATGAGTGTAAAGAAGAGCCCTGTTTATGATGTAATAGCAGTTCCCGTAGAAAAGGTTTATGCCAATGATTATAATCCTAATATCGTTGCGCCTCCCGAGATGAAGTTGCTGGAACTGTCTATCTGGGAAGATGGGTTTACAATGCCTTGTGTTTGTTATTATGACAAAGAACTGGACCATTATATCTTAGTCGACGGTTTTCACCGTTACACAGTATTGAAGACATCTAAACGTATTTTCCAACGTGAAAATGGTTTGCTTCCTGTGGTGGTAATTAATAAAGACCTTTCTAACCGAATGAGTTCCACTATTCGTCACAATCGTGCCCGTGGTACTCATAATATTGAGCTGATGTGTCATATCGTAGCCGAATTGGATAAGGCAGGAATGTCTGACCAATGGATTATGAAGAATATAGGTATGGACCGTGACGAACTCTTACGTCTCAAACAAATATCCGGTTTAGCGGAACTGTTTGCCGACCGTGAATTCAGCATACCGGACGAAGAAGTGCCAAATAATTCTGAAAAGAAGTCTGTCTGAATTCTTATTTCCTTTGAAAATCATGGGAAACAGACTTGATTAAACATAGCCTTTTATTCAAGGATAAAGTATAGAGACTGTAACAGAAAAAAATGTCACAGTCTCTTTACTTTATACCCACTCTATTCATATCTTTATTTGATGAAAGAAGCTCGGGCTTGAGGGTATTAATAAGTAGTTTCTCAGCTATTAATAGTTGATTTGTCAGGTGTTAATATCTGTCACGATGGATGTTAATACTTGACAAATCAGCTGTTAACACTTTACAAATCGATTATTAACAGCTATTACGTTCACTATAAATTTCTAAAAAACAGTTGTGGCTTGGTGTTGGCATTGTGTCACTGCAATGTATCGTTATAAATCGATTAAATAAAAAATATATCATCTGCTTTTTAGCGGAAAATATTAGTTATCATTAAGTTATCTGATACTATAAAACACTATGCAATGCGCTGAATAAGAAACGTGTGTAAGGAATATTCCGCTATAGGTACAGTGGCGGAATGTTTGATTCACTTTTGACACCCCCCTTAAAGTCTGTCCGTTTTCCTCTTCTATTGATAAAAATGTATCTTTTACCCCTTATTTACAAAATATATTTCTCTATTACTTGCATATTATGACCAAATAGAGTACATTTGTCGTAATTGCAAACAACAACAGAGCGGTGCTAGCGCTTTAAAAATAGAAAATTAGAACATGAAAAGAATTTTAGTTAGCGGGGGAGCCGGTTTTATAGGCTCACATCTTTGTACTCGGCTGATTAGCGAGGGACACGACGTAATATGCTTGGATAATTTCTTTACAGGGTCCAAAGAGAATGTCATTCATTTGATGAATAATCCTCATTTTGAATTGGTACGTCACGATATTATTTATCCTTATTGTGCCGAAGTGGACGAGATTTACAATCTGGCTTGCCCAGCGTCTCCTATCCATTACCAGTATGATGCTATACAGACTATCAAGACTTCGGTGATGGGAGCTATCAATTTGTTGGGACTGGCAAGACGATTGAAAGCAAAAATATTGCAAGCTTCTACCAGTGAGATATATGGTGATCCGATGGTGCATCCGCAACCCGAAACTTATTGGGGAAATGTAAATCCTATCGGTTTCCGTTCCTGCTATGATGAAGGGAAACGTTGTGCCGAGACTTTGTTTATGGATTATCACCGTCAAAACGATGTACGTATCAAGATTATTCGTATTTTTAACACATATGGTCCCCGTATGCTTCCGAATGATGGTCGGGTGGTTTCTAATTTTGTTGTACAAGCGTTGCAAAATAAAGATCTTACTATTTATGGGACGGGTGAACAAACCCGGAGTTTTCAATATATCGACGATATGGTTGAAGGAATGATAAGGATGATGGAGTCGCCGGATGATTTTGTAGGTCCCGTGAACATTGGGAATCCTAACGAGTTCTCTATTTTAGAATTGGCACAGAAAGTTATTGAAGTGACCGGTTCTAAATCTAAGATTGTATTTAAACCCTTGCCTTATGACGATCCGCAACAGCGACGTCCGGACATCAGCTTGGCAAAGGAAAAATTAGGGTGGGAGCCTACCATCCAATTGGAAGAAGGGCTTCAGCCCACTATTGAGTATTTTAAAATGTATCGGAAGTAAATGTAAATATAATAAAGCTGTATAAAGATGAATATGGAAATAAATCCCTCGGAATATAAGATTCTCGTTGTGGACGATGTAATGTCGAATGTACTTTTATTAAGAGTGCTTCTTACCAATGAGAAATTTAATATTGTGACTGCCAGCAATGGACATCAAGCTTTTGAACAGGTTGAGAAAGAACATCCCGACTTGATATTATTAGACGTAATGATGCCTGACCTTAGCGGCTTTGAGGTGGCTAAGCAGCTGAAGTCCCGTCACGAGACGGCGGAGATTCCTATAATCTTCCTTACTGCCCTGAATAGTACGGCTGACATCGTAAAAGGTTTTCAGGTAGGGGGGAATGATTTTATTTCGAAGCCATTTAACAAAGAAGAGCTTATTATCCGGGTGACCCATCAGATATCTTTGGTGGCTGCAAAACGAATAATCGTTGCCCAAACAGAAGAGTTGCGCAAGACTATCATGGGACGCGACAAACTGTATTCGGTGATTGCGCATGATCTTCGGTCGCCTATGGGGTCTATCAAGATGGTGCTCAATATGTTGATTCTCAATCTTCCAGGTGAGATGATAGGAGATGAGATGTATGAATTGCTCACGATGGCGAACCAGACAACGGAAGATGTTTTTGCTTTGCTGGATAACTTGCTGAAATGGACAAAGAGTCAGATTGGTAAGTTGAAGGTGGTATATCAGAACATTGATATGGTAGAAGTTGTCGAAGGAGTGATTGAGATATTCGTAATGGTGGCGGGTCTGAAAAAGATTACCATTAAGTTTGAAACCTCGGCGGATAGCATGGCTGTGTATGCTGATATTGATATGATAAAGACGGTGATTCGCAACCTTATCAGTAACGCCATTAAGTTCAGTAATGAGGATTCGGAAATATTAGTAAAGCTGGAAGAAAAAGATGGAATGGCAGTAGTTGGTGTACAAGACCATGGTTGTGGCATTGATGAAGACAACCAGAAGAAGTTGTTACACGCCGATACGCATTTTAGTACTTTCGGTACAAATAACGAAGAAGGTTCAGGTCTGGGACTTTTGCTTTGCAAAGACTTTGTAAATAAGAATGGTGGAGATTTGTGGTTTACTTCTACGAAGGGATTGGGTTCCACATTCAGTTTTTCTATCCCATTAAAAAAATAACCTCACAAGATTAAGATTTCCATGGTTAATTATTAAGCTGGGTCGGGAAGATTAAAATCTTTCCCGGTCCAGTTCTTTTTTACCTTCTGCACAAAGACTTTAAATCACAAAAAGCACATTTCTTAATATCTTCCGTCTGGGTGAAGGGCTCTTCCGGATTATAAATTTCCTCCAGCAAAGTTTGTAGCCGTTCCCGGAACTCTTTCTCGAAAAGGGAGAAGTCGCTGACAGGAACTTTTGTTTTTCTTGGTTCTCCTATTTCGATGACGGGCGAATAGCTTTCTGATGATGCTCGATGGATATAGAGCAGAGCCGGAGCTACCTGCAAGGATGGCTGTCGGCGGTTTACGATGGCTGCATATAAGAATGTTTGAAAGATATAATTGGGACGCCCTTCGGCGGGAACAAACAATTGCTCTACATTGGTAGGAATCTTAGGGCTTCCCCCTGTTTTGTAATCTACAATTCGTAAGATGCCTTCTTTGCGGTCCAGTCGGTCGATAGTTCCCCCTATTTGCAGTTGCACAGGACCTCGGCAAGTAGAAATTTCAATCGTTTCTTTTACTTTTATTTCCATTCCTACCATTTCGAAAGGAGCATATTGCAGATCGTTGCGCAGGAGTTGCCTGATATAAGAAGCGATAACTTTAGAGTTTATGAGCTGGAGGCCGTTATATTCCGGCTTTTCTTCCGAAGATACATGGAAAAATTTCTCTTTAAAGGCGGTGGCAACATAATTATCCAACCGTGGATCATTCTTTAAAAGTCGTTCGAGGTCTTCTTTGCGCACCAGGGGACCGTTGACGGTCAGGTCTTGGTAGATAAGTTCTGCCGAACGGTGGAAAATGGTTCCGAAGAGTGCTGAGTCGATAGAAGCACTTACTTCTTCGGGAGCCTGAAGGCGGGCTATATACTGGAAATAGAACTTCATTCGGCAATCCAGATATGTGTTGAGTGCCGAAGGCGAGAGGATGATAGCTTGGCGGTTGAGGGTGCAGTTGTAAGTAGAGTGAAGTACATCTACTATTTCTTGTATCTTCTTTACATGTATTTCTTTACTGGTTTGAGGAGATTGTCCAGCTTCCAGATATTGACGGGTAATAGGGTAAGGCCATTCTACAAGGAATTGTAGCATGAACCTAGACCATTCTCCCCGGTTGAGTCCTTCGGACGAAGTATTATATAATAAGGTGATATTTTCTGCTCGTTGCATGAGCCGGTAAAAATAGTAAGCGTAGATGGCATTTTTGTTTTCAATGGTAGTCATGCCGAAAGTCTTCCGCAGGTTGTAAGGGATAAACGAAGACTCTCCTCCTCCCTTGGGTAGTTGTCCTTCATTGAGAGAAAGCAAGATGATGTTTTTGAAATCAAGGTTACGCGTTTCCAGTATTCCCATGATCTGCAATCCAATAGCGGGCTCTCCGTGGAAAGGAATATGGGTACTCCGTAGCACTTTTGTCAGCAAATGCTTAAGTGTGCTAATGCGTATGTTCAATTCGTCGTTTTCAATAAGGTGAATGAAACGGTTGATCAGAGTATAGCTCTTGAACAGGGATTCTCGGTATAGTTGATTGAAAATATCAGAAGAAGCAGTTTCCTGGCGATAGAGCACGGAAATCTCTTTCAGTAATTCCGTGAGATAAATGCACAGCCCTTTGATGCCTTGACAAGGAGTAAACACTCGCGCTAGAAAATCGTCTTGTTTCAATTCCGAAGGGAACGGGTAAAAACGGTTGGTGCGGGTGAGTTGTTGCTCTACTGTTTCCGCAGTGGAAGAGAGTTGTCGGGTATAAGGGTGCTTTAACATGGTTTGTACCGCTTCGAAGTGGTAACGGCCAATGTCTGTACGATAACCATTGGTCTGTAGCTCGAGAGCGGCATTAATGAAACTGTATATCGGTGTTTGTGCCAAGGGAAATCCCATAGTGATGTTGACATAATTCACTTCTGGCGGAATAGAGTGGAGTACGGGCAATAATAGGGATTCGTTACAGAGTACCACTGCATTCTCTTTTTCTTCTCCTGAGAGAGTGGTACGTATCCACTCCGGCAGGTAACGTGGTTGTTCGTTTTCGGTGGGATCAGTG
>JAUUNK010000314.1 GCA_030844565.1 Bacteroides ovatus
AACCTGCCATGTTCACGCTCGATGCCTATCCCGGGTTAAAGTTCTATGGCAAGAAATTTTATATCGGCTCCAATACAGCTACGGAGTTCTCTCTGATTCCCCCCAGCAATGCATCCGGCAACTATACTAAAGTGGCTCAGCGCATTCCTCTGAAAATCTCTATCGACCGGGTGGAAGGAGATGCTGAAAAGAAAGCCCGCATGCGTTTACTTTCGGGAATGTCGGCTAACGTGAAGATTATCAAAGAATGAAAGAAAGTCCTTATTATAAATGGATTGTGTTGGGCAACATCATGATAGGTACCTTCATGGCGGTGCTCGACTCGACAGTGGTCAATACCGGGCTTCCCGTTATCATGGGAACGCTCGGTGCTGATATTAATGTGGCAGAGTGGGTACTCACCGGATATATGCTTTCGATGGCGAGTATCCTGCCTGCTGCCGGATGGTTATCCGAACGTTTCGGGTATAAAAAGGTCTACTTCCTGTCATTACTGGTCTTCACGGCGGGCTCTTTTATGTGTGGTAGTTCGTCTACTATCGAAGAGCTGATATTCTGGCGGGTGATAGAGGGATTCGGTTGCGGAATGTTGCTTCCCGTAGGTATGGCTATTGTGAGCGACGTGTTCCCCCCGGAGCAGCGGGGAACAGCGCTGGGTTTCTGGTCGATTGCATCGGCAGCTTCGGTATCGTTCGGTCCCACTATCGGGGGATACCTGGTGGACTATATGGACTGGAATTATATCTTTTATGTCAATATTCCCATCGGTATCTTTGCTCTGATTGTCACCGCCATCGTACAGAAAGAGCATGTGAAAGGGACGCAAGTACCCTTCGACATTCCGGGATTCATCACTTCCGCCATCTTCTTGCCGGTGTTTATGTATGGTCTGGCGGAAGTCAATTCTTCCACCAACTCTGTGGGGTGGGACAGTCCGGTGGTGCTTGGCTGTATGTGGATTGCCGTAGTCACTTTCATCTTGTTTCTTTACTTTGAGTTTACGGTGAAAGTGCCTCTTATCAATTTGCGCCTTTTTGCTGATAAAGACTTTGCTGTGGCGAACCTTATTTTGTTTATCTTCGGCATCGGGATGTTTGGAAGCACTTTCCTCATTCCCCTTTATCTGCAAGATAATCTGGGGTATACCGCGCTGCAGGCAGGTATGTTCTTCATGCCTGTGGGAATCATCCAGGGGATAGCATCTCCCATCTCAGGCAAGCTGATGCAGCGGGTCAATCCCAAGATTTTTATCATCTCGGGATTGTTGTTGATGGCTTTCAGCTTTTACATGAATTTCTATCTGTCTTTTCTTACGGAGAAATGGTATATCATGGCGAGCTTGTATCTCCGGGGATTGGGAATGGGTTTGCTGTTTACTCCTTTGCTGACTCTTGCTTTGGTGGATATTCGGAACAAAGACATGGCGCAGGCATCCAGCATCACTAACATTATCCGCCAGATGGGGGGAAGCTTTGGAGTCGCCATCTTCAGCCACCTGTTGACTCAGCGCACTGCTTTTCATACTCAAAGATATACAGAGGCGGTGAATTATACGGGAGATGTTTACCGGCAGACTTTGCATTCGCTGGGCAGTTTCATTGAACATACTGCCGGAAGGACTCCGGCAGATGCGAAGGAGATTGCCGAGATGCTTGTGTTGAAACGGATAGACCTCGAAGGATATATCAGCGCCATTAACGATGACTTCTTCATTGCGTTTATCATTACTTTCTTATGTGTGGTTCCGGTGCTCTTTTTAAAGACATCCAAGAAGAAGTAAAAGCCTGCGTTTTGCCAAGCCTTTGGCAAAACTTTGCCATAGGCTTGGCAGAACCTTGCCACAGGCTTGGCAAAACTTTGCCACGGGGATGGCAAAACTTTCCCATTGCTTTGGCAGAACTTTGCTATGTCGATGTCAAACTTTCTTTCTCGCAAAGGTATGAACTTAGAGAGCTGAGTCCAGTCTGCAAACAAAGCTGTCTCTCAATAACTTCTTCTTGTCAGTGGAAACTACTTTAACTTCATTCTCTCCCGGTTGCAGTTCCACATTTTTCCATTCGAGGATGGCATATTGGTTGGGTTGTACTTTTCCATAACTTTTGCCGTTAACAAACAATTCGGCTCCCGACTGGTTAGTGAAAGCATGGATGGTCTGTGTCCGTCGTGTACGCAGGATATTGCGTTTGCCGGTCAGGTGAAGCAGAGGGTCTTCCTTGTTCCAGTTGGCCTTGTAGAAGTAGAAAGCGTCTTTGCGCACTTTCCGGTCGAAGGTCACTAAGCCTTTGTCGTTGATTCCCGGTCGGTCACCTTCCGTCCGGTGGGCAGCGCCGAAGTCAAACATATTCCATACGAAGCTCCCCCATACATAGGGGCGGGATGAAATGGTTTTCCAGTTTTCTATGTGATAGTATGTCTGCCAGTTTTCGGGATGCCACCAACTGTTGGGAACGGATTTAACCAACGAGTCCTGTTGGTGATAGATGCTGGCACCCGCACCATATTCACTGATAGCAATGCGGATCTCCGGATGATTCTTATGCATACTGTCGAGCCATTTTCCCAAATCATCGGGAGTTCCTCCGTACCAGCCGTCGTAGCGGTTCCATGCAATGGCGTCTGTTATAAAGTTCAGGTCGCCTGCCTGGTTACTGGCAGAGGTGGTGGGGCGGGTAGGGTCTTCGTGGTGAGCCAGGGCATTCAGCTCCTTGATGTATTCCACCGGATTATCTCCAGCTTCTTTCAACTCATTGAAAAGCCCCCACAGACAGATAGAAGGATGATTATAGTGTTGGCGAATCAACTCTTTAAGTTGTTCTTTTCCGTTGGCACGGAAAGCAGGCAGGTCCACGAAACCTTTGTCCAGATAGCCTCCGGGACCGACAAAGGGAATCTCTGCCCACACGATGATGCCCAGCTTGTCCATCAGATCATAGAAATAAGTAGCCTGCGGATAATGTGCCAGGCGCACCGCGTTTACACCCATCTCTACCATCAGGGATGCGTCTTCCTCGTGGTGTTGAGGGCGGAGTGCGTTACCTACTTCGCTGCGGTCTTGATGGCGGCAGACGCCGCGGAGTGGTAAATGTTTGCCGTTGAGAAAGAATCCTTTATCAGGGTCTATGCGGTAGAAACGAAGCCCCAACGGTTGGGTCACAGAGTCTATTTCACGTCCATTTTGCGAAAGAGTAACTTCTGTGCGATAGAGGAAGGGATCTTGCTTGCCATTCCACAAATGAGGGTGTTTTATTTCCAGTGCCAGCTCTTGCTGGGTGGCGGCATGGGCGGGGAGAGATACTTCTTGAGTATTCTCTTCCACTATCTTTTCTCCATCCCACACACGTATGGTAACCTCTACTTTCCGGTTTGCCCCGTTTCCGTTGGAGAGTTGGACGAGGGCACGGACTTTGGCATAGTCGGCACTCACGCTGTCTTGCACCAGGCGTAGCCCGGGAGAAGCATAATCCAAGGGAGAAATGCACGTCTCCTCCGTAATCAGTAAATGTACATCCCGATAGATTCCTCCGTAGAAGTTGAAATCTCCTACCAGAGGCATAATGTCCAGTTGCTCTCCGTTGTTGACCCTCACCAATAGCGAGTTCTCTTTTCCATATTCCACTTTTCCGGTAATCTCGAAGACAAAAGCTCCATATCCTCCGCGGTGCTCGCCTATGTGGCGGTGGTTTATAAATACATCGGCAACGCTGTTGGCTCCTTCGAACCGTAGAAAAAGACGTTTGCCTTTCCACTCGGGGCGAATGAAGAGCTTCTTTTCATAATTGCCGATTCCCCGTTTATAGTCCATCTTGCCGGCGAGGGCGTCCCGGGCGTTCCAGGTATGCGGCAAATCCACTCTTATTTCCGTGCCGGGTTGTACATGATGTGAAAAACGGAACGCCCATTGGTCGTTCAACAAGATGTCTTGGCGTTGGGCAAAGACCAATGTCCCATAAAACAGGGATAGCACCGCTACAATAAATAAGCGGCTGCACTGCAAAAGATGTGTTTTCATACTTATTTTGTCAATGTTGATTTCTTCGCTTTAATGAAGGAAGAGAGTGATTCAACCTTATCTTTGTATTTCTTCTCGTTCACTCGGTTTTTGTTTTCTTCTTTGTCAATCCGGTGGTCAAACAACATGCTGGCTTTCTTCACGCCTCCTTTCATCCATTCGGCATAGCTGAACCGACGGTCTACGGCGTTGTCTCCTCCTTCCCATTGGATGTAAACTTCTTCTTTCATCTTGGCTTTCAGGTCTTTGAAAATTGCTGCAAAGCTGCGTCCATCCATCTGTTCCTCAGGTGCAGGGAGATGACAAAGTTCGCATAGAGTAGGATATAAATCGACAAATTCTACCATTGACTTCGTTTTACCTTTCTTCATTCCCGGTACGCGTATTATCAAAGGTACATGCGTAGAGCGGTCCATCAGGTTGTGTTTGCCAATAAAGTCATGTTCTCCCAAGTTCCAACCATGGTCTCCCAGCAAGACAACGATGGTATTGTCTGCCAATCCCAGCTCGTCGAGCGCATCCAAGACTTTTCCGATTTGGGCATCTACATAGCTAAGGCAGGCGTAATACCCATGTTTCACCTCTCGCTGAAAGTCGGCGTCGCTCGTGTCGCTGACGCGGGCATAGGCATAAATCTCTCCGGAGTTGCGTACCTGTTCGGGCAGTCCTTCGGGACGGAAACGGTTGTCGGCAAGGGGAATCTCTCCACGTTTGTATAAATCCCAATATTTCTTGGGAGCGTTGAAGGGGAGATGGGGTTTCCAGAATCCGCATGCGAGGAAGAAAGGTTTATTCAGTTCTTTGAGTCTTTTGAGATCCCGGATGGCGCGGTTCGCCAGTTTGCCGTCGTCGTAGGCAGTGTCGGGCACTTCGGCCGATTCACAGAAAGGTCCCCGCATAGTTTTTGGATTAATAGTTTTACCGGATTCGGAGTTCATCCACAATTCCCACTTATTATATTCTGCCCAGTAAACGTCGTAGCCATCCGGATGATTCCGGTAGGGAGGTTCGCTCCACGACTCGGCGTGGTCGCTGAGGTG
>JAUUNK010000315.1 GCA_030844565.1 Bacteroides ovatus
GCCCGTTCATCTTCAGGCAACGGGGATTGTCGGGAGCGTAAGAGTGTAGTACCAGAATATGCCGGAGAGGTAACCGGCGACTGGCGGTGGAACAACATGTGAACCAACATAATCCACAAATAAGTGCAACCGAACTCGCTATGATACGGATACCGCGTTTGAGTTCCGTGCCGACTGCTATCGGGTGTAACATAGAATTTTAATATTTAGTACCTGCTTTTTTGCGATTTTTTCGGTACATTCGTGTAAGCAGGTCTTATTATTACACAAAGTTAACCATATAACAACGTCGGTAGCCACCTCAGTCGTGAGTTGTATGCGATTAGCGAAGAATTGAAAATATTCGATTGTTTTTTTGAGGATTTCCATTTGTGGTCCAAAAATAGAAAACCGTATCTTTGCATTATGTATGATACAAACCACATAAACACCGAGCTGCAGATTGAAAACGGAGAATTCGGCATTTACCGAAGTATGGATCGTTTTCCCATTACCGATTGCCCCTCCTTTCTGAGTGTGGCTATCGGAGCCGTGTGCCTGTCTGGTACGGCAGTTGTGCAGATTTACAATAATTCGAGCCGTATAGAACGGGGAATGGTCATTACACTGGTCCCATGGCAACTTGCATCCATCCGGGAAGTCAGCGATGATTTCGAGATGCTGTTTTATAAGGTATCGAAAAGTATGTTTATCGATACCCTGAGTTCTCTGTGGAGGCTGACACCGGATTTCTTCTCCTACATGCACCGGCATATCGCCTCGGCACCGGATGAAAGCAACATTCTTCGATTCGAATATTTTTGCGACTGCATGGCATCCTGGAGTAAAGGAGCGCCTCCTGATTTTCGGAGGGAGTCGGTCATGCAATTGTTGCGTCTACATTATTGGGCTGTTTACACCTTCTACCGGAATGACCCCACAACTAAAAATATCAAATATTCGAACAAGGAAAAAATAACATTCGATTTTTTGCACATGGTGATCGAAGATCACTTCGAAGGGAAAGATGTATCGTATTATGCTGACAAACTGCACGTATCATCCAAATACCTGACTACAGCGGTTAAAAGCATCAGCGGTCAATCGGCCCGCGAATGGATCGTTTATTATACGATTCTGGAAATAAAATCACTGCTCCGACAAGCCTCTCTGGACATCAAGGAGATCGTAGCCCTGGTCAACTTTACCGACTTGTCTTCATTAAGCCGCTATTTTCATCATTACACCGGAATGACTCCCTCGGAATACCGCGATAAAATACATTTTTAGCCGGGTGGATGTATACATAATTTTTTAGGAACCGCTCCGTAATATCAATGAACTTAATAATTGAAGCCTAAAGCCAAGACTGCATGAAAATAACCTGTACGCTAAACTACTATCTGAATTGCTTTCGATACTTTGACGGCGACATGCCCACGGCACTTGTAAACACCCGCACAAAATGGGGCAGACTGAAAGCTACCATCAGGTAACGGACGCATCCGTCGGTATCTGCCGAATCCGAAGCATACTCCCAGCGGTGGAGCATCGACGGAGGTATCAATACATCACAACATCTGGTAAACAGAGAGAATTTCGCCTGCATGATGTTAATATGCCGGAATCAATTATAGCCTCCCTATCCATACAACGAGTATAGACAGATAATCTGCTCTCACCAACCTAAAACAGGTCTATGGTATTATCCACAGACCTGTTTTTATATTGACTCGGTACAGTTACTACTATATCAATGTCTATCTTAAGATATATGTAACATCTATATATTACATATATGATATAAATGTATAGCAAATAGTTGCATTTACATTTGCATATTATAAAAATTAAGTTTATGTTTGCAACGTATATAAATACATTTACTAAAAACTAAGTTAACAAACTCCTAAAACAATCTTATTATGAAGACACACCTTCTATTTAGTTTTATCCTGTTTACCACCAATTTGTATGCACAAGTGGTAAAAGACTACAATCCAGCTATTCAAAGAACTGTAAATCTCCAATATTTTAAACCGGCAGAGGAACATTTATTTACGGGCGACTGCATGCCTTATTATTATAAAGATACCTTTTACATTTATTGGCTGCTAGACGAAGGACATCATTCGGGACTGGGAGGTTTGGGTGGACATCAATGGGCATTGAGCACCTCTAAAGATTTGGTGAACTGGACACACCACCCGGTAGCTGTCGGCATTGATGAAGATTGGGAGAAATCCATTTGCACAGGTTCGGTGATTGCAGACGGAAACAAATTCTATGCATTTTATTCCACCCGGGTACAAGATGACAAAGGAACTCACGAACAATTAAGCTATGCCATGAGTGAAGACGGAGGCAAATCTTTCGTAAAACAAAAGCCCAACCCTTTCTATTATGCACCGAAAGAGTGCATTAGCCGCGATTTCCGAGATCCTAAAGTTTTTAAAGATAAAGAAGGTATGTATCACCTTTTTATTTCCGGTTATAAAAAAGAACCTGAATTGGACGGTTTTGGCGGATATTTAGTTCATCTTGTTTCAAAAGACCTAAAAGAATGGAAAGAAACCGAGTCTCCCTTAACAGGTCAAGTTTCTACTCCGGAGTGTTCGGACTATTTCCAATGGAATGGCTGGTATTATTTGCTGTATAGCATTGGAGGTGATACTTATTACGTTAAGTCGAGAAAGCCGTATGGTCCCTGGGAATATCCTACTACCCAAGCTTTCGTGGAATCATGGGCTAGTGTATATAAGACAGCAGAATATAAAAATAACCGGAGGATAGCGGTAGCATACATGCCTTGCAGAAGCAATAACAAGGATTTTGACGGTCCTATTTGGGGAGGGAATATGCTCCTCAGGGAAGTGGCGCAAGAGGCAAACGGCACGCTATATACAAAATTCCTCCAGGAGTCTCTTCCACCCATGACTCCTATCCAAATGCCTGAAATAGAAATTCCGGATGGAAGCGGAACGACTTCCTATTCGAAAGGAAAACTGACTTTAAATTCTCCAAATGGAACCAGTATAGCTTCCTTATCAAACCTGCCTGTGAATTATCGGATTACCATGCAAATAGAACCTTTAAGCAATTATGATGAATTAGGTTTATTTGTGAGGGCCTCAGACAAAAGGGAAAGGGGATACAAAGTGGAACTGAATGCAAATAAAGAAAGTGCTTTTATCTACAACACCGGTATAAACACCGTAAAAGATTTACAAAAGACTATCGTCTTGGATATAATAATGAAAGATGAATTTATCGATATGAATATCAACGGCAAAAGGTCTATCATAAACCGCCTGCCGGAGAAAAAAGGACGCAAACTATTCTTTTTCCTGAAAAACGGAAGTGCTATCATCAAAGATATTAAGATTTATAAATGGGACGACAAAGCATGGTAGCCATCATGCCACCTACCAGCCTCCGGAGAATATAACACGTAAACTAAATATTAATTTTAAATTCTTACTACATGAAAAAAAGACACTTTTTATTGTTGAGGAGCGGGACTCTATTAGTGGCTTCTCTCCTTATTTCTTTGGCTTCTTGTAAAGAAGATGGAGCTGCACTCCATACTTACGACCCCCATGCACCGATAGTATGCAACGAATTCCTGCCCAAAGAAGGAGGAGTAGGTACAAAGCTGGTGATAAGAGGAACTAATTTTGGTTTAGACACTGCTTTGGTGAAAGTCTATGTAAATGAGAAAAGGGCAACAGTAATAGGTGTGGCTGATACACGGATTTATGCAGTCGTTCCCCGCAGAGCCGATGTGGGACCGGTAAGAGTGGAAATCGGCAGAGACACAGAGAAACAGACTTATACTTTTGAGGAGAACTTTGATTATAAGTTTTCAAAAGTCGTATCGACTTTATGCGGGTATACCAACAATGACGGAGGAAGTGAGATTGTGAACGGGAGACTGGACGAAGCTAGATTCATTGAACCGCGAACCCTCAAAGTCGATAATGACGGAGATATTTATCTCATTGAAAATAACAGGGGTTTGAGGGTCATCTCTCAAACAAGAAATGAGGTAACCTCTCCTTTCCGCGGTTCCGGCAGCATGTCTAATCCCGTAATGCTTGATTTCTCGCTCGACCAGAAAACTTTGTATATGACCAATGAGGTGGGAAATGATAATGGAACAGGTGTGTTCACGGTCACCAGAGATAATGGCTTTATGAATGCAAGGGAATTAATAAAAGCAAAATCTGCCTCAGACATAGCCGTGAATCCGGTAGATGGAACAATCTTTTATGCTGTGAAGTCAGGAGGAACAGTATACCGGTATGATTTGGAAACCCGTCAATCCACCGTAGCTACCACGTTAGGAGATAATAACTTTGTCAGCCTGGCATTCACAAGAGACGGAAATATTCTTTATTTAATAGGTGCGGATACCCATGCCGTTTATAAATCAATCTATAATTTCCAGACTAAGAGTTTGGAGAATCCGACCGTTTTTGCGGGAACCCAGTTTTCTTCGGGATATGCTGACGGAGTGGGAGGCGCAGCACGGTTCTGGTTGCCTTTCCAGGGTGCTGTAGATGAAGAAGGTAATTTATTTATTGCCGAAATGCTCAATCATACTATTCGAAAAATAACTCCTGACGGCATGGTTTCCACTTTTGCAGGTACTCCCCAGAAAAAAGGATTCCTGGATGGAAAACCTTCGGATGCAAAGTTTAATGAACCTATGGGCGTGGCTTTCGATAAAGAAGGGACACTGTATGTCGCCGATACCAAGAACCATCGTATCCGTATGATTAAATATGAATAAGAAATCTGTCATATAAAGAACGATTCACGACATGAAAAATACAAATCTGAAAAGATTCCTGACAGGAATCGGACTGTTCCTCGTTGCGTTAAATATCTGTGCTCAAAGAGAGATGACAATAACAGGGAAAGTGATGGATAGCCACAACGAACCTCTCATAGGGGTGGCTATTGTAGTAAAAAACCAACCGGGACTTGGTACAACAACCGATATGGACGGCAACTATAAGATTAAAGCAA
>JAUUNK010000316.1 GCA_030844565.1 Bacteroides ovatus
ACCGGTTATCACTTTCCACACTACCTCTTTTGATACGCCATGCATCTGGCAAAAAGCTTTCAGGCACGCGTCGGAATAGGAAGCGGCATACTGGTCTTTTGCGCGCAAGTGCGCCAGCAACCATACATAGATACCGAACGCCTCCGCAGCGTTTTCAACCCCCATCAGCATGGTTGTTAGCTGGTCGTCCTGCAAATAATTTACTTCGATACTAAAATATTGATCCTTCTTCATAAATGAGTTAATTCGTTAAAAGTCAGGACATCCCGGCTCTGCGCGCAAAGGTGGGAAGAGTTTTTGGAAGTATTGCACAAAAGTTTCCGGGTGGTACTTTCGATTTTATTTATTTATTTTGCGCCCAACAAACATTTTAAATCATAAAAAGATGAACATCTTATTAGAAGAAAAACTTATTTTAAGTGAGATTGAAAAACAGTATCAAACCCTCATCACCTTGCTCACTGAACTGCGGTGTATGTGCAAGCTCAACTGGTATCAGGCTGCCAAAATACTCCATTGCGACGGAACTTCCTTGCACAGGTATGAAAAATATGACCAGACTATGAGATTGGATAAATTTGTTCAATACTGCTATTACTATATGCTGTATATTAGAGAACACAACATTCCTTATACTCCCAAGGCAGTGAAGGCGATAAAAGAATGTTGGATTCCTATCAGCTCCCCCATGCCTGAAAAATAATAGAGAGTATACCGGCATTCTTCCTGGCAAAAAGAAGATAACAAAAAAGATATTGCTTTTTCTTTTTTAAAGAATATCTTTTTTGTTATCTTTGTCACACACACATACATTTTAAAGTAGTGGAAAAACAAAAATACATTATAAAGAGACAGATATAATATAAGATGGAAACATCCATTGAGATATGACTAAAGATAAAACAGAAAAGCCGGAGAACAACATAAAAGTTAGTGTTATCATTCCGGTATACAATACAGAAGATTTTGTCCGTGAGACAGTTGAAAGCATTCGCCATCAGACGCTACGGGATATTGAAATCATTCTGATAAATGATGGATCCACAGACAGAAGTTTGCAGATACTGGAAACATTGAAACAAGAGGATCCTAGAATAAAGGTTCATTCTCAAGATAATAAAGGACAATCGGTCAGCCGTAATAGAGGCATTGAATATGCCAAAGGAAAATATATCTATTTCATGGATAGTGATGATTTGCTTGAAGACACTGCACTGGAAACATGCTATCAAAAATGTGAGAGAATGGATCTTGATTTTGCTTTTTTCGATGGAATTAGTTTTAGTGAAAAAGATGCATCTTCCTCATTAGAATTGAACTACCAACGAACACATCTTTGTGATGAACAAATCCACCCCGGATATGAAATCTTGGAAAAACAATTATTGGCATATTGTTATTCACCTTCGCCATGTCTTAACTTTATCCGCCACTCTTTTCTTCAAGAAAATAGTCTTCATTTTTATCCGGGCATCATCCATGAAGACGCGCTATTTACAACTTTGCTTTATCTTCATGCTTCGAAAGTGGCAGCCGTTCCCCACGCATTTTTCCACCGACGCATGCGCAAAGATTCAACCATGACACGTCAGTTTGCATGGCGTAACATGGAAGGCTATCTCACGGTTACGTCGGAATTGCTACGTTTTAGCACTTCCTGTCCCGAACATATCCGCAGAATTATACATTTGGATCTTTCACTCATGTTGGATGCGGCAGTATGGCAAGCTCATACATTACCATTTAAGCAACGCATCCGATTAGCGGCAATATGTCTTCAGAAATATAGGAAATTTGTTGCACCCCGAACCTATGGTGTCCTATTACTAAAGGGATGGGTACATAAAAACTAATTTTTAGCGCATTAGTATAGCTATTTAAAACAATAATATTCTTAAACTCGTGACAAAGACTCTAAAACAACAACTTTTTTCCGGCGTCTTCTACACCGCCCTGGCTAAGTATAGCGGCATCATTGTCTCGCTGGTAGTGGCAGGAGTGTTGGCCCGCTTGCTTCCGCCGGACGATTTCGGCGTAGTAGCCATCGCAACGGTTATCATCACCTTTTTCAGTATATTCACCGACATCGGCATGTCGGCAGCTATAATACAAAACAAGACGTTGACCGAAGAAGACCTTTCCGGCATCTTCTCCTTCACCGTGTGGTCTGGAGTGGGCATCAGCCTTTTGTTCTTTTTCGCTTCATGGCCCATCAGCACCCTTTACGACCGCCCGATTTTGCGAACCCTCTGCCAGTTACTTTCCGTCAACCTGTTCTTTGCGTCTGCCAACATCGTGCCCGGCACCTTGTTTTACAAAAACAAAGAGTTCAAATTTATTGCTATCCGAAGCCTCGCAATACAGATAGCCGGAGGCGCAGGGGCCGTCATAGCCGCCCTCTGGGGAGCCGGGCTTTATGCACTTATCATCAACCCGATAGTTTCGAGCCTATTGCTTTTTATAATTTCCATTCATCGCTATCCACAGCGGTTGCGCCTTACCTTAGGACTACCAGTCCTTCGTAAAATATTCTCTTACTCCGCCTATCAGTTTTTGTTTAACGTAATCAACTACTTTAGCCGCAATCTGGACAAACTGCTGATTGGAAAATACATGGGCATGTCTCCACTGGGATACTATGAAAAGTCTTATCGGCTGATGATGCTTCCGCTGCAAAACATCACGCAGGTAATCACTCCGGTGATGCACCCCATTTTCAGCGATTATCAGGACGACCTGCAACGGCTGGCGTCCTCTTACGAGCGGATTATCCGTTTTCTTGCCTTCCTGGGGTTGCCCCTAAGCGTACTTCTCTTTTTCACGGCGGAAGAAGCAACGCTGATTATCTTTGGCAGTCAATGGTTGCCTTCCGTGGCAGTATTCAGAATCTTGTCGCTATCGGTCGGCGTACAGGTCATATTGGCATCTTCGGGTTCCATCTTTCAGGCGGCAGGCGATACGAGAAGTTTGTTTATCTGTGGTATATTCTCCGCTACGCTGAACGTGACGGGCATTCTGCTGGGCATCTTTTGGTTTGGGACGCTTGTTGCTGTGGCTTGGTGCATCGTTGTCACTTTCACTATTAATTTCATTCAATGTTATTGGATGATGTATCGGGTTACTTTTCGTCGGAGTCTGGTGCAGCTTGTGCGACAATTGATTTCTCCTTTTATCATCAGTTTCCTCATTGCTTTGTGCTTGTTGCCCATTCACTATGCAATGGATGGAATGAATATGTTCCTGACGGCAGGCGTTAAAGGAATTGTTAGTCTTATTCTCTTGGGGGGATACATACAAGCTACGCACGAATATGATATAGTGGGGAAGGTGCGGGCAATGAGGAAAAAGTAATTCTCTCCTTTTTAATATAGATGCGACAACAAAGATAGAAAAACACATGGATGTCAGAGTTTTCATGCGAACATAATAACAATTCAATGTTTTTTATTTATCTTTGTAGGACAGCAAAATAAATACAATGAAGGCATTATTTCTTATATTTCACGGATTTGAAGAATCTAACGGTATCAGCAAGAAGATACGTTATCAGGTAAAGGCACTGAAAGAATGTGGTATAGATACTCATCTTTGCTGGTTGGACGATACTAATTGTATAAAGTGCCGAATGATAGACAATCACCCATTGCAAGAGTATGGAGCCGGTTTAAAGGGGAAACTTCTTAAAAGAATAGAATTCGCAAGTATTATACGTTATGTATTTACAGAAAATATCCCTTTTATTTATATTCGTTACGATCATAATGCTAATCCTTTCACCATTCGCCTAGTAAGAAAGCTTAAAGAAACAGGCGCACGCATTGTTATGGAAATTCCAACTTACCCGTATGACCAAGAATATAAAGGCTTGCCATTTCCATATCAACGTATCTTATTTGTGGACAAATGCTTCCGACATAGCTTAGCAAAATATGTAGATCGCATCATAACTTTTTCGGATTACCGGGAGATCTGGAATCGACCTACGATACGCATTTCCAACGGCATTGATTTCAGCGCAATACCTTTAAAACAGCAGATAAACGACACAAGCAAAACTTTAACCCTGATAGCTGTTGCCACCATACATCCTTGGCATGGATTTGACCGTGCCATTTCGGGTATGGCGTTATATTATCACCAACATCCGGATGTTGGTTACAAAGTATATCTCCATATCATCGGCTATGGCGTACCCCAACTTATTGAAGATTACAAGAAAAGTATAACAGAAAATAACTTAGAATCATACGTGTTCTATCACGAAGCAATGTATGGTAAAGAACTCGATGATGCATTTGAAAAAGCAGATATGGGTATCGGTAGTTTGGCGCGACATCGTAGCGGAATTGACAAAATCAAAACTTTAAAGAATAGAGAATATGCGGCAAGAGGAATCCCTTTTGTTTATTCAGAAACGGACGATGACTTTGAGCATCAACCTTATATTCTGAAAGTTCCCGCTGACGACACACCCTTGGATATAGAGGCTTTAATACAATTTTACCATAGCGTAAAATTGACTCCGGCAGAGATTCGCCATACCATTGAGAATTCTCTCTCATGGAAGGCACAGATGCAAAATGTCATTAATGAAACCTTTGATAAATAATGAAACAATGAATATACACTCTCTTATTACCACCCTTCGTTATAAAATTAAGTATGGTGTCACAGTAGAATGGTATAATTTTTGGTATATAGTGCTCCGCAAACATCAAAAAATAGTGCCACAAGTAGCCTCTATCGATAAAACGATCCAGTGCATTGTAGAAAACCGCTGTTCTGTCAGCCGTTTCGGTGACGGGGAAATGCTACTTACTAACCCCAATAAAGAGATTGGTTTCCAAAAAGGAGATCCCAAGTTGGCACAACGACTGCGCGAGGTATTGGCAAGTCATGAAGAAGGACATATAGTTTGTATTCCAGACACCTTTGTAGATTTGCATCGTTACAACCGCAAAGCACGTCGTTTTTGGCGAACTCATCTCTTTATCTATGGTCCCTGGTGGG
>JAUUNK010000317.1 GCA_030844565.1 Bacteroides ovatus
CCCAAACCCCAGGTGAGGATTATTATATCCCTTCCCGGGCCTCTTATAAGCATGGCACTTTCGATTTCTAACATATTCAGTATTAAATTAATCGCATTAGAGTGGTATGTAGATTTAGCCTATTATTTTTTTTAATGTCATACTCGGATGATAGAGGGGAGGAAATGGACAGCTCTAAGATATAGTGTATGGAACATTGGAAATGGATATACTTTGATCGTGAGACAAATGAACATATACCAGACCAAGGATTAATTACACATATTTATTTAGGTTCAATTCTTCAAGGTAGGTTCTTGAAAAGCAGTGTTTTGTTTTTATTTTAGTGATTTAGAAACATTCAATAAATAAGATAAAATTATGCCAACTAATTCATCCTTAAAGTATTGCGAATTAGTTGGCTTTTTTGTCTCTTTAGGTATTCCCCCGCAAATAAGGTTTGGTAGCCAAAACAGGGGAAATCCCTGGACTAAGATATGGCTAAGGTATAAACAAAAATATGTTTGAATTTTGGACTGTCTTGTTATGCAAGCTTATAGTTTGTAAGTTTGATCTATTTTAGAGTTGAGTTTTCAGACCGCTCCCCTGTTTATTTTATCTTCACCCCCACAGACTTTATTTGTTGCCAACCAGCCTTATCCGTGAGACGTATCATAAAGTGGTAATCACCTGTATCAATATCCGATGGTATTTCGATTACATCATTAGCGGTAAAGTTACGTTGTCCGGCCGGTATGGAGTAATCCTTGTTATAAACCCACGGCTTAACCGGTTGTTTTTTAGAGTCTAATTCACATTCTTCATTTTCGGTGCTATGCGAGTGGTGGTCAAAATTATTATGTACCTCGATGTTATAATTTCCCAGTTCAATGTTGTCCGTAAATGTTGCCCTGAATAAAAATGACTCTCCCCTATAAAGAATAGCACAGTTGGTCGGAAAAGCATTTGTTTCTGTCATATCGATAGCCGGTTTGTCCATGTCCTTATCATCATCGTCGCTGCTGCACGACAATAAAATCACGCTCAAAATGCAGTAAAATAAAACTTTGTAATTCATTATTTTCAATTTTATAAGGAAGAATGGCTTTACGCTGTTATACGCAAGGCCACTCCCTGTTTTATTAACGTTTATTCGGCTATGATAGTCAGATCCTCTTTTAACACAATATAGGCACCTTTGTTGTCATTGACACGGATTTCCAAAGTGTATTCGCCTGGTGCTGCGTTCTCAGCCTTCAGATGTTTGTGGAAAGTATATTCCCTTATATTTTCAGCTGTAAAATCTTCGGTGTATGTTTCGTTAAAGAAATAAGTGGTAGCGGTATTGGGTTTATAAACACGAACCCGGATTGATTTCAGAGGATTAGTACCCTTTACCAGAAATTCGGTATGGATATTCGATGCTTTGGCTGAATTATCCGTACCGATTTCGAGGTCTGTTACGGTAATACCTATTTCTTTTATTTGGATGTCCATTGATTTTTCCAACGATTCTCCTTTCTTGTCTGTCACTTTGAAATGAAGGTGGTAATCGCCTGCCGGAGCGTTGTCCGGGATAGAAATATGCTTATGGAAATCCATCAGTTCCGTTTCTCCTTCGTATTCGAAAGCGGCTTCTATTTTATAGTCATTGTTTTCTTCACCATGCATCATCACGTATATCTTTTCGATACCGTTTTCCACTTTAATGGACGCAGCCTCTATTACCGGAGCCGTTCCGATATAGCCGATTTTGTTTTCGGGGAAATCGTGTCCGGAACCGAAAGACAAACCGTCGATCGTGATTGAGACAGGAACTGCTTTCAGCGTTAAATCCGATTCCGCAGTCGTGGTCTGTCCAAGTTGGTCAGTAACAGTCAGGAACAGGTGATAGTCGGCCGCCACAGCATCCGAGGGAATATCCAAGTGTTCGTGCAAAGTTGTATTCTTCTTACCTACATATTTTTCATCAGTGTACACTTTACCAAACTCATAACTGCCATTTTTTTGATGTACTTCGACCTCTATTTGTTTAATAAGCCCTTCGGCAACAATTTCAGTTTCGATATGGATATCTTTTCCTATATATGCCGTTTTATCGTTGGGCGAGTCATGCCCTGATCCTAATTCTGTAATGTTTACAACTGGTTTTACCGGATTTTTATCGTCATCATTATCACATCCGGTAAAAAGCACTAAACAAATATTAAGGAGCATTATAGCTCTAAAAACTATTTTCTTATTCATGATTATTTGAAATTTAATGGGATATTTCCCTGTCGTTTAATGAATTGTTTAACTGATTAACTGTTTGTTTTAAAAATCCAACCCGAGCATAATAGAAAAATTACGCCCCGGTTCGGGAACGTCAATCAACCGGTAATAGCTTGTGTGGTCGTAGAACTTATCGTTTAATAGGTTCTGTCCCTGCAAGCTGATACGGATTGTCCGACCGTTCCATTTATAAGAGCCTGCCACAGCCGCCTGAAGCGTCTGATAGCCTTTCGTTGTGATTTCGGGAGGCACGATTTCATTCTGGTCGCCCACTATTCTGTAAGAGACAGAAATGTTTCCGTTATCTCCCAACCACTTTTTACGGGGATTATACCTTAATCCTATATTAGCACTCCAAGGAGGTGTGAAAGGCAGTGTATATCCTTTCTTATCGCCCGAGAGCTGCTCCGCATACAGATACTCGCCGTCCAAATCGAACGAAAAGTGCCGGGATAGCTTATAGGTCAGTTCGACTTCGCATCCATACCTTATTATTTTACTTTGCGTATAATAATACATCTGCAATCCCTCGATATATTCGGCGGTAGGATTCAGGTAGATGTAATTCGGAAAAAAATTGAAGTATGGCGAAAGCATAATCTCTAACAGGTCATTATGCCACGAAATACCCGCATCAGCCTGATATGCCTCTTCCGCTTTCAGATTGGGGTTTCCCTTCTCGTAACGGAAGATATGGTAATTTATGCCGTCCGATCCCAGTTCCTTGGGAACAGGCACCCGGAAACTTTTACCGATATTGAGTTTCAGGTTCCATGCATTGTGGTCGTAATTCAACCCCGCCGACCATGTTTGGCTATTGAATGTGCGCCGCATATCGGCAGCCCGCTCCTTATACACCCACTCGTCACCGGCCGGGGTCTCGTACCAATCGTAGTAACTGTCGATATGCGTTCGAATATGGTCGAAACGGATACCGGCGCTCAGAATCAGATTGTCTGACAAATGATAACGGTCGTACACGAAAGCCCCATAGGATTGTGTCGTGAAATTAGGGATGATGAATCCCCAGCCTCCCCGCAGGTTATCCTGATATTCCGCACTCAAACCCAATATGAGCTCATGATGATCGCCAAGGCGAGTGTCCGCCTGTAAATGCGCGGTATAGATATCCTTGTCGAACTTGCGTTCCAGATTATCGAGCGGAGTAGGCATGTAGCCGTGCGAAACGGGTTCTACCAACTCCTTGCGGTAATTGTTTTGGTACGAGAGATTTGACTTCAAGATAATGTTACCCAGATACCATGAACTGGTATTGGCTACTTTGAAGTGATTCGCCGAATGATAGGGATAATCAATATCACGAGAAGACTTGTCATAATCTATATCGGACAAGCGTACCTCTAATCCGTGCGCATCGGCGAAAAATCCACTTTTACCATATACATTACTAATGTTGAAGAAACTCCGGTAACGGTCAGTAATCCACCCGAAGGAACCGCGTAGGTTCTGCTCCTTTCCGGCTGTATTACGCAACCGGCGATCTTTCAGCTTGATGAAATACGAATAATACTGTATGCTGTCGGCTGGTATTTTATAGTCACCATAGTCGATTACTGTAAGTTGCACCTTATAAAAAAACGCCTTACTGCGACCTTGCAATTGTGCCGATAGTCCATAAGATTCGTTATTTGTCCGTGTGAACAGGTTTACCGAACCTCCGAACCGCTGTTGCGGGATATAATTCGTATTCAGGCTGACAACGCCTCCGATAGCATCGGAACCATAGAGTAGGGAAGCTGGCCCTTTTATCACTTCTATAGCATCTACAGCAAACTGGTCGATTTCCAGCCCATGGTCTTCACCCCATTGCTGCCCTTCATGCTTGATTCCATTTTCGGCAACAATCATCCGGTTAAAGCCCAATCCCCGGATAGCCGGCTTGGATTGACCCGAACCCACGCTCATTGCTTGCACGCCCGGAATCTTTTCCAGACTTTGCATCAGGCTACCTGCGAAGTTTTCTTTGATGAATGTTTTACTCACCGACAGAACACCTAAAGGCGATTGCATCTGAACACGCTTATTGGTATTTCCCTGCACAATGACTTCATCTAAAGTCTTTGTCTTTATCGTATCGACCGGTGTTTGGGCAAACGACAGACCACAAAACAACAGGGCAAATACCATAACGTATAATTGCCTCATTTGTATTTAAAATATAAAAAATAATCGTATCCTTTACCGTTATGACTATAACGGAAAGACTAATTAGTATCTACAACTGCCAGCAGATACCGTCACGAGAAATCAGAAAAAAAATGAGGCGGCCCTTTGTTAAAATGGGATTCAGCGGTGGATAAGCATTCTTTATTGAGGTAAAACGCAAATATCCGTTGGCTGAATATGGTTATTATGGGTGTATCCTTATAAGGTTCTGCTTCTGTAAAAAGAGAAAAGGTAAAATGACAGACAGGGCAGTTGGTGGCATCGTGCCGGGCAGCGGCATTACCCTGCCCTTGATGCGAAGAGCAACAGTTATCACCACAGGCATATCCAGCAATATGAATATGCCGCACTAGCGTTGGTGTTAGGAATACAAGCAGCAACACCCATGCGATAATGATCCTTTGTATTTTACTGCTACGCATCTGTCATGATTTGGACTTTACAAAAATAGGCATTTTTGATAAATGTAACAATGATGCAATTGAACAAATTAGAAAATAAAAGCAATATTAAATATAGTTTTCAATAAGATAAGCAATAACAAAAGACAATTGTCCTATTTTTGAGAC
>JAUUNK010000318.1 GCA_030844565.1 Bacteroides ovatus
CAAAGTTAATATTTTATTTTTTTTCTTTGCTGACACAGTTTAATTTACATCCTCACCAAAAGAACTCCTCTTCCCCCTCCATACGCCCTGCTTTAACACTGTTAAATCAAAAAGTGCCTATAATTAGTATCATTTATCACCTTTCGTTTGAGAAAAATCCCTTATCTTTGGGACAGTTTTATATGAACCAGTTGACACTCCAATGAAAAAGCACTTATATCTGATACTGTTTTTCTCCCTGGTATGGCAGTCTTTGTATGCCTTTCCCAATATGATTGTAGAACACTATACGGTGGAACAAGGGTTGCCCAACAACATCGTGAATTGCACGTTGAAGGGAAAAGACGGGTTTATTTGGTTTGGGACATGGTATGGGCTATGTAGTTTTGATGGTGTGAAGTTTGCTACCTACAACAATCGGGATGGTTTCTACTCCGACATACCTCCCCGCAAGATTCAAAAGATAGTGGAAGATAAGAATGGCTTCCTCTGGATAAAGACCATCGACCGCAAGCTTTATCTTTTCGATAAAGTTCATGAGCGGTTCCATGCCGTGTATGACGATGTGAAGGATTACTCGGAAAACATTCAAATCATCAAGATACAGAATACTGCCGATGGCGATGTGCTTCTTCTCACTAAAAATAAAAGCTTGCTTCGCGCCAGTACTGATAAGAATGGTAAAATCACCATCCAGCAGTTGCACGACTCCCATCCGAATGTGAATGTCTACGACCTAAAACTCAAGTACAATGTCTTTTGCGAGACTGCCGAGTTCATTAACTGGATTGGCATGGACTATAAGATTTGTTCTTATCGCAAAGGAAAAGACTTAAAAAATAAACCCTCGGACTTTATTAAAAAGAAAATTGCTGCCGAAGAAGAAGGTACTTTCACTTGTTCTTTCGGCAATGAGCATACATTGTGGTTGGGCAACCGCTACGGTCATATTTATAGTATCGACCCACAAACCGGGGTAGTGAACCGTTATGAGATTCCGGGAATAAAGGGACCCGTTTACAATTTGCTTGTGAGTGAAGCCGGATTGATTTATATCAGTACCGGGAGTGGCGTCTACGAATACAACCCCGGCTACAAGCAACTTACCAACATCTCTCTGCCTGTAAAGGGGAAGGATGTTGCTGCTTCTTTTACCGATAAATATGATAAAGTCTGGTTTCGGGAGAAGGAAGAAGCGTTGGTTTACTACGATCCTCTCAACAAGAATGCCAAGCGCTTTGTCTTCCCCGACATGCCTTCCATCGGTAATTTCGAGTATCAGGATGCCGGAGAACAAGGAATGTTTTTCCTCACCTCCGGCGGAGAAATCCTGTTGTTCGACCGGGAACAACTCGAGCTTACCCGCCTGAACCGGACCAAACCTTTCAGCGAGGACCAGCCCAACCAAGTCTTTTTCGGGCTTATGCTAGACAATAATGGGCTCCTTTGGCTTTCGTCCACTACAAGCGGTGTATACCGCCTCAATTTTCCCAAGAAGCAATTCAGCTTTCTGAAAGAATTGTCTTTTGCTGCGTCCATCGAAAAGAACCGCGGTATCCGTGCGCTTTATCAGGCACGCAACGGAGATATATGGGTAGGAACCCGCTGGCAGGACCTTTACCGACTGGACCGTAATGGAAACATCAAACAACTGTTCTCGGATCGCAATTATCGGGTAGGTTCGGTCTACCACATCATGGAAGACAGCAAGGGCAACCTCTGGTTTTCTACCAAAGGCAACGGGTTGGTCAAAGCCGAGCCCGACATCAACTCTCCGCAAGGTCTGCGTTTCACCCGTTACGTGAACGATGCCCGCAACCCTAATTCCATTAGCAACAATGATGTCTACTTCACTTTCCAAGATAGCAAGGGACGCATTTGGGTGGGATTGCTGGGCGGTGGTCTGAACCTGCTTACGGAGGAAAACGGAAACGTAGTTTTCAGGCATAAATATAATGGGATGAAGAACTATCCCCCTTACGGCCTCTACATGGAAGTGCGTACCATGACCGAAGATGAAGATGGACGTATCTGGGTGGGCACAATGGACGGATTGATGTCTTTTGACGGAAACTTCGCGTCGCCGGACGACATTTGTTTCGAAACCTATCGACAAGTGAGCGATAGCTCCAACGTGGCGGATAATGATATTTATGCTCTTTACAAAGACTCTCAGTCACAAATCTGGGTGAGCGTCTTTGGTGGCGGGCTCAACAAGTTGCTCCGTTATGACAAAGAGAGCCGCCAACCGATATTCAAGTCCTATGGTCTGCGCGAAGGGCTTAGCAATGATGTGGTGATGTCTATCGTGGAAGATGGCAACGGTATGTTGTGGTTTGCCACCGAAGGAGGTCTTTCATGTTTCAATAAAGAGACTGAGCGTTTCCGTAACTATGACAGGTACGACGGTTTTCTCAATGTGGAGATGGAAGAGGGGAGTGCCTTGCGTACTTTGAACGGTGAGCTCTGGCTGGGGACCAAACAGGGAGTGCTGGTGTTTTCTCCGGAAAAACTCGAGACACTCAATTTCGTTTATAACACATCCATCGTAGACTTTAAGGTGTCCAACCGTCCGTTGCGCAACTTTAAGGAAAAGCCTATCCTGACTAAATCCATTAAATATGCCGACTCCATAGTGTTGGCATACAACCAATCGATGTTTACTATCGAATTTGCAGCATTGAATTTCTATAATCAAAACCGCGTATCCTACCGCTACATTCTCGAAGAATATGAAAAGGAATGGCATTACAATGGTAAAAACCGGATTGCTTCCTATACCAATGTTCCACCGGGAAAATATATCTTCCGGGTAGAGACCATGGACGAGGCCAATCCGGAACTCGCTTCCCACCGGACGCTTGCCGTGCACATTCTCCCGCCGTGGTGGCTGAGTTGGTGGGCATATCTTATCTATATAGTGGTAGGGGTGGTGCTCCTGTACATTGCTTTGCGCTTAGCTCTTTTCATGATTAAGATGAAGAATGACATCTATATTGAACAGAAAGTATCTGAAATGAAGATTAAGTTTTTCACCAACATCTCCCATGAGTTGCGCACCCCTTTGACCCTTATCAAGGGACCTTTGCAGGAGCTTAAGGAACAAGAAGATCTCAGCCCGAAGGGATTCCAGTATGTAGAGCTGATGGAGAAGAACACGAATCAGATGCTTCAACTGGTGAACCAGATTCTGGACTTCCGCAAGATACAAAACGGGAAGATGCGCTTGCACGTTTCTCTTATCGATTTTAATGAGATGATAGACTCTTTCCGCAAGGAATTCCGGGTACTGTCCGAGGAAAACGAAATCAGTTTTTCTTTCCAGTTGGTAGACGAACCGGTGATGGTGTGGGCGGATAAGGAAAAGATAAGTATTGTAGTGCGTAATATCATTTCCAATGCCTTTAAGTTCACTCCCTCCGGAGGCAATATCTTTGTGACAACAGGCTTTACGGAAGATGGAAAACGCTGCTTCGTGCGAGTGGAGGATAATGGCGAAGGTATACCGCAAAACAAACTGACGGAAATATTTGAACGTTTCTCCCAAGGGGAAAATGCCAAGAATCCCTATTATCAAGGTACGGGTATCGGGCTGGCATTGTCTAAGGAGATTGTCAACCTGCACCATGGCACCATACTTGCCGAGAGCCCCGATGGCAAGGGGGCTGCCTTCACCGTGGAACTTTTGCTGGGCAAAGAACATTATAAACCTTCCGAAGTGGATTTCTATATGAGCGACACCGAGGCAGTGGACGAAATGCAAGCCATCCACACCGATGCTTCCGGAAGGGAAGACGAAGAAGAGGAACAACTCGAAATAGACACTTCGCTGCCTAGCCTGTTGCTGGTGGAAGACAATAAAGACTTGTGTAACCTTATCAAGTTGCAGTTGGAAGATAAGTTCAACATCCACATAGCGGGCAACGGAGTGGAAGGATTGCGTAAAGTGCATCTTTATCATCCCGATATTGTAGTGACCGATCAGATGATGCCTGAGATGGATGGACTGGAAATGCTGCAATGCATCCGGAAGGATTTCCAGATTAGCCACATCCCCGTCATTATCCTGACTGCGAAAAACGACGATGAAGCCAAGACGAAAGCTATTAGCCTGGGAGCGAATGCCTACATCACCAAACCTTTTAGCAAGGAATATTTGCTGGCACGCATGGAACAACTTCTCACCGAACGGAAACTTTTCCACGACCGCATCCAACAACAGCAAGGGGAAAACCAGGATGCCGAATCGGATGGCTACGAACAATTCCTCGTCAAGAAAGACGTGCAATTGCTCGAAAAGATACACCAGGTCATCGAAGAGAATATGGACAACAGCGATTTCAACATTGACACCATCGCTTCGAGCATTGGTTTGAGTCGTTCGGCATTCTTTAAGAAACTCAAAAGTCTGACCGGGCTTGCCCCTGTGGATTTGGTAAAGGAAATCCGCCTCAACAAATCGGTGGAGCTCATTAAAAATACCGATTTAAGCGTGTCAGAGATTGCCTTTGCCGTAGGATTCAAAGATTCAGGTTATTACAGTAAGTGTTTCAGGAAGAAGTATAACCAGACTCCCCGCGAATACATAAATGAATGCAGGAAAGTTAAGGAGTAAACGGTTACAAAATGCTTTCTTAACCGTCCTTTCTACAAACATAATAGAATGAACTAAGATGAATAACATTAAGAAAGCATTATCTTTGGGACTGCTGACAGCTTGCATAGCGCCGTTGGCTGCTCAGTATCCTGTAATTCCGGACTCGGTGAAGCAACGGGCAGCCCGCCAGGAAGCCGAAATCGAACGCAAATCGAATGAGGCGTGGGAGAAAGCCTTGCCGATAGTATTGGAAGAATCTTTGAAAGGTCGTCCCTATAAGCCGTGGGCGTCTAAACCGGGAGACTTGGTGAAGAGTGATATTCCTGCTTTCCCCGGAGCCGAAGGAGGAGGAGCTTATACACCCGGCGGTCGCGGCGGAAAAGTCATAGTGGTGACT
>JAUUNK010000319.1 GCA_030844565.1 Bacteroides ovatus
GCCTTGTGAAAGGTCATGTCGAAGCCGTATGTCCGTCCCAGTTCTCTGGTGAGCTTGATGAGATACCCCCGGCAATAGAGGTTGAAAATCCTGTCGCTTTTACGCTCGTGGCGGTATTTCTCGATGATCTGCAACGGCACGTTCAGCAGGCGGATGGCCGAGGGCGTTTCGGTCTTCTGGCGCCGGATGTGTATCCAGTACGTTCCGTCGTCCGACTGCGTGATGTCTTTTTCGGACAAGCGTTTCAGGTCGGCGTAGGACAACCCCGTGAAGGTAGCGAAGAGAAACCAGTCCCGCACCCGCTGGAGGTTGGGTTTATCGACGGGAGTTTCCATCAGTTTTTTGAGGTCTTCGAGTTTCAAATGGCGGCTCTTGCGCCGGGGCAGTTCCGGGTGCAGCTTCCCGTAAGGGTCGCGCCGGAGTGTACCCTGACTGACAGCCCGCTTGGTCATTTTCTTCAACCGGTAAAGATGCTCGTGTACTGTCTTGGGTTTCATTTCACGATCTGTACGCAGGAATATTTCAAAATCATCGTAGAACTCCCGGTCAAGGCTCCGCAACGCTACATCCTCCTTTTCCTTCCTTTTTTTCACGAAGGAGGCTAAAATATTATAGGAGTTCTCGTAACTTTCATAAGTTTCTTCCTTGCGATCTACGCCGACACGCTTGCGGAACTCCTTGTTATGCTCGCGGAACAAGGCAAGGAGGGTGAACGGTTTCTGCCCGATTCCTTCCACGGCGTTTTTGACCAGCTCGGCAGTCACGAAACCGAGGCTTTTACGAATATGGCGGTAATGTCCGGTGATTTTTTCGGTCAGTTTCTCTATTGCCAGGTTTACCGTTCGGGCGTTCTCGCTTCGTCCGTTCGCCCTTTTGGTTTCCGGATTCCAAAGCGATGGATCGACAAACGCGTTGATATTGATCGGGGCCGACTTGGCGTCGATGCTTACCTTGCATAACAATTTACATGTTCCGTCCTTGCGGACTTTCGTGCGGTTGATGTAGAACAGCAGGGAGAACGTGCTGCGGCGTTTTATCTCTTTATTATTCGGTTCCATAATCGTTGTGAATTTGATTGTCAATGATAGATTAAATAGCTACGGAGAAGCGGCCGGCAATCTTTTCCTCTAAAGACCGGGTATCCATGTCGATCTTGTCATCGGTCACTTTGGCGTAAATCTGCGTCGTGGAAATGCGGCTATGCCCCAGCATTTTACTGACGGTTTCAAGCGGGACACCATGCGAAAGCGTGATCTCGGTGGCGTAGGTATGGCGTCCGCAGTGAAAGACGAGCTTCCGTTCAATTCCGCAAATGGCGGCAATACGTTTCAGTGTCCGGTTGAGTTCGTTGTTGCTGTACATCGGCAGCAGTTTTCCTTCCGGGGCCATATCCCGGTACTTGTCGAGGATGAGCAACGGTATGTCGAGCAACGGCACTTCATAGTCGATTTTCGTCTTCTTGCGGGCGGTCTTGATCCATACCTCACCGTCCTCGGCCACTTCCAGATCCTCCGTCGTCAGGCGGCACATGTCCCCGTAAGGGATACCCGTGTAGCAGGAGAAGAGGAACAGGTCGCGGATATGGTAGAGTTTCGGGTCGTGCAGGGGTGTGGTCATCAGCCGTTGTAACTCCGCTGCGGTAAGGTATTTCTGTTCCCGCTCGGGATGTTCGGCTTCATACCCCGCGAACGGGTCGGCAGTGATAATCCCTTCCGCGATGGCTTCCCCGACAATCGTGTTCAACCGTGTGACAAGCAACACGATAGTTCCCAGGGCAAAGCGGCGCTCCGTGCGTAGGTAGAGGTCATAGTTGTCGATGAATGAACGGTTCAGGGCCGTGAAAGGAACATCCGACAACTTGTATTTCTCCTGGATGAAAGCAGCCACACAGTTACAAGCATAGCGGTAAGATTGCGCTGTTCCCTTTTCCCGGTTCACGCCGACACGTTTTTCGAAATGTTCGATGAACGTCCGGAAATAACCCAACAGGGTTTCCTGCCCGAAAGCCGTCCCCAACAACAGATTCCTTATTTCTTCAGCCGTTACATTCTCACGGGTGGCTGACAGTTCGTCATAAATGGCAATGGCTGAAGCTCGCAAATCGTCCAGTTGCCGGTTGATTTCCCGCGCGGCGTTACTTTTACCCGTGGCACGTCCGGATGCCCACAGTGCAGCGGGTACGGACATTTTCGCACTAAAAGCCGCTTCTGAAAATTTGCCGACAACAAGTTTCGCCATGACCGGGCAATGTCCCTCGTCATTCATTTCGCTCTTTTTGAGGTAGAACGTAACCGTTACATCCGTCTGTTTCATAACTCTATTTTTTATGTTGCAAAATTACTTGATATAGAGTTATTTACAGTTATGAAAATTATAGCGGAACAAAGAATAAAACCCCGGATGCCGGTAACATAACCTGTATTTCCATGAAAAACGGAAAAAAACGGTTATCTTTACGGGCAAAATATAGGGTTCTTTGCATGGTGAACGGTAAAACCGCAGGTGGTTAAGCGTTATTTTGCCGGATTATCCGGGGCTAAAAAAGGCAACGGATAAGTAGCAAATCTTTCTCTTAACCTTTCATTATCCTGCATTTTAGCGATTTGGAAAGGTATAGAAGAATTTGGCTTAACTCTCCTCAATACCAAACACTTACTTTATTTATCCAAATTTTGCCGTTTTTTTGCGAGTTCTTTCTATCTTTGTAGAAAGAAGCAAAGAAAAAATGAAACTAACAATATATTTTTTGTGCCATGACTAAAGAAGCTTTAATGAGAAAAGCGATCGAGCTTTCAAAAGAAAATGTTGAAAATGGTGGAGGTCCTTTCGGTGCTGTGATTGCCACGAAAGACGGAGAAATAGTTGCAACAGGAGTTAATCGTGTCACTGCATCTTGTGATCCTACGGCTCACGCCGAGGTGAGCGCTATACGTGCCGCAGCTGCCAAACTCGGAACATTTGATCTTAGCGGATACGAAATCTATACTTCCTGCGAACCTTGCCCCATGTGCCTGGGTGCTATTTATTGGGCACGCCTGGATAAGATGTACTATGGAAACAACAAGACCGATGCCAAAAACATCGGCTTCGACGACTCTTTTATCTATGACGAACTGCAACTGAAACCTGAAGACAGAAAGCTGCCTTCCGAAATCCTACTACATAATGAAGCCCTTACTGCCTTCAAAGCCTGGGTGGCTAAAGAAGACAGAATAGAATATTAGAAAACCTCTCACTATTATTAACCTATTTAATTACCCTCAAATGAAAAGAAAAAGCCTTTTATTTGTTATGGCATCAGTATGCCTGTTCAGTTGTCAACAGCAAGAAGAACTGCAAGACCCCAGTAATGGAGTGATCGACTTTTCTACTTCTATTGACCAAAGTATCAACAATGCTCTTACTCGTAACAGCAGTAGTCTGACACTTCCGTTAAAGAGCAACTTCGCTGCCGGAGATGTCATCTCCATGTCCGTTGCCGAGCAGGATTATCATCCGTTTGCCATAGGCATGGATAGCCAGACTTGGAACGAAGCAGGCACCGATTCGGAAACGGTTACTTTCTATGCTCATTATCCTGAATTGACCGACGAAGCTGCTACTACCAGATCATTGAGCAGCCGCTATCGCGAAATCAAGGGTGGCTTAGAATATTTGTTCGGTACAGCCCAAGCCAACAAAGGTTCTAAGAATGTTGCTCTTTCATTCAAGAGAATGACAACGCCCGTCGTTCTGCTTGACGAAAACAACCAGCCGTACGAAGGTAGAGCAATCGTTAAACTGTTCTTGAAAAACAAAGGTGTGCAAGACCTGTTCAGCGGTAAAATCGAAGCTGATCCCAATGCAAAACCGGAATACATTGATATCCGGAAAGTATCTGAAGGTATCTTGACTAACTTGATTCCACAGTTCATCAAAGCCGGCGAGAAAATAGGAACGGTTATCCTGGAGGACGGTAAAGAAGAACCTATTATCGCAGAGGAGGACATTACCATAGAAGCCGGAACTCCTGTTGCGGTAAAAATGTACGCAAGACGCGGAATCATTGACGAACGAACTCCACTATTCAGATAAGACTAAAGAATAAAAAGTGATACTAATAAAAATCCCCGGAACCGCTGTAGACACTCAGCATTCCAGGGATTTTTTACACACAAAAGTTATTATTGAAATTGAAAACTGTCTTTTTTAGGTTAGAAACGCATACCTACGGTAAATAACACTTGACTGCGTGTATTCGTAACTTTCGTTGCTTCCGGTGAACCAATGACTGTATTACCATCTTCATCTGTAAATCCATTCACAAACGGATAGAAATTTTCTTTATATGTAGAGTATTTATAAGCCAAATCAGCATAAAACATTGATCCGCGATAACCAATACCCAATGTATAATTACTCATTGATTTAGAATTGGCAAAGTCTGTATCTGTCTGAATAGAGTTAATAGCCAAATCTTTGAAAGCATCTTGATGGAAAGCCGCAGTACTATAATTATATCCTGCCCTAAAAGCAAACTGTGGAATCACCTTATACTCTAGACCAAGACGGACTGTACTAACCCCTTTCAACATAGACGTCGTACTATTCTCAAATTCATAAGCAGAAGAATTACCTTCAGTATCTTTAAACTTCATGGAAGAATAATCTTGATACTCATACTCTGCTCCTAAAGCCAAGCTCTTGCCTACCGTATATCCCAAACTTACATTATAAGTCCAAGGAGTCTGAAAATCGAAAGGAAGGATCATATCCCCTTTTCCCGGAAGATTATCCCATGATTTCACGTCATATCCCTTTATTTCTCCAGTTACAACATCCATCACATCCGATATAACTTGTGCACTCGTTTTATAATCCAAACTATAGAATATTGGCGTATGTATAGCTAATCCAACCCGAAAAGGCGAATATTCAAAAGGACGAATAATAGCTCCAAACTTCACATCAAAGCCAGACCCCTTTATTCTATTCC
>JAUUNK010000320.1 GCA_030844565.1 Bacteroides ovatus
CAACAATCTTCTGTTCACCATCGGTAATCAATTTGGCTACTTCCTTCATCCGCTGTGCAGAACCTACGGAAGTTCCTCCAAACTTTAAAACTTTCATCTTCGTTACTGTTTTAGTTAGTGAGGCTCGCAATCCCTCTCCTCGTAAAACGAAGTTTGCACCGCCTCAGTTTATTATCTATTAATTTCTATTTCAATCGTTTTCCGCCAGTTGCCCCGTCTTTGCAAATTCTTCTGTCACATCGTTGATATGATGGTCAGCAAAACGATAGACTCTGCCGGGATATTGTTTCAACAATTGCAGGTTGTGTGTAGTCATCACCACAGCCGATGAACCTGTCCGGCATACATCATGCAACAATTCCACAATCGCTTTTCCGGTCTCTACATCAAGGTTTCCGGTCGGTTCGTCTGCCAGAATAACGGCAGGCGAGTTGAGCATGGCACGTGCAATTACAATGCGTTGTTGCTCTCCCCCAGAGAGTTCGTTGGGATACTTATATCCTTTGTTGGACATACCTACTTGCTGCAAGACTTCTTCAATGCGGTCGGCAATCTCGTGCTTATTGCTCCACCCCGTAGCGCGCAGCACAAACTCCAGATTGTTATAGACCGTGCGGTCTGTCAATAGCTGGAAATCCTGAAAAACAATTCCCAGTTTCCGCCGCAATTGGGGGATGTATTTACGCTTGATGGTTCGCATGTCGTAACCCAACACCTCCGCTTCTCCGGAAATCACATCCAGTTCACCGTAAAAAGTCTTGAGCAGGCTGGTTTTTCCTGACCCTACCTTACCTATAAAATAGACAAACTCACCTTTATGCAAGTCAAGATTCACACCGCTCAGCACGCATAGTTCTTGTTGGTGTACTTCTACGTCTTTATATCGGATTAGTGCTTCTTCCATGAGTCACTATGCCTTACCTGTAGTTCACGCGCCAAGTCCTCGATGCGGTAACCCTTAGAAGTAAGCAAAACAATCAAGTGATAAAGCAAATCGGAGCCTTCGTAAATCAAACGTTCGTCAGTGCCATTGGTAGCTTCGATCACCGTTTCAACAGCCTCTTCCCCTACCTTCTGAGCTATTTTGTTAATCCCCGACTGGAAAAGGCTCGTAGTATATGACTTCTCCGGCATCTCTTCGTGACGCTTATCGATAAAATCCTGCAAAAGCTTTAAAAACATCACCGGTTCTTCGTTCTTCTCTCCCCAGCAAGTATCTGTCCCCGTGTGGCACACCGGTCCCACAGGATTGACCTCAATCAAGAGAGTGTCGCGATCGCAATCTTCCTTGATAGAAACTACATGAAGGAAGTTTCCGCTTTCTTCACCCTTGGTCCACAAGCGGTTCTTGGTGCGGCTAAAGAAAGTAACTTTTCCCGTTTCCACTGTTTTATCATAAGCCTCTTTATTCATAAAGCCAAGCATCAATACCTTACGTGTACAGCTGTCTTGTATGATAGCCGGAACAAGTCCGTTCATTTTATCGAAATCTAAATCCATTTTATTGTTAGTTATAGTTTTTACTGATTTATCTGACAGTAATTCCTTGCGTGCAAAGATACGATTTTAAATCGGGAATTTTAATCTCTCCGAAGTGAAAAACGCTGGCTGCCAACGCAGCGTCTGCTTTTCCGACAACAAATGCATCCCGGAAATGTTCTTTTTGACCCGCCCCGCCCGATGCTATTACCGGAATAGAAAGCTGGTCAGCCAACATAGCAAGCGCCTCGTTGGCATATCCCGTCTTCACTCCGTCGTGGTCCATGCTGGTAAAAAGTATTTCTCCGGCTCCCCGCTCTTGAGCTTCTTTGGTCCAGGAGAAGAGTTCTTTATCTGTCTCTATGCGCCCTCCGTTCAAATAACATTTCCAACCGTTAGTCGTTTGCTTGGCATCCACTGCCAACACACACACCTGTGAGCCGAAATGTTTGGCAATCTCGTCAATCAAATGCGGATGGCGGATGGCAGAAGAGTTGATGGAAATCTTATCCGCACCGGCATTCAGCAAGCGGTCTACATCCGCCAACTCGTGGATGCCTCCACCGACCGTAAAAGGTATATTGATATTCGCTGCAATGCGCTTTACCAACTCGGTGAAGGTCTTGCGCCCCTCATGACTGGCCGTGATGTCCAGAAACGTCAACTCATCAGCACCCTGTTCACTGTAAGCACGCCCCAACTCTACCGGGTCTCCTGCCTGACGCAAATTTACAAAATTAGTTCCTTTCACCGTCTGTCCATCTTTGATATCCAGACAAGGTATGATTCTCTTTGCTAACACTATTCTTACTATTGTTTACTATTTGACAAACTGAATTACACAAAAACCCGCAAGTCATCCAACGTGATACGTCGCTCATACAAAGCTTTTCCAAAGATGACGCCCGGAACACCCGCCTCATCCAGAGCGATAATGTCATCTATGCTGCCGACACCTCCGCTCGCCATGAGATAAAGACCGGGAAACTTCTCCAGGATCTCTTTATATAAGGAAATGGAAGGACCTTCGAGCATGCCGTCGCAACTAATATCGGTGCAAATCACCTTCTTTATCCCTTTACCTATATAATCTTCGAGAAAAGGAAAAAGTTCGCACGCACTTTCGTTCTTCCAACCGTTTACGGCTATCTTGTGGTCTTTCACATCGGCTCCTAGAATAATTCTTTCATTCCCGTAGACTGTCAGCCAATGGCAAAACAATTCGGGGTCTTTTACAGCAATGCTCCCTCCCGTCACCATTTGCGCTCCGCTTTCAAAAGCTATCTTCAAATCTTCATCACTTTTCACTCCCCCACCGAAATCTATAATCAGGGAGGTCCGGGTAGCAATCTGCTCAAGCACCTTATAATTGACCACATGATGCGAAGCCGCTCCGTCGAGGTCCACCACATGGAGACGGCGGATGCCATTGGCTTCAAACTCCCTGGCTACTTCCACAGGATTCTCGTTGTATACTTTCTTACTATCGTAAGCTCCCTGGGAAAGACGTACGCATTTCCCTTCGATGATGTCAATAGCTGGAATAATCTCTATCATGTGTTCTTTCTCATTTAACGATTTACTACTTTAGGCATTTACTGCTTTTACTCTTATAGACGGGAAAAGAGCAATACCCTTTCTTCTTTTACAGCTCTAAGAAGTTTTTCAATATCTTCTCTCCCGTCTTCCCGCTCTTTTCCGGATGGAACTGGGTTGCATAAAAATTGTCTTTATGCAATGCTGCCGAAAACGGATGGATGTAACAGGTCTCCGCAGCCATAAACTCACATACCGGCACATAGAAACTGTGCACGAAATAAACGAACTCAGTCTCGCCCAACCCTTGAAACAAAGGGCTCTTTAAGCTGCCGATGGTGTTCCATCCCATGTGAGGCACTTTGTCTTGGTGCTTCTGGGGTAGGAAACGCTTCACATCCGTATCAAAGATATTCAGGCAGTCTACATCCCCTTCTTCGGAATGGCGGCACATCAACTGCATGCCCAGGCAAATTCCCAATACCGGCTGGCGAAGTTCTTTTACCAGCACATCCAGTCCCGTGGCTTTTAAATGGGTCATGGTCGTCTCCGCTTCGCCCACTCCGGGAAATATCACTTTATCTGCTTTGCGGATAACTTCTTGGTCATCCGTAATCACCGCCTCCACTCCGAGACGTTTCAGCGCATAATCTACCGAGCAGATATTCCCTGCATTATACTTTACTACTGCTACTTCCATCAGCTAAATATTACAGTTTTGTTCTTATATGCCAGAATTTTACGGTCAATATGCTTCTGCACAGCCCGCGAAAGGACAATCTTTTCCAAATCCTTTCCTTTATTCACCAAATCCTCTACCGAGTCTTTGTGAGTGATGCGCACCACATCTTGCTCAATAATGGGACCGGCATCCAGTTCGGTGGTCACATAATGGCTGGTAGCGCCTATAATCTTCACCCCCCGCTGAAAAGCTGCATGATAGGGTTTAGCCCCTACGAACGCCGGGAGGAAAGAGTGATGGATATTAATGATTTTATTAGGATATGTATTAATCATCTGCTCAGAAATGACTTGCATGTAGCGCGCCAGCACAATAAACGTTATCTTGTGTTTGGCAAGCAGCTCGAGTTCCCTTTTCTCCTGTTCTTCCTTAGTCTCCTTCGTAATGGGGAAAAGATAAAAGGGTATGCCAAACCGTTCCGCCACGTGCTGAAGGTCGGGATGATTGCTTATAATAAGAGGTATCTCCACATTCCACTCCCCTGCCGTGTAGCGGGCAAGCATATCGAAAAGACAGTGGGACATCTTGGAAACAAAGATAGCCATACGCGGCTTCACGTCCGAGAAATAAAGCCGGAAGTTCATATCATATTTCTGGGCATATAATGTTGCAAAATAATCTTGTATCTTCTCCTGCGGCACCAGAAAATCTTTCAGTTCCCACTCGATGCGCATAAAGAAGATGTTCTCGATGTGGTCCACATATTGGTCGAGATAGATAATATTTCCTTTGTTTACCGTGATAAAGTCCGTCACCTCCGCCAGAATCCCCGGCTTATCGGGACAGTGCAATAACAGTTTGGCTGTAGTTATCATTGTATTTACCATTTTACTATTTCCGATGAAATTCTTTCACCTTCTCCATTTTTAGTCCGCAAAAATAACGAATTATTGCAAAACAACGAATTATTAAAGCAAAAAGTTGAGTTTAAAACACAGGAATCTAACAGATAGAAAGAAATACCCCCTCCTTTCCCTTTCTACCGGGGCTAACAGGCAAGCAAAAATTTCTTCCTACCGAAATCCCTCAGAATGAGATATTAACAACAATGGCTCTACTTTTTCTTAAAAAAGTTTCCTCCAAAGTATTGCAAGTTCCAGAAAAACTACTACCTTTGCACCCGCAATCAAGAGAGATAGCAACTAAAGAAAAGCTTATTGGTGCGTTAGTTCAGTTGGTTAGAATACATGCCTGTCACGCATGGGGTCA
>JAUUNK010000321.1 GCA_030844565.1 Bacteroides ovatus
TCAGCCGTTCATATATTTCCAATTCTAATTAGTTGAATTTACTTTTGTACATTGGTTTAAAACCAAGAATCCGTTTCTCACCGAGAAACAAGTGTTTCCACACCGAGGAAACTACAGTTTCTCGGTGAGGAACAAATTGTTGGTTAAAATGCGGAAATGAAGTTTCCAATAAGTTTCTCTAATAAATCTACCCCTGCACTGTTGTATGGCAAAGGTAGACTTATTAGAGAAATTATAGAATATCGATTGGCTTTGCTGTTGCTAATTCAACGGAATGTCTTTGATGCAACGTAGCCGATTTTTATCTGTAGAGGTTTTATTAGCACCTTCGTATATAGTAAGACCATAATTTACATCAATAAGACCACTCGTGGCTTTGTCTAGAGAGTATAAAGTAGAACTTTGTTCTGTGGAACTCCAATATCCATTACTGAGATAATTCGCCGCTTTTGCCTCGTATAACTTCTGAAAACCTGTTTCTGAAGAAAACCGTTCTAATTCGTGAGCGAATACTAAAATCATGGATAATTCTCGACTATTTGGCACGCGCCAACTTCCGGGCTCGTCTTTCCCGCTCTTACCTTTATAGGCATAACATCCGGTATTCATTGCTTTTGATGGGATATTCCAGCCTTGACTATTGGCAGTATTGAGTCTTCCGTTCGCTTCAGCCCAAGTCATTGTGATACTATTGGATTGTGGAGTACCTTCAGTGTCTTGAAGTATACTGCTTGCAGAGTTACTTTTCGTGTCGCCATCATTATATACGTCTGTAGGTGATACGATAAATCTTGGTGAAGAAAAAGAGGACACTAAAGTTTGGAGTGTGACGGTAGTAGTAGTCTTACTCGGCGGATAATTTTTTCTTCCGCGGAAAACTTTTTTACCTAATGGTTGGGAAGCATCTTTTTGAGGGTTCTCCGGGTCATATTCCGTACCTTTTGTAGAATAACTGTATAGGTCCAGTTCCTCATATAGCTCGGTTTTCCCTTCTGCAGTGGTTCTATCTGTGATTCCGTAAGGCAGAGTTGATAAATCTATCAGGGCATAGGTGTCTCCATTGTCTATATATGTGGTTACTTTGGTTCCTGTTTTTCTTTCTGGAGGAACAGGTATGTCTCTGACACAACGAACCCATTTCCAACTGTTTTTACCTGTGTTGCTGGAATACCAGCCTCCCCCCTCCATCATCCAACCGGTAGCTAGGGTTGCATTACGTTCCAATGCTAATGCGTTCGGGGCATCATAAATAATAGTTCCTGCGGAGGTCAGTATCCCGAATGCCTGATATGTGGATGGCAAATACCATTCAAATTCATTCTTTTCAGGATCATCCGGTAGATAATCTATCACACCGTTTCCGTTTTTATCTCTGTTTAAATCATGACAGAATCTTGCCTGGAAACTATTATAGTAATTATATTGATATAAATCTATATTACCATTGATTTTCCGCATAGGTGGAATGATGCTTTCTTGCCCATTATTAACAACATAGTTCTTAGGGTTTGTTGCTAAATTGAATGTTGCTTGCTTGCCGTTCATAAAACTGCGGTAGTTTGTCTCGGGATCTTCTCCTTCCTTCCATACATAATTGGTCATGACATTATAATATCCGGAGTACATGTAGAATGCTGTTGCTATTTCATCGTCAATTTGGAAATTATTCTCATTAAATGCATCAATGATGAGTCCCTCTGTGTATTGTCCATTCTCTATTTCACCGCCAAATAGACCGACATAATGTCCTTGTTTTTGCTTAATGGTATACTTCCCTTCTCGTTTTTGGGAGGTTCCTTCAGCGGTAATATCTTCGGTCGTTACTTTTACATAGAGAGTTCGTTCAGATACGAAATTGGTCGGCAGGTAGTTTGTAGCAGCATTATAAACCTTGTTTCTATCGAATTCGGGGTCTGTAATCACTCCATTCTCGTCAGTGATATACTCGTCTGCATATAGGTATAGTTTGAACCGTGTCGGTACGAAAATATTAGTTTCTATCTGGTTTGTGAGCACATTTGCGCCACCATTACGTACCACCTCCGTATAATTGGGGTATGCTGACAGTTGAAGCCAGTTTTCCGTTGCAGAGTTCATGTTGGCTAATTGCGTACATTGTGCATCCTTATAAATGCCGACAGTCACCTTACGCCCTTGTGCATAGATGATAACAGGCCGCCATCCGTAGTGAGCGTCAAAATATACATTGGTTTTTCCGGTTATTGTTCCAGTTCCGCTTCCGCTGCTTGTGGGATAGGAAGAGGATGAAAGATAAACTTTCTGGACGGCTGTGTAGGAGCGGATACGTCCGTCATTAAGATCTACAGAATTGATGATTGTTCGAAGATCATAGTAGCTGTTTATTTCCACATCGAAATTGTTTGTGTTGTTATTTCCAACGTATATCTGGTGAACTGTATAGAGCTTTCGGTCACTTTTAGAATATGACCACGCTTCGATATTTGTGCCGGCTTCGGGTGCTTTTCCCGATCCGTCAGTCACTTTCCGATATCTGTCTCTTTCTGATACTATATCTGATATGGTTCCTTGTTTATTTTGCGCAACATACCATTGCGATGTGAAGAAACCATCCGTGTCCTTGTCCGCATCCCCGAAAGCATTGTCGCTTTCCAGGTCTGCCATCGGGATATTGTCTATTACGTCTTTATCTGCTGATGCGGGATTGATACACAGTTTGGTTGGTACTTTGAGCAGTCTCATGCCTTCAAGCGTGTTTTCCGTGACATCGAATTTGTGCTTCAGTGTGATGCGTGATACCAGACGTTTGACTTCTATGCCACCGGAGAAACCATCAGGTGTGCCGTAAACAATCTCACCGTTGTCGCTATTTCCTGTTTTATTTACGCTGATACCTTTCGCGGCTCCGGCGTATGGGATTTCGCTCTCATTGGTTATCCGCGAATAATAGAGTCCGTTTCTGTTGTCGACATAGTCCAGTTGCAGGTTTTCAAGTTCCTTGATAGTCCGTACTTCCATCAGATTGCTCGCTACGGTTACTTTTTTGCCAAGTGCTACAATGTAGAGTGTCTGGTCAGTACCTACACGTAGCGTGACGTTTAATAGAGCCATTTCGTTTACCATCGTCACCTGGTCGGATACTTGCTGGGGCGAACCATGTATGGAGCCGTCACTATGAAACTGAAATAACCACAGATTATATAGCTCTGCCACCTCACCCGACCGCGTTTTTGTCAGAGACGCCTCTTTGAAGAATTCTACAGAGAAAGCATTATCAGTGGACATACTTCTCGATTGTAGTTCCTGCGGACTCGAAGCCGGAGGTATCTTAAAGCTAAGTTCTACTTTTACGCTTTCGCCTTCTTCTCCATTGCGGGAGGATGACAAAAGTTCTTCTCTGACACATGAGGTCAGAGCCATTATTGCCATTACTATGATTATGTTTGTTATTCTGTTTTTCATTGTCACTAATTATTTTGGTAATAAGAATCTGATGTTATCTCGCGATATCCCAAACTGCCTTTTTCGTTCATGTATACATGAAATACCAGTCCGATAACATCCGGCGTATTATTAGGGAGGATGTTCAGTTCCACGTCATATTCACGTTGGTTGTCATTTATAGTGGTGGCGATTGTGCTTTCTTCACCACGGGAAGCACCAAGATAGGTATATCGAACTTTAAGTTCAGCCCCTACAGGCATAGGTACGTCATCAGGAGTGAGTTTAATATGTATGGTATACTTGCCTCCCTCTTTTTTAATTCTATTATTATCTTCCAGATTATTGATACTTAGTTTTCCGCTGATGCTATATCCATTCTGTTTTATAGTGAAATAATAAGTATTCTCTTCACCAGTGAAGTGCATGGAAGTGAATTTTACTCCAAAAGTACGGTCTTCGTTTCTTGATTCTCTGCGCGCAATGTACGCTTTGGGAGTCTGGGTATAAGAACCTTCGATTTCGTGCGTCACTCCTATGGCTAAAGGCTTGAATGAGAAGTCATCGAAATCGATGGAGGTTCCTACGTGGTCTCCGCTCTTGATAAGTTCCATTTTCCAGTATGGCACGTTGCTGTCTATATAGAAAGGAAGTCCGTTGACGGCTGCCCCCTTATAGTCTACGGAAGTAGGAGGATTGATTGTTATACGAGCTTCAGGAATGCTGTTTCTTACGCAACGAACGGTATATCCTTGTCCGGGAGCGGCTGCGTCGAGTGCTGCTGCTGTCGGATTCCGGCTGTCGAAGGAGAATGCCTTGTTGCTTTCCGTGCTCCAATAGTTTCCCCTGTAATTATGGGAGGAAACCAGCACTCCGCTTTCATTGCGGTACTTGACGTTGGGTATCAGCAGTTCATGAAAAGAACGGTATCCATTATCATTTTTACTTTCTGCCCCGTTGGCTGCCTTCATCAATATGGCATATTCGGTAGAATTGGCCATGTGCCACTGTTGGTTGTCTACCTTCCCTTCCACACCTATCTGATGAGGGGATAATGCTGCCAGACGACAGGGATCTCCCTTACCCTGTGCTACCAGTTCGAGCGTATTCCCTGACGGGATATTGCTCGCATCCGTGATATAAGGGACATCATTCCAGCTACCGATACCCGTCACATTGAAATTTCCGGGATACCAAATTACATCGTTGGTCGTTTCAACAGCCGTCGGGGCAGTGAACTCCTGCTCTGTAGTAGCCGTAGCATCATTACCGGTAGCTATCAGGCTGCCGTATTTGAACAGGGCATCGTGGTAGGCGTCGCCTTTATATACTTTAAGTATGCCGGAATAAGCCGTGTAGTCACTCCACACATTGACATTCTTGTTGAAGTCCGCCTCCCGGTCACTCACGATGACCAGTCCTTCTACCGGAGCCCAATTAACCGCGATATTGTACAGTTTGACAGGTTCAATCACCACATAGATGCCTTTGCTGCCTATTTGCTTAATTGTAGCATACACATTGTAATTGGTATTACGAAGGAGCC
>JAUUNK010000031.1 GCA_030844565.1 Bacteroides ovatus
GCATGGCGGGGTCTTGCCTCTTGCCGGTGTTGGTAGCTCCATACTTCAAAGGAATTTCTTTCTTAGTTTCCTGGGCAAAGGAAATGGAAGTGATAACCACTAATAATGTAAATAAAGTGAGAAGGTTCTTTTTCATGTCTTCAATTGTATAGTGTAGATTTGTATTATTGCTTAAAGTTTTGCCAGTTGGCATCGGTGATTTCATGCACGTTGGGCGCGGGAGAAGCGTAGTGGGCGGCTTCAATCTCTTCTTTCAGTTCATCAATCTGGTTTTGGGTGATGGTGAAAGTCTTGTTGCCGTAGTCGTTCAGCGTGGTGTTTACAGCTTTCAGGAAACCCCACTTCTCGAAGAAGTTGAGCATGTTCAGCCCCGAGAGTCTGCACACCTGGCGTACAAAGTCCAGTTGGTCTAAGCCTGCGTTCTTTCCTAGCTCGCTCGGGCTGGCATTGTTACGGAAGTGTTCGTATAAATCGTGGTAGAAGTCCGTCTTTCCCAAGGCATCCACCATGTATAGTTTGAGTTGCCAGAAAGGAACCAATTGGGTTTCGCGTACAATGTTGTCGATGTTGGGGAGGCAATGGGCGCGTTTCCCGTCAATGATAAAGGATGCTGCGGCATTGTAGATATAGTCTTTTTTGAGCGACTTGCCGTTCTCGTCCGTCGGCGTCACCTGGTCTGCCAGCAACTTGCATGTCTGTCCGAAAGTGGTTTGAACATAGAGGGCGGTCAGGTTATTGGTGACTTCGGTCATGCCTGCCCATTTCAGCCCCGGGCGTGTCTGGTTGCAGTGCCCCACTTCGTGGGAAGGTCCCCACAGGCGGGCGGCAAACTTATCGGGGTTGCAGAAAGGCTCTGCATAGGACTGACTATAGTTGTATACCGTCCGGTAGTCGCTAGCATTGGGGCTCTTGGCGGTGTAGTCCACACAGAGGTGCATGCGGTTGTTGAACATCCGGTTGTACTTGACCAGTCCCAGGAACTCTTGTTCCAGGTAGACCAGGCGGTCGCAGTTCTCTATTGTCCGGGTAATTTCCGTAACCACTCCTTTGTTGCTCTGCACATTGTTGCCGCGGAACTGTTCCACATTCCATGTGATGTGTGCATATTTACCCAGCACGTCGATGTCCTGATAGGATGCGTTTTCGAGAATCTTCAGCCATTTCTCCTGTGTGGCGTGCTTCTGAATGTCGAAGTAGCCGTTGACCTTGCCAAAGATGAAATGGGCTTTCACCGTTTTGGCGGCAGCCGCCTTCTTTGCCTCTTCCGACTCTAATAGGAGAGGAATATTTTCTTCTACATGGTTGAGGATATAAATCAGTCCTCCGATGGGGGCCACTATGCGGTTCAGCCCTTCGTGGAGGGCGATGGTCTCGCTGTTGTTATACCCTTCGGTCAGGTCTTGTATGAGCATGGATATTTGGGCTCCTTCGTACACGTCTCCCAGATAGATGAACAGCTCTTCCCCCTTCTCGGCGTAGATGCCGGTGGGGTTGTCGCGCAGGCTGTATTTGGAAGTCTTGTTCTTTGCCGCCATGACGGACGGATGTTGGTAGGGGCGGTATGCTGCGGCACGGAACTCTGTGTCGTAGCTTCCCTCGAGCAGTGCTAATGCCAGGCGGCGCATCTGCTCCTGGGGAATCTCTTCTATCTCCGCCCGGGTGATTCCTTCTTTTAGTTGCGAGCAGGAAGCATCGGTGAAGTAGGCGCTATAATCGCTCTTCTGATTGATGTAAGTGATAAACTTATGGTCTTTGTCATAGACCAGTGTGACGGCGGCCGTTCTTCCGAAGCCGGAGGGGGAAACCGAGACGGAGAGTGCATTGTCCTGGAGGCTGACCTTGCACCATTCCCTGTTGTCTTCGGAAAGAATGCAGGCTATGTGTTCGCCATTGACACCGGAACCTAAGCTGAAGGGAATGTTGCGTGTGCCTCCCTTGACGTCGAAGTCGATAGCTGTGGGCAAATCTGTAATCCAATCGGTGGGAATTTCCTTGGGTGTGTCATCGTCGCTACATCCCACAACTGGGAATACGAACAAGAGGGAAAGTAGTAAATACCAGAACGTACTTACCGGTTGTTTTTCTGTTTTCATAATTGTTCTATTAACTTGTTATATTTTTAGATATTAGATTAACTTGAAGCAAATATATAGAGAGAACGCGTCATTTATTCATCCAAACGCTGTAAAACATGGTCTTTCAAGTCCAAATGGAAGATTTGGGCATTTGTTTTGGATGATTTGTGCACATTTTGGTGGATTGAACCCAAAAGGACAGGAGAGATAAACGGACAAACGGGAGAATAGACGTAAGAGTTCCGGCAGAAGATAGAGGCAAGAGAGGACGCCATACCCCCTCTCTGAATGCCCTCTATCCCCTGTTTGCAGGGCATATATACTCAACGTGCAGGATATATATGTCCAGCACGCAGGGTATATATGTCCAACACGCAGGGTATATATGTCCAACACGCAGGATATATATACCCAACACGCAGGGGATATATACCCTGTATACGGCATGAATAGATGCTTGGAATCCCCTCCGGAGCGGGAACAAAAAAAGGGCTGGCTGAGAAGCCGCCCCCGCTGTTTCTCCACACGTCTATGCGTAGGGAAAAACGGGGATGCGACTTTTCAGTCAGCCCTGCGAACGGTTGCCGTCGGGGCGGGGAAGAAAGCGTTTACTTCTTGCCCATCACCAGCCGGATATAACCTTTGGAAGAAGGCTTCTTCAACTCAATCCCGATGCGGGTATAAGCGGGAGCGTTGACTTCGATGGTTTCCGTAGCGAACTGTACCTTGCCGGAAGCCTCGATGGTGACCAGCATCTCTTCTTCGCCGGAGGTGAGCAAGAGATGGGTGTTGTCCAGGATTTTCCAGTCGGCGCGGGTGGTAAGTGCTGTTTCGAATCGGATGGGAGCATGGGCGGTAAATTCGTCACCAACGGTGAAGCTGCCCTCTCCCTGACGGTCGTACACAAAGGTACGAATCAACTTATCCAAATTGGGGGTGGAATAAGCCGAGGTGTAGTCAATGCTGAAAAGGTCTTTATGGTCAGTCAGTTCGCGTTTCAGGAGGATGCCGCGGGCTTCGGCGCCGCTCGATTGAGTCTTGCCGTCTACTACGGGCACGGGGTGTCCGAAGGAGCCTTTGCTTTTATACTTCTCGGGGGCATTTACATCGAAGTAGTCACCCGGATAAGAGAAGGGACCGCCTTGGTCGCCTGCCATCGTCTCCTTGCCCAGCACGACGGTGTAGGAGCCTACGTCGTTGTGGTTGTGGTTCTCGGCGTTGTTGCCTCCTTTGGCAGAGATACCCAGTTGGCAAGTGCTGCCGGCTGCGGGGCGGCAGATGAAGATGCCTGCTTCTTCGTAGACAGCATGCAGCGGGTCGGACTCCTGGTGGAGCGCCTGGCGGATTTCATCTGTCATGTCCACCTTCCAAGCCTGGTTGGGGAATAGCTCGATGAGATAGAGCGAGAGGTTGTTGGCAGCGGGCAGGGTGTGGGTTTCCTCAGGGGTGGCGATGCCGAGGGCATAGTCGCAGTAGTTGGTGATGAAGCGGTCGGGCGACAGTCCGATGCGGCAGTCGGAGTAGGCGGGACATACGCTGTTGATGATTTGTATCTTCTTGCCATACTGGGCGATGCGGGCGAACTTGGGGTTGCGGAAGAAGTCGATTTTGCCCTGAGTGGCGCGGCACACTTCTTCGCGTAGCAGGATGTAGGCGCGGAAGCCGTAGTTGTAGTAGCCCACTCCTTCGCTGCAATATCCATCGTCGGCATAGCCTTGCATGCCGTATACGTTATACTTCTCAGCGGCTGCCACGAAGTAGGCGCGCTCTTCTTTGTCGGGGAGCAGGGCAAGGGCGGCTCCGGTGACTCCTGCCAGGCAGACGGAGTTCCAGTTGTTGGTGATGGTGAACCACCAGAAGGGTTTCTTCTCTTCGAGGCAGCGATAGACGGGGCGGAAGACTTTCTCGCGGAAGGCGCATTGCACGCGGGCTTTCACTTCGGGCGAGAGGCGGTCGGCGAGCAACGTGACGCACTGGGCGATGCTGTTTCCGGCGGTGGCTACTACGAGGTCCACGTAGTAGTCCGTCCCGTTGTAGTTCTGCAAGCTGCGGTCGTGGGCGGGGATAGACCACGGTTTTTGTTTGCACAGGGCGATGAGCGCCTTTTCTATGGCGGGGATGTAGCGGCGTTTGTTCTCCAGGCACTCAGCCAGGGTGAGGCGGTAGAGGTAGTGGTAACGGGCGTTCATCATGTTTTCTCCCGGCAGGCGCACGTTGGTCTTGTTGAGGTGCAGATAGAGGGAGTCTACGAAGGGAGGCATGCCTTTCTTCAGCAGGGCGGGAGCCTCTTGGGAGAGCAGCTTGCGGGCGGCGGGAGTCTCTTTCATCTTGTCCCAGAAGGTACGGTCTTTGTAGGAGACCCCCATGCCTTGGGGTTGCTCGGGGAGCATGGCGGCAATCTCTTGGATGCGGGCGCGGGAGATATTCGTAGTGGTAGGTGGGGTGTCTTGCGCCATGCGGTAGATTTCTGTCCCGGCGAGCAGGAAGGCTCCGGGGCCATAGACTTCGGTCATGTCGCGGGTCACCTTCTTGGGGTCGGCGCCGATGGGTTGCACGTAGCCCAGTTTGCCGTCTTCTTCTACGGCGCTGAGCAGTGCCTTCCAGCCTTTCTCCACCACGGGCATGAACTTGTCGCGCGGAAGCAAGCCTTCGTTGATGCCATAGGCAAAGGCATAGACAAAGAAGCCGCTGCAGCTTGTTTCGGGCGAGGGATAGGCGTCAGGGTCGAGCAAGCTGGCGTGCCAGAAACCGTCTTTGTTCTGGAGCGTTGCCACGCGGTGGCAGATTTTCACGAAGAGTTCTTCGTAGAAGGGGCGGTATTTGCTCTTGGCGGGCAGCTCGCGGAGCATCTCCACCAGTCCGCCGAGCACCCAGCCGTTGCCTCGTCCCCAGAAGACTTTGGCGCCGTTGGATTCTTTCATGTCGAAGTAGCGGTGGTCGCGGTAGAAGAGGTTTTCTTCTTTGTCGAAGAGTAGGTCGTAGGTGGCTTTGTATTCCTTGTCCATGAAGCGGACGAACTTCTTGTCGCCCGTCACGTTGTAGAGGCGCAGGTAGACGGGGGGCGCCATGAAGAGGGCGTCGCACCAGGTCCAGTGTTCCAGCGTGGTGGCATCGGAGTAGTCGAGCTTGAAGGAGCCGGTGGGCGGGTTGTCAATCACCCACTCGGTGCGGGCAAGGGTGGGCACAATCATTTCTTTCCGCTGATATTTGCGGTACATGTCGAGGTAGGTCTGTGCGATGCAGATGTCATCGGCGTGATACATCCGCTGGTCCACCTGCCAGTAGTTGCGGCGTCCCAGGCGCATGAGCCAGTTGTAGTAGAAGTTGTCTTTGTTGTCTTGTTCGGCAAGGGCTGCCCAGCGGGAGAGTCCGAGATAGAAAGTGGCGTTCACCCAGTTGAGGTCGCCATAGGGTACTTCTTTTATATGGGCGATTTGCCAGTCGGCCACCCGCCTCATAGATTGTCTGACTTCGCTTTTGTTCAGCGGCTGCGCGTGTGCCGTCGTGCACAGGCAACTGATGCAGAGGGCAACGGTAAAAAGTAGTTTCTTCATGATATGTATAAGATTTGTTTTCTCTGAGGGCAAAGATACCGGAATCTATAAAGAAAGAATAGTTGTATTTTCCGTTTGAGATGCCTTTATTGTCCATAATGGACGAAAAGTATGGCTTTGCGTACGATATATAAAGGTGTCTTCGGCAGGGATGCCTACCTTTACAGCGTTATCCGATAGACCGGATTTTATTAACTTTAATACATATAATAGCATGAAAAGACAGACAAATTCGTGGGCATGGGCAGTGGTGTGTGCACTCTTACTCATCATGGGGCCCCGCCCGGCACAGGGAAAAGAAAAAGCAAAGTATGTCATCCTCATCGGTCTCGACGGCTGGGGTGCCTACAGCCTTCCGAAGGCGGACATGCCCCACGTGAAACAACTCATGGAAGACGGCGCCTATACGCTGAAGAAACGCTCCACCCTTCCTTCGTCCAGCGCCATCAACTGGGCGTCCATGTTTATGGGTGCGGGGCCGGAACTGCACGGATACACCCAGTGGGGCTCCAAGACTCCCGAACTGCCATCGCGCGTGCTGAATGAGCATGGCATCTTCCCCACCGTATTCCAGTTGTTGCGCGACGCTTGCCCGAAGGCGGAGATAGGCTGCCTCTACGAGTGGGACGGCATCAAGTATCTGGTAGACACCCTCTCGCTGAGCCATCATCAGAAAGCTCCCGATTACAATAAGTATCCCCGGGCGCTCTGCGAAATGGCGGAGTCTTATATCAAGGAGAAGCAACCCAAGCTGCTCGCCGTCTGTTTTGACAACCCCGACCACGTGGGACATCAAGCGGGACACGACACTCCCGAGTATTATGCCAAGCTGAAAGAACTCGATACCTACGTGGGGCGCATCATCCGTGCCGTAGAAGAGGCTGGTATGCTGAAACAGACTATCTTTATCGTGACTTCCGACCATGGCGGCATCAAGAAAGGCCACGGCGGCAAGACGATGAACGAGATGCAGACTCCTTTCATCATCTCCGGCAAGGGCGTCCGCAGTGGCGTCTGCTTTGACGACCTGAGTACGATGCAATTCGACGTAGCCGCCACCATCGCCTATATCTTCGGGTTGAAGCAGCCGCAAGTGTGGATTGGGCGGCCTGTGAAGGATGTGTTTAAGTAGCCGAAGCCGGTTGTATGTTAATCATGTAAGGCAATACTCCTTATAACTTTATCCAAGTGCCCTGCCTCCACAGGTACTCAAGCGGTCCCTGCTTATGCCGCGTCAACCAATAACGGCTGAAAAGCCACTGCACCGTGAGAATGCAAAGCGCTATGCCGAGCGTAGCGCTTGCCCCGGTGGAGTTGTAAAGCCCCAGGCCGAAGCCATAGTAAATGCACACTCCCATGATGGACTGTGTGATATAATTAGTGAGGCTCATCCTCCCGTAAGGGATGATGAAGCTTTGCCATTTATACCCCTCTCCCTTCTTGAACCATAGCAAAGTGAAAAGAGATACCAGAATGACCATAAACGCGAAGTTGGCAAGACTCGGCATGGCTATCCCATAAGGTATCTGTATGGAAGGGTTTGTGATGTGAGGCGGCACGAGAGTCTTGAGCAGATAGAGCGGCGCGAAAGCTACAACAGCCGCTACCGACACACGCTTCCAGAACCTGACGGAAGCCTCGCTCTTGATAAAATACTTCCTCCGCCCCGCAAGCATACCGAACATAAACAGAGCGGCAGTCTGGAAAAGCCGTCCGTTCTCCACCTGCCAGATGTTGCTGTAGAGCTGTCCGTTCCAGATGTTGCTCCGCAGGAGTTCGGTGAAGGTTCCGTCCATAGCCGCCTGTATGGCGAGGTGGGCATAAGGAGCGTAGTTGCCGCCGCCGATGGTATACTCCGGGTTCAGGGCGGCATAAATCATTCTTCCCCATTCATAGGGCTGTAGCAACAGGATGGCGGCTATCCAGAAGACCGTCTTGTCTTTCAGCCTGCACACGGGTATGAGCACCAAACCCACTACGGCGTATAACAACAGAATATCCCCGTCATAAAACAAAGCATGGAGCTGGGAGAAGAGGAAGAGCAACACCATTCTCCACGCAAAGCGTCCACGGAAGTCAATCCCTCTCTTTTCGGCATTGTGATATTGGATGTAGAAGCTGAAACCGAAGAGGAGCGAGAAGGTGGCATACGCTTTTCCCGCGAAGAGGAAGAAGACGGTATCGAGCAGGTGGTTGTCTACGGAGACGAGCCAATCGGGTCTGCCTTCGATGGGGACGAAGACGTTGTAATGTTCCAGGTTATGAAGCAGCACGATGGCAAGCAGTGCGAAGCCGCGCAGGGCATCTACTACTCCCAGGCGGTGGGAGGCGGAGAGCTTGGTGGGGTTGTTCATGGTGTATGTATGTTCTACTATTTGTTTTACTTTTTGAGCAAGGCGCGCAGCACGAACCAGGCGTGATGGGCAACTGTGCTTATCCATCCATAATGCTTCGCCATGATGCGGAACCTTTCTTTTAGTGAAGCTTTATGGTTTTGCGTTGTCATTCCTTCTTCCAGGTAATCGATAAGGGTGAGATGCGTGTTGTGCAAGGTATGGGCTTTCTTCATCACGCGTATGCACCAGTCGAAGTCGGCGGAATAGCGGTAGGCGGGGTCGTAAGTCTCTGCCAGCTCCCTCCGGGCGAAGAAAGCCTGATGGCATACCAGCATCCCTTGCTTGAAACTCTTCCAGGTCAGTACCTCCGGGGGGGAGAGGCGGCGCATCCTGACGAAATGCCTTTGGGCGTTGACGATGGCGGTGTCTCCGTAAATCACGTCCGGCAACTTGTCGCTGTGGAGGGAATGAACCACTTGTTGCAGCGTGTCGTCTTCGTGGAAGCAGTCGCCGGCGTTGAGGAAGCAAAGGTAGTCTCCCGTGGCGGCGGCTATGCCTTTGTTCATGGCGTCGTATAAGCCCCGGTCCGGTTCGCTGATGAGCCGTTGGATGTGGGGGCGGTATCGGTGGATGATGTTCAGCGTTCCGTCTTTGGAGGCGCCGTCCACAATGATATACTCTATGTGGCGGTAGGTTTGGGCGATGACGCTCTGGATGGTATCTTCGAGCACCTTCTCGGCGTTGTAAGTCACGGTGATAATCGAGAAGAGAGGCGAAGGATTGACAGTGTTATGCATGCTTTCCCGTTATGTTGTTGTATATATCCGTATATCTTTTGGCAATGATGTTCTCAGAATAGTTGGCTACTGCTTTGCGGCAGGCTTGCTCCGAGAGCTCGGCATATTCCGGTTCGGTCAGTATCCAGTGGATGCCGTTGGCGAAGTCCTCAGCAGATTTGTATTGCGCCACGTAGCCGTTGTGCAGGTGGTCTATCATCTCCGGGATGCCTCCCACGTTGAAGCCTACGCAGGGCACTCCGCATGCCATGGCTTCCATAATCATGTTGGGCAAGTTCTCTTCTAGCGAGGGAGTGACAAAGAGATCGACGGCATTGTAGATATTCACTAATTCGTGTTCGTTCTTCACATAGTCCAGGGGATAGACACGGAAAGGGAGCAGGTTGGCAAGCTGCTGCGACTGGTTTCCGAAGACTACTACGCCCAGAGACTCCTTGAGCTCCGGATGCTTCTCCGCCAGCAGGCGGCATGATTCTACGAGGTAGTCGATGCCTTTGCGCTTATCCGTAATCTTCACCGAGCCGAAGAGGATGAGCTTTCCCTCTTGGGGAAGGTGGCATTTGTTGCGGGCATTCTGCTTGTTGCGGGGCTTGAAGAGGTTCACGTTGAGGGGGTTTGGAATGCTCGTGATGGTATGTCCGGCGAGCAGGCTGCTCTTCTTTGCCCGTTCTTCGAGCCAGCGGCTACAGGCGACGAAGGTGATGGGCGCCAGTTTATATAGTTCCTGCTTCCGGCGGAAGATGCGGGTGGAGAGGTCCTTCCTGCTTCCACCGCTATAGAGGAAGAAGCAGTGATGGCATTCGTCGTAGTAGCGGGTACATTCGCGGGCGTGGTGGCAGATGCCTGTGCAAGGCCACATGTCGTGCATGGTCCACACTATCGGCTTGCCCGATTGCAGAATCTTCCGCAGGTCTGCCAATGAGAGCATGCCCTGGTTTATCCAGTGCAGGTGAATGACGTCCGCTTGCTGGAACTCCGGCAGGGAGGTGATGTCGGTCCCCATTGTGGCGATGTCTACGGCAAAGAGGTTGTTCTTCTTGAAACGGTTGGCTTTCCAGATGACGATGCGTTCCCAGATGAATTTCCATACCTGGAGCCAGTTGCGCTGCAATCCCACTACGCTGATTTGGTCAGTTTGTTTATCGCGTACCAGCATTTTGGCTTTGATTCCGTTGTTTTTCAGCGATTCCATTAAGCGGCTTGCGGCTACGGCTGCCCCGCCTATCCGTTCGGAAGTATTAATGATTAGTACCCTCATGGTTGTATAGTAACTTTTCGCAAAGTTATGTATTTCTGCCGAAAACAGCTTTCTTTTAGGCACCGAAATCGCCTTTTAGCGTGCGTTTTATTCTTCGCAGTGCCTTTGCGGTGAAACAATTGGTGCGGTGGTAGTAGCGGGCGAAAGCTTGGCGGGCTGCCTGGTTCTCTGCTACAGGTTCTATCTTTTCCACGGGGAGTGGATGCATCCACAGGGAAGAGTCATAGAGTCCTCCGCTTCCGCAGTTGGTTCCTGTGCCGTCGAATCCGTTGTTCTGCACCAGCGAGCGGCCCACGTTGAGCGAGAGAATGTCGCGCAGGAAGAGGCTGGCGTTCCAGCGGATTGCCCAGGAGTTGTTCTTCCCCTCCACCTGGCGGCGTAGCATGCGGGTGAAGCGGTAAGTCCCGTTGAAGTCGAAGAGGCGGGTGAGCTTCCGTTCTTCCAGTTCGCGGAGCAGGGCTTGCCCGTCCGGGTTGAAGTGTTGCCAGGCACGCTGCCATGTGCCCCAGCCCCAACTGCCGGTCCATTTGATGAGGAAAGTGTCGGGTAGCGTGGGGTCTTTGGTGAAGTCGCAGGCTTGGATGTGTCCCACCCTTGGTTCGTCTTGGTAGGTCTCCAGGGCATCGTTCATGAATTGCAGGAAGTAGGGGGCTACGATAAGGTCATCTTCCATCACAATCACCCGCCCGTAGCGGGATACCTGCGTGGTCACCCCGTCGATGATGTTGCGTGCCAATCCCCAGTTCTCTTGCCGTTCGATGACGGTGACCGAGGCAAAGCCGCTGATGCCGTGCACAAAGCGGCGTGTCTCTTCTACCGCTTCGCGAGCGGCGCCGTCGCGTGCGCCGTCGGAGTAGACAAAGAGAGGGCTTTGCGCAGCCAGCTCATTTTGCAACAGGGATTCCACGGCGGAGCGGGCGTGTGCCGGGCGGTTGTATACGAACAGGAGGATGGGGGCGGGAGAGGAGGTGGCGTGGGACATGGCTAGGATTCTTTTTTAAGGATGATACACTCACGGTTGTTTATCTGGGCGGCGACTTCGGAGAAAGAACTCCATGCCGAGCCCAGGATCTTCTGCGTGCGGGAGAGGACGAACAGTTCGGCGGCGGCATCCCGGATGCCTTGTTTGCTGTTGCGGCGGGTGTCGAAGGCATGGGTCACAATCCGGTTGCCGAAGAGGCGGATAAGCTCCGCCTTGTCGTCCGGGGAGTCTGAGGCAACATAGAAGTTCGCTTCGGGGTCTTGCCCGATTTCCTCTTCCATCCGTTCGATGAACAGGGAAAGGGGGCTGAGCCGGATGGAGTGTATGTTGTCCGTGCGGCGGATGTGCACGCCGATGGTATGCGGGTTGAAGTCGGTGGAAATCTTGTTAATCTTCTCCTGTATCGGGGCGACGGGGACGAAGAGCGACCGCAATATATCGTTCTCGTAAGGCACGAAGGCGATATAGCTGGTTATGTAGACATTGCCGTGCGTGCACACCCATGCTTTGAAGTCGAAACCTTCGTCGCGTTTCCTGATTACTTCGTCTTCTTCGAGGCAGGCGTTGAACTCCCGCCGCAGGAGGAAGCGGGTGAGATGGAGGTTTCCTTTGCGGGGGCGGTCATACCGGAGAAGGTCCAGGCGGGAGGCTTCGCGCACATTTACCTGAGGCGCATAGCAGGGATAGCCCGCCGGCTGCTCCAGGGGCGGCTCGAAGAGTTCATCGTAGCGGCAGTTCAGCCCGGCGTCTTTGAACCAGATGATGCGCAGGCGTGTGTTGCACTTCTCGGCGAGGGCGACGGCGGAGGCAATGGCTCTCATCCTGTTTGCCAATCCTCCTACGGGTACGAGTGTAATCATGTTGTTCTGTTCTTTTGTTTCAGGCAAGGCAAAAGTAATAATAATATGGATTGTATGCTCACTTTAGCGGGATAACTTGTCAGCAGGGTCCGCAGTATCTTCATGCGCGTGGCGAAAGGCAGGGGCAGGGAGGTGGTGGCAAGGATGTTTACCAGCGTGCGGATGTGGCGCTCCACCAAGGGGCGGTGGTTGCAGGGCGTGTCTTTGCGTTTCAGGTAGGCGGTCAGCTCTTTGCAGACGGTAAGGTAGCCCTCGATGTTGCGCATCGACACCGGGGAGGTCATCGTGGAGCAGGCACGCATGCGGCGATGGAAATACGCCTTGGGCAGCAGGAATACCGACGGGGCTTGCAGGATAAGGAGAAAGGTGAAAAGCTGGTCTTCGTGGATGATGCGCGGATAGAACTGCAAACCGCACGATTGCAGGAAGCTGCGCCGGATGAAGCAGAGGCAGGGCGAAGCGGAATACTTCTGTGTATCCATCAACCGTGCAAGCAACTGTGTACCTTCGTACTTCCCTTGGGGCACTACACCTTTGCGGTGGTAGGGGAGCCGGGCGGTGCGTTCGGGACGTGCGTTGTCCATGATGCAGGCATCGAAAAGCAGCAAGTCGCACTGGTGGAGGGTGGCTTGGCGATAGCATGCTTCCAATGCTCCGGGCGCCAGGTAGTCGTCGCTGTCGAAGAAGTAGACGAACTCTCCGCGTGCGTGGCTGAGTCCGTGGTTGCGGGCTACGGATTGCCCCTGGTTGGGCTGCGTATACACCTGCAAGCGGGCGTCTTGGGCAGACATCTCTTTCAGTATCTCCGGGCTTTCGTCCGTGGAGCCGTCGTCTACGGCTATCACTTCGATTGCTGCCAGGCTCTGCGAGAGGATGCTGCGGAGGGCGGTCCTCAGATAAGGCGCCGTGTTGTACACGGGGATGATGACGCTTACTTTTATCTCTTCCATACGCTGTCTCTTTAGTGTTTTCCTTTCAGCCTGTCGAGCGCGTCGCATGCCTTGTTGAAGAAGTAGTTGCGCGTGAAGGGCGCCGTGCGTTGCAGGTTTCGTTTATAAAGTCCTGCCCAGGCGTAGTTGGTGGTGCGAAAGGCTTTCTCTAGCGGCACGTCGAAGATGTTGCGGAAGAAGGCGAGCAACTGCTCCGTATAATAATCATACGTAGACGGGCGGCTGAACCACGGCTGCGACAACTTCTCGAGATAAGCGTCGTCGTCTCCGTCGAGCCGGATGATTTCTTCGATGGCGGCTTCCACCTGCTCGCGTCCCTTCACCCACACGAAGGAGCGGGGGTTGAAGTCGGTGTCGATGCGGGGGTCGCCATAATACACAGGCAGGGAGTCCACACGCATCGGGTCTAGAATCTTCTCCGTGGTGTAGCCGGACATGGCGCAGTTCTCAAAGGCGATGGTGAATTTATAGTGGCTCAGGAACTCCAGCTTGTCCTTCACTGCACCGCCGATGTTGTTGAGATACCTGCCGCCGGAATCCACCTTCTTGTAGCGGGACAGTTGGTGGAAGAAATATTCGCGCGAGGGGTCTGCTTCGCGACCGTTGGAGTAGACGAAGTTGCAGAAGCGGCGTTGCGCCAGCGCGGGCGAGGGATGGCGGGGCTGTTCCAGGCGCGCCAGCTCTTCCCAACTATCTTTGTGGATGAGGAAGAGCGGAAAGCGGAGGAACCGGTCTTCAAAGTCGATGTGGTGGAAGCCGATGCCGTAGTCGCAGACGTTGAAGTCGGGCACGATGTTTTCTCCCGTGAAGAATATCCTCACGCAGTGGGGATAGCGGAGATGGTTGTAGCCGCCGCAGGAGTAAAACAGGTAGTCGGGGTCGTCGGAGAGCACCACCCGGTAGTGGCGGGAGAGAAACCGGTAGAAGAAACTCTCTTCGGGAACGAAGCCGCCCCAGAAGTCGGTGAATCGAATCTTTATCTCTTTCATATTTTCACGCATGTGTGTCCGGTCTGTTATTTTTCTTCTTGGCAAGCCGCGCGGTGAAGAAGGCGATGCACTCTTCGAGTATCACCGAACGGCAAAGTTTCATAATCAGGAAATAGAGCAACGCCGCCACCACTATCTTGCTGCCCAGCAGCAGGTAGAGATTGGTGATGGGGCGGGTGATGTAATAGGTGGCCGCAAACGCCGCCGCCGTGGGCAGCATGTAAGTGACTATCACCCGTGCCGCTTGCAGATGCCCGACGCCTATCTCACGCTTGAGGATGCACTGCCAGGCGGCGAGCAACACGAAGTAGCCCAGCACGTTGACAAGCACCATCCGCAGGATGCCATACCGCATCATGGCGAAAGCTATCCCGAGCTGCATCAGCCCGAAGCAGAGGGTGACCCACATAAACAAGTTGGACTTCCCCTTGCTGAGGCACACTTGCGAGTAGAGGTTCGTGATGGGCCAGATAGCTCCCACGATGCAGAGCATTTGCAGGATGGGAACCGAGGGCAACCACTTTTCGCCGATGGCAAGCGTGATGAACTCCCGCGACACGAAGGCAAGCCCCAGCATGGCGGGGAAGGAGATGAAAGCGATGAAGCTCATCAGCTTGAGGAAGACGCGTGCCTGGCGCTCGCGGTCGTTGCCCAGTTGGGCGAAGATGGGTTGGGCGATGGTGTTCACCGAACTGGCTATCACCAGATGCGCCATCATCATCCACTTGTTGCCCTGGGTGTAGTAGCCCGCCTCTTCTTTGGTGTAGAACTTTCCCAGCAACACGGTCAGCATGTGTGCGTTGATTTGGCTGAACACGTTGGTGAGCAGCAGCTTGGTGCTGAACGAAATCATCCCTTTCAGCGGGCGGAAGTCGATGTGGAGGCTGGGGCGCCAGGGAGAGAAATACCAGCGCAGGGCGGTCATGGTGGCAATGTAGACCACGTTTTGAGCGGCGATGCCCCAATATGCCATGCCGTTGTATGCCATCGTCACGCCCACCGTGCCGGCGAGCAACAGGGCGGTGATGTCTATCTTCGCCTTCTCCTTCACCATGAGGTTGCGGAAGAGGATGGCATTGTGGGCAATCCCCGTGCTCGAAATCAGGAAGCCGAGAAACGAGAAGCGTGCCAGCGGAGTCAGCGCGGGCAGGTTGTAGAAGTCGGCAATCAGCGGGGCGGCAAAGAAGAGCAGGATGTACATTCCCGCTCCCGTCAGCGTGCTGAACCAGAAGACGGCGTTATAGTCCCGGTCTCCGGCATCCTTCTTGTTGGTGAGCGCAGCGGTGAACCCGCTCTCCTGCAAGATGTTGGCAATGGCGGTGAAGATAGCGAGCATCCCTATCATACCGTAGTCCGCCGCATCCAGTATGCGCGCCACGAAGATGCCGAACAGCAGGTTGAGCACTTGCTGCACGCTGTTGCTCAACCCGCCCCAGAAGAGGCCTTTTGCTGTCTTCTCTTTCAGTGTCTGCTCGCTGCCCATTGTGCTTATTTCACTTCGCTGCCGGGCTTCACCTCTTTCATGGTGGTGACAACGGCAAGCGAGCCGTCGAAGTCCTCGGCGCTCAGAATCATGCCTTCGCTCACAATGCCTTTCAGCTTGCGCGGGGCGAGGTTAGCTACGAAGCATACTTGCTTGCCCACCAGCTCTTCGGGGGCGTAGTGCTTGGCGATGCCGGACACGATGGTGCGCGTTTTCAGCCCGTCGTCAATCTTGAACTGGAGCAGCTTGTCGGCTTTGGGCACTTTCTGGCACTCGAGCACCGTGCCCACGCGGATGTCCAGCTTCATGAAGTCGTCGAACTCGATGTTGGGACGGATGGGGTTGGCTTTGTAGCTTGCCGCCTCGTTGGCTTTCTTCGTGTCGAGCAGCTTGGCTACTTGCGCTTCGATGACGCTGTCTTCTATCTTTTCGAACAGCAGTTCGGGTTTGTTCAGTTGGTGGCCTTCTGCCAGCAGGTCGGTGCGTCCCAGTTGTTCCCACTCGAAGCTTTCCATGCCCAGCATCTTGCGCAGGCGTTCGCTGCTGAAGGGGAGGAAGGGCTCGAAGGCAATCGCCAGGTTGGCAACCAGTTGCAGGGAGATGTTGAGGATGGTGGCAACGCGGTCCATGTCAGTCTTGGCAAGCTTCCACGGCTCGGTGTCGGCAAGATATTTGTTGCCGATGCGTGCCAGGTTCATGGCTTCCTTCTGTGCGTCGCGGAACTTGAACACGTTGAGCAGCTTCTCTACCTCCGCTTTCACGTCGGCAAATTCTTTCAGCGTCTCGCGGTCGTAGTCGGTCAGCTCGCCGCAGGCGGGAACTTTGCCGTCGAAATACTTCTGGGTGAGCACCAGCGCGCGGTTTACGAAGTTGCCATATACGGCAACAAGCTCGTTGTTGTTGCGTGCCTGGAAGTCTTTCCAGGTGAAGTCGTTGTCTTTAGTCTCGGGAGCGTTGGCGGTGAGCACATAGCGGAGTACGTCTTGCTTGCCGGGGAACTCTTCGAGATACTCGTGGAGCCACACCGCCCAGTTGCGCGACGTGGAAATCTTGTCGCCTTCCAGGTTGAGGAACTCGTTGCTGGGCACGTTGTCCGGCAGGATGTAGCTGCCTTCGGCTTTCAGCATGGCGGGGAAGACGATGCAGTGGAACACGATGTTGTCTTTTCCGATGAAGTGAACCAGGCGCGTCTCGGGGTCTTTCCACCACTTCTCCCAGTCGTCCGGCAGCAGCTCTTTCGTGTTGGAGATGTATCCGATGGGGGCGTCGAACCACACGTAAAGCACCTTTCCTTCAGCACCTTCCACGGGCACGGGGATACCCCAGTCGAGGTCGCGGCTCACGGCGCGCGGTTGCAGTCCCATGTCGAGCCAGCTCTTGCATTGCCCGTAAACGTTGGGGCGCCATTCTTTGTGTTCTTCCAGAATCCACTTGCGGAGCCATTCTTCGTGTTTGTCGAGCGGCAGATACCAATGCTTGGTCTCCTTCATCACCGGTTGGCTACCGCTGATGGCGCTCTTGGGGTTGATGAGCTCGGTGGGCGAGAGCGACGTGCCGCACTTCTCGCACTGGTCGCCGTAAGCGCCCTCGGCATGGCAGTGGGGGCACTCGCCGGTGATGTAGCGGTCGGCAAGGAACTGGTGTGCCTCTTCGTCATAATATTGTTCGGAAGTCTTTTCAATGAATTCGCCCTTGTCATAGAGCGTCTTGAAGAAGTCCGAAGCCAGCGCATGGTGCGTGGGCGACGATGTGCGGCTATACACATCGAAGGAGATGCCGAACTCCTCGAAAGACTTCTTGATGAGCGAGTGGTAGCGGTCTACCACATCCTGCGGCGTGACGCCTTCCTTCTTGGCGCGGATGGTGATGGGCACTCCGTGTTCGTCGGAGCCGCCGATGAAGAGTACATCTTCCTTTTTCAGCCTGAGGTAGCGCACGTAGATGTCTGCGGGTACGTATACCCCTGCCAGGTGGCCGATATGTACAGGTCCGTTCGCATAGGGCAATGCCGATGTGACGGTGGTTCTTTTGAATTTCTTTTCCATGATATAGTACGTGATTTTTATTTCTGTCTGCAAAGATACCTAAAAAGCTTTGAAAAGAGTGGCAGTTGGTGGAGTGTTTTTCTGCGGTTCTTAAATACTTGTAAAAAAATAAGAGGCTCTTATCTCCTCATTTATAGCCTGTTAAGAAGAAATGTTGCGTTAATATCTAAAACTTATCGTTTTGTTTGCAAAAACTGTATTATCTTTGTGGCAAACAAATGAACAAATAGTTTCAATAGTATAATGAAAAACAATAATTCCATGAAAAAGCATCTTCAGCCCCGTCGCTGTTTTAAAAACACACTCCCGCCCCCTCTCTTGCAGGGCATAGCGAAGCGATTCGCAGGCTATATATTGCCTGTATGCAGGATATATATACCCAGCGCGCAGGATATATATACCCAATATACAGGATATATATCCCCTGCATGTAGGATATATATCCCCAATATCCTCCCTTTAGTATATTTAATGCAAACCATAGATATTCACTGAAAACTAACTAAGGTTTTATATATAAATAACAATATACCATAACTTTAAAAACACAAAACCGATATGAGTAACTCAAAAAATCAATCCCTTCACTTTTGCGGATGCTGCAAAAAAGAGCTTCCGCTTGATCAGTTCTACTTCCTTGCTTCCAAGCAACGACTGGACAACTATTGTATAGAGTGCCGCAAAGACATCACCCGCAACCATCTGCATAACCGGAAACTCCGCGAAGGAGAGAAGGAAAACGAAACGGCGCCCACCCGTTGCGACCTCACTAAAGTAGAAGACCCCGAAGTCCGCCACACACTTATCATGCAGGCATTGGGAGTGATAGCCCGCATGGCGGAAGCCAAAAAGAAGAAATACTGGGAAGAAGAAGATAGAAAGTTTTCATAATATAAAGCATAAAAACACACGTATGTCACGAATTAAAAAGAGGGGACTCGATTACTTCCCCATGAACACAGATTTTATACACGACCGCCTCGTGCGGCGTATCATGAAACGGGAGGGCGATGCTACCATCGCCGTGCTCCTTGAAGCCTTGTCCTACGTCTACGCCGGCGAAGGATATTATGTGGTGGCGGACCAGCTTTTCTACGAAGACATCTCGGCGGGACTCTACGAGAAAGACACCGAAGGAGTAGTGCGCATCATCCGCCTGGCAGTGGAATACGGCTTGTTCGACGCCGACCTGTTTGCCCGCCACTCCATCCTGACCTCGGCAGAGATACAACGCCAATACCTGTTCAGCACCAAGCGCCGCTCGGTGTCGCCGCTGGAACCTGCCTATTGCCTTCTCTCTCAGGCGGAACTCGCTGGCTTGCAGCAGAAAAAGCCTGCTAAGAGCGAGAAGAAACCCGAAGCGGAAACAGCCGCAACGTTGCCCGCAGAGGGGAATAATGTAACATTTATCCCCCAAAATGTAACATCCGGTACACATAGCATAGCACAACATAGCAAAGCAGAGAATAGCATAGCAGAAGAAAAGAAAGAATATCCCCCTCAAGACTCCCCCGCCTGTGCGGGGGAAGGAGGAAGAAAAGAGGGAGTAGAGGAGAAAATTTCTTTCAATAAAGAAGCCCCTATACCTTCATTCCATTGCCAGGAGGAAATTGTGAAAGCCATAAAAGCCTTGCAGCCTCCCGCCGACGGAATGGCGAGAAACTACGCGGGATTACTTTACAGCCTTCATACTTATGAGGTTCCTCTCGAGGAGCAATATGCCATCATTCTGAAAAGCAACTTCGGCGCCCTCGGCGGTCCCGTGTGGAAAGGCTTCAGCACGCTTCGCAACAGCAACGGCAAAATCCGCCTCCCCGGGCGGTACTTGCTAAGCCTATTAAATTAAATAGATATATTATCTATTGATAATCAATGTATTGACTGTTGAAAACAAGAATGTATTTAAATGCTTTTTAAAAAACACTAGGTCGTTAAAACAGATACCCGTATCTTTGTCATGTCATTAAGCTTAAGACGTAACTAAACTAATTATTAACACAAAAAACGTAAGTATTATGCCTTTATTATTTGAATCTTTCCAGTCTGCACTAGAAAACAAAGATGGTAAAAAAATGTTTTATCCGCGTGCCGTGCACGTAGGAAATGTGAACACCGCCCGCATAGCCAAAGAAGTGGCGGCATACTCTTCCCTGACCCCCGGTGATGTGAAGAACACGATTGACAACATTGTTACCGTGATGACGCAGCACCTCCAGTCCTCGGAGAGCGTGACGCTGGACGGTCTGGGCACGTTCCGCCTTGTGATGAAGTCCGGTGGCAGGGGCGTGGAAACCTCCGACGAGGTATCTGCCGCTCAGGCTTCCCTCACCGTGCGCTTCCTTCCTTCTTCCACCCGCAATCCGGACCGCAGCACAGCCACCCGTTCCCTGGTGACGGGCGTGAAGTGTGTACGCTTCGACCGCAACAATGTCCCGGCATCCGGCAACGGAGATGGCAATGAGCCCGGCGGTGGCGACAACGGTGGCAACGGAGAAGCTCCGGACCCGCTGGGATAAATATCATCGACTCGTGACTTAACTAACGCTGACTAATCAACACCATTTTGCGGGTAAGTTTTCAATGTGAAACGTGGCGCTTTGCTCCGTCGCGCGGGAGGGGGATTGTATGCTTTCTTCTTCCACGGAGCAAGCTATCTTTTAACTGTCTTCTTAGAAAAAATCGGAAAGGAGGTAAGGAAATTATGGCAATGAAGAAATCAACTTGGGATGTAATCCTGAAGGCGATTATCGCAGTGGCATCGGCAGTGCTTGGAGTGCTGGGAGGTAATGCGATGAATCTGTAAAACAAGGAGAGAGGTCCGCCTCTCTGCCGGATGGCTTGAAACCGTTTTCCCGCCGCATGCGTAGGGCGCCCTATCCGGTGCGGCGGGATTCTGGCAGCTAATCATTTTTATATAATCTCTAAATATAAACAACATGACTAAAAGACTATTCCTAGCTTGTCTATTTATTATAAGCTTTAATCTGTATAGCAGGGGGCAGTTGATGCCCATCAGAAATGTTCCCGGTCCGGAGATTGCCGGTCTGGGAGAATATGGGAAAATCCCGGTCAGTCTCTACACCGGTATTCCCGATATATCCATTCCTCTTTATGAACTGGAGGTGGGGGCGTATTCTTTGCCTCTTTCGGCGGCTTATCATCTGGCGTCCGTCAAGCCTCATTCTCAGCCCGGCTGCCTGGGGCTGGGTTGGAGTCTGGTTGCAGGTGGATATATTACCCGGGTAGTGCACGGTTTGTATGATGAAAAATGTCATACCAATGGATATGCTCCGGGATATTATGCCCACGCTTCCCGATTGAAAAATATAACTACGGAGCAATTTGTGGAAGACACCAAGCACATCTTAGATATGGAAAACAAGTATTATGAACTGTCGGCGGATGAATTCTCCTTCAACTTCTGCGGCTATTCGGGAAACTTCTATTACAAAGGAGACGGCGAGTGGTGTGTGGTGTCCGATCAGGACATCCGGGTAGAGTTTACTCCGGTCGATGGAGAAGGCTTTATCAATTCGGCGGAGTTGGAGAAGAGAATCGACCTTAGGGGATGGGGAGCCAGAGGGTCGAACGACCGCTTTTTCAATAAGTTTACTTTAATCACGCCCGATGGATGCCGGTATGAATTCGGTGGTCTGCAAGCTACCGAATATAGCGTGCCTTATTATGCGCGTTATAATAGCGATTTGATTCCTACTACTTGGCGGTTGTCGAAAATCACTACGGTGGATCAGCGGGTGATAACATTCACTTATGATACTTCTTCTATTATGCTCGATCAGAGGTATGTCCCTCAACAGAAGATACTTACTGGAATGGCATGTACTCCGCATACTGCTCAGATAGGACGGAATGCGATGACGGGGCATCTTCTTTTTCCGGTGAATATAAAGACCATTCAAACGCCGAATGAAACGCTGGAGTTTAACTATTTTAATGAGAACGGTTATTGCGACCGTTTTGTTGACCCTTATCTGGCATGGAGCCATAATGTTTCTTATCAACGGGATGATATTTACTCAAACATTGAAGACCCTGCCAATCAGTTTAGTCTCTTCTTAGGAAAAGGAATCGATACATCCAGCGAAGCGGAGTTGAGAAATAGTATCAAAGCAAAGCTAAAGAGTAAGGTGCTGCATTCTATCTACGTGAAGAGAACAGGCGGAGCTGCACTCAAAACTATTTATTTTGACTATACGTATTCTCTGAGAAGAAAGTTATCTCTCATTACGGAACGTCGGGGAAATCCCGCATTGGTTGAGGGTTGGATACAGCATCCGCATGGACCCTATATTTTCACCGGATATAATATACCGGAACTTCCAACCGAGGGAAGCGTTCAGGAATATCATTTCACTTACAATTCATCTGTTACGATGCCTGTTGATTATGTCCGTGCAAAAGCTGATTCATGGGGATATTATTCTGGAGGAACGATAGAATTCGCCTCTTTTCCTTCTTTTACGAAAAAGACACCTATCAAGATGTATACCGAAGCCGAAGTGCTGAAGGAAATTATTTTCCCTACCGGTGGAAAGAGCCGGTTCGAGTATGAATTGAATGGATATTCGCAAGTGGTAAACGCCTCGGGCACTTCTGTGGACGCCCGCTTGGGAACAGCCGGCGGATTGCGGATTAAACAAGTGACCCGGCTTAGCCGGGAAGATAGCATACTAGGGACAAAACGGTATTTTTATTCGGATACGAGAAAATCCGGCGGGAAGAGTAGCGGTATCCTGCGTAGCGAGCCTGTGTTTGAGGCTATTTATTATTCTAACGAAGGAAAGGTGAGCCTGACTTTGAAATCGGAAGGTGGATTCTTTCCTCAAGTCACCAACCTGAACACGCCGGACGTGGGATATTCGTGTGTAATAGAAGAAACGCTGGATAAAAACCAGAAGTCGCAAGGCTATATTCTGCGCCGCTTCTCCAATTATGATAAGGATATTTATGGGAGGACTCACTTTGACGAACCTCCTCTTTACTCGGACCTGATAGGAACGTCTTATATAAAACCTTTCACCAGCCGGTCTATGGAAAGGGGAAAACTACTTGCCGAAGAGTATTATGATGAGAATGAACAGTTGAAGAAAAAGATAAATTATAAGTATAAGGAGGTGAATCCCAATTCATTCGTTACAGCCCAGCAGGAAATAATATTTTTCTGTTCGGACATATATGACTTTAGGGATAGTAGAGTGGGTACGCTTACCAAAACTTATACTCACGCCTATTTGACCGATTCAATCATTGAAACCATCTACATTGCCCCCGATAACAAGCCTTTCACCAAAAAGCAGGCGTATAATTATAATAAATACAAGCTGCTGCAAGATGTGTCCGCTAGCACCAGTGACGGCAGAAACACGCTTACCGGTTATAAATATGGAGTGGAGGATGTGTTTAGCGGTAGCTGGATGCAGGCAAGCCATATATTGTCCCCCATTTCTTGCAAGAGGGAACAGACTGGGACGGATTACAAGGAAGAATCCTATCAGTATGAGAAAACGGATAAGACGGTTCCTTATATACGGAATGCAGGCACGACCGTAAATGGGCATAAACAAACGTTTTATACGGTTAAGTCAACCGATGTCTATGGAAATCCCGTAGAGATAGTGGAACAGGGAATACCGGTGGTGCTCATTTGGGCAGGCGAAGGGCAGCGGATGATAGCTCGTATAGAAAACGTTGCTCGTGAAGTGCTGAAAGATAAGTTAGGAACTTCTCCTGAGAGCTTTTCTACCATGCAGCTATCTAAGGTGGATTATAAGAAGATTGAAGATATAAGGCATAAAGTGCCCCAAGCTCATTTCTATATTTATAAGTATACCCCCGGGATGCGTTTGCAATCGGCAACTACTCCCAACGGGAAGACGACGTTCTACAGGTACGATTATTTAGGAAAGCTTCGTGAGACTTATTTTATCAAGGATAATTTGGTGAGATGTACAGAGAACAGATATGATTATCACTATTATAACAGTGATAAAGAGTCGATAGGAAATGAAGTTGAAGATACACTAAAACACTAAACATTATGAGAAAATATAGACTATTAGCCATTATACTTTTGATGTTGGGAGTGTCGCTGCAAATGGCGGCTCAGAACAATCTATCCCCTTTTGCTATTTATCTGGAACCGGTGAAGAGTGGATTCCACCGTGTCGTAATGCTGGATGACAGGAAAACGGCGGATATGGATAGTGCTCCGCTTTCGTCTTATACGTTTGAGGTTCTTGAAACAGTAGAGCTTTCTATGGATTTCTCGAATATAGGTTATATGGAATATAATCTGTCCCGACCTGAATGTTCGCATGTAACTATTGGTATCACTATTAGCAAAGGTATGTCTGTACTGGGAGCGTTGCTTTATTCTCACCAGCAGAGAATATCGGTGGATTCATTGGCATTCTTTTCTCTGCAGGATAGTGTGCGTCTTTTTCCGGGAGAATATAGGTTAGAGTTTAGGGTAAGTGAACCGATGCCTGTGGAAAGGCTGGAGGGTAGATCGGGAATGAGGAGCCGGGACGATGGACCGGTAGTTATTCCACCGGATGAACCCTTTGTGGAGCTTAAAGAACGTGTATACACCTTAGCGGTAACGCTCGATGCTCAGGGTATTTCTCCTGCTGAAGAACCGCTTCCGAGTATTCCTCTCCCTTTCCTGCCTCCTCTTACTCCTCTTCCCTCTTATCCCGGAGAGAATATGGTGTGCATCTTTAACAGCCACGATGGAGGAATGCAAAAGGGAAACCTCAGCATCCACTATTATGACGACCTGGGCCGTTTGGACCAAACGATACGAAAGGGATTCACTCCCAGCGGGAAAGACCTTGCCACCATGCAGGAGTATGATGCTTTTGGAAGGAAAAGCGATGCTTGGCTACCGACTGTAACTACACAAAATACCGGCGAACACATTCAGCCGGAACTGCTGAAGGAAGAAGCCTGCCGTACGTATGGCGGAGATGCCCATCCGCATGCATCTCTTGTGTATGAAGCTTCGCCGCTTGAAAAAGTGACCCGGCAATATGGACCCGGTAACGCATGGCGTGCCCGTGGAAAAGCAATAGAGGCGGACGAGTTCACCAATATAAACGGAAACGATACTTTGAACTGTCTCTGCTTTCGCTTGACAGAGGAAAGTGATATGCAGATTCAAGCGGATAGACAGTATCAGGACGGAAGCCTGCTGGTGACCCGCACTCAGGATGAAGACGGCAAGGCGGCATTCGAGTTTAAAAACCGAGCGGGTATGTTGGTGCTGGCACGCCAGGTGGAGTATACTGCTGCCGGGAAACAATTGTTTGATACTTACTACGTGTATGATGACCTGAAGCAATTGAGGGCGGTCCTTCCACCGGCATTGTCGGCACAAATAACCGCGGGGAGCATTCCTACCGCGTTGCTCCATCAATATGCCTACCTGTATAAGTATGATAAAGCCGGAAACCAGTGTGCAAAGAAGCTGCCGGGCGTGGGTTGGAAATATGAGGTATACGATAAGAACAACCGGCTGGTCTTTAGCCAGGATAGCGTGCAACGGCAGAGAGGGGAATGGGAATTCTTCATTCCGGATGTATTCGGCCGCGTCTGCCTGCAAGGAATCTGTAAAAACAGGATCGACCCTTTGGAGAATGGCTATTTGAATAAGAGTATCGTCTGCCAATACGCAGGTATGGACGCCGAGTATGCCGGATACATCATCTCCGGACCCGACCTGCGGGAAATGTTAGTACCTGCCTATGTAGACCCTATCGTTTTGATAGCGAACTACTATGATAATTATAACTTTATGTCTCATGGCATCTTCCCTCCGTGCGACGCTTTCGCCTACTCAAAAGAGAACGGCTTCTGTGAGCAAAATGCCAGTCCGAAGGGATTGTTGACAGCAACGATGACCCGCAACCTGGATGAAGACACGTATAATTATGCAGTGATGTATTATGACGCCCGCGGCCGCATGGTGCAAACCGTCTCTACCAACCATCTGCACGGGATGGAACGCGACTGTTTCGACTATTCTTTTACCGGAAAAGTCTTGAAGCACCTGCACAAACATACAGGGAAAGGAAACTCTTCCTTAGAAGAACTCTATACCTACACGTATGATGCTGCCGAACGATTGATTCAAGTGGCACACCGTGTGAATAACCAGTCGGAAGTCATACTGGTGCAGAATGAATACGATGAACTCGGTCGTGTATCTGCCAAGGCTATGAACAACGGGACACTGAATACCACTTATGCATACAACCTCCGCAATTGGTTGACGGATATTAGAAATCCCCTCTTCCGCCAAGCGCTGCGCTACACCGATGGTCCGGGTACACCTTGCTATGGTGGTAATATAAGCAGTATGACCTGGGGAACCGACTCATCGCTGACAAGAGGCTACCGCTTTACGTACGACGGTCTTTCCCGCCTCAAAGACGCTGCCTATGGCGAAGGCACTAACCTCTCGGAAGGACAAAACCGCTTCAACGAAGTTGTCACCGCCTACGATAAGAACGGTAATATCCTCAGGCTGAAACGTGCCGGAAAGATCTCCTCCACCGGCTACGGATGGATAGACGACCTGTCCTTCTCCTACTCGGGCAACCAACTGAAGGCAGTAAACGATGTTGCCTCCCACTCTGTCTTCGGTAACGACGGTATGGAATTCAAAGACGGCGCCAAGCAATCTGTAGAATATGTATATGATGGAAATGGCAATTTAATTAAAGATTTGAATAAAAAAATTATTGATATTCAATACAATTACTTAAATTTACCACGCTATATACAGTTTGAAGGCGGCAACAGCATCTCTTACCTTTATAGTGCCGACGGAACGAAACTCCGTACAGTGCATGTAACGGGCGGAGTGACCACCACCACCACCGACTACTGCGGCAAAGTGATCTATGAAAATGGAGCATTGAGCAAGTTGCTGACCGAGCAGGGATATGTTACGTTCCCTGATAATGTTTATCACTACTTCCTGCAAGACCACCAAGGCAATAACCGGGTGACTGTTAATCAAAACGGCAAGGCAGAGGAGGTGAACCACTATTATCCTTTTGGCGGCATGTTTGCCAGTTCAAGTTCGATGAATGTTCAGCCTTATAAGTATAATGGTAAGGAATTGGATAGGAAGAACGGGCTTGATTGGTATGATTATGGGGCGAGACATTATGATGCGGCGTTGGGAAGGTGGCATGTGATGGACCCGATGGCGGAGAAGTATTATAATTGGAGCCCCTATGCTTATTGTAAGAATAATCCAGTGTTGAGGATAGATATTGATGGAAAGGATGATTATACGATGAATAATGCAGGAAGACTCTTTAAAACTAAAATAGACGAATCTTCTACTGACAGATTATTAATAGAGAGGGATGAAAAGGTTAAGTCTATTATAGTAAGAGATAAGGAATTGCTCAAAGGGTTGTATGAAATGCAAAAGAGTTGGGGTAAATTAGAAACTTACAATTCCACCTCCAATCTTAAGGATGCGGCAGCAGTCTTTAAATTTTGTGTTGATAATACCTCTGCTGAATGGAAATTTGATATTTATGATGACCAAGGAAATCAGACGGCTATTATAGGAACTTCGGGTAGAGAAGGAAGTGTTTTGGCTGATATGCAAAATAAGTTAAAGGTCAAGGGTGATAAAGTGGTGGATCTTCATTCGCATCCATACAATGCTTACGCTTCCGATAGGGATAGGGAAATATTGAAAATAGAAACAGGTGTTATTTATCATAAGGATAGTAAGACTTTGCTTTTGTATAATAGAGATAATCCTCATATTCAGAATAAGGATTATAGTATAGAGAAGAGTTCTGAGCTATTGGATTTTTTAGATAAAACATTCATAAAGAAATGAGAAAGATAATTTTGTATGTGATATTATTGTTTACTATAGTAGGATGCGTTAAGCATCCTCTTAGCAAAGTTCAGCAAGCAGTGGAAGCCCAAGCTAAGTTGCTTGTTGATAGTGGATATATCCGAAATCAGTATGTGGTGCTGTATGAAGTAGCGTTTAATGGTTCTTATCATACATATTATATTGCTGATTCAGAGTTTCCGGTAGATGCTGCAAGATTGGAAATACCTTCAAAAATCGTCTCATATAAAGATAAATATCTTTGTTTTATAGAACGAGACGAGCCGGAAATGTCTGTGGATAAAATGATAGAGATTACCAGCTATTCCGGTAATCCCATGGTGGATACTGACTTTACTTGCAAATGGTTTTTGGTAGTATCCGAACAAGGAGAGAAAAAGTTGTTAATCAATATTGAAGATGAGGAAGCGGGTGAGAACCCATATTTGAGCAGGAAGGAATTATGGTCTTATTTCTCGGGCTATGTAAAAGAGTGGCCGGTACAAATGGGAGTTATTTCCCATGATGTTGAAAGCCATCTACCTCCCTATTCCCCATTTAATGTAGACAGTATAAGACATGAATTGTTTGATAATATAACAGGCGTATATGGACGGATGTATATGAAGAATACTACCGACTCTACAGTTTGTTTATCCTGCGCTACAGACAAACACTATGCTGTTGTCCATCAGGGGGATAGTCTTTATCTTTCCCTTTGTGATTCCTTGCCTATTATTTTAAAACCGCATCAAAGTGAGGAAATAAGATATAGAAGTATCTCCTCCCAAGATCATTTCTTTAAGAGTTTAGCATCGAAAGAAGATCCCTGGGAATCTCTCTCTCATTTGTTTAGTGAGTCCACGTATTGCCTTATAAAGATAAATCAGAAAGATTTAAAAACTAGAGTCATGAACTTTAATGTCCCTTTTGAGTTTAAGGTTACAGCCGGCAAAGATGAATATTTTAGGATATTACCTCCCGGCATATATGATAAGGATGCTAGAGAAAAGCGGAATGTCCAATTTTGGTTCAAGAAACAGAAAGAAAGAAGTGGAGCATGGGAAAAGGAAGATGGATGATGCTGGTGAAACACATCATCGCAATAAATAAAAAATAGATATGAAAACATTTACTTTAGTAATTGATGCAGATGCTAAAAGAGTTTTTGCCAGTCAATATCCTTCAGATACTATTTCTAAGGAGTTGCTTCTTACATGGGCACATGAGGCTGTCTATATTCCCTCACAAATGAAGTCTTCCCTTACCAAGGATATAACAAAATGGTATGAGCCTTCAAGATCAAAATGGGGCGATAATATTTGGCGCGATCTTTATTTGCTTGATGACTTTCATTTTCTGTATAGTGTAAATCTGATAGAGACAGACATGAGTGATACTTTGTTTCCTTTAGAAGAAAATGCTAAATTCACTTTTATCACTTATTTTAGTTACCACAATGAGGTGCAACAATTCAGCGTTTCTACTTTAGAAGAAGGGCTCCTGCTTTGGGCTACCCGTCTTAGTATTGTAAATCGCCAGCAACGCAAGATTCTCTTGAAATACATACAGAAAGGTAAAAAAGGTCCCCTTGCCGTTGAAGGTATGAAAAATGTTTGGGTGGTTTCTTATAAAGTATTTCGTCCCTTACTTACTTTACACATTATCAAAACAGTATAGCTTTTACTGTTTTATATAATCTTGTTTTACCCTGATATGGATTGGTTGACGATAACCGGTCTATATCAGGGTATTTTAATACTTCCACTATTCTTTCCTTCCTAGATAAGATTTGAAGAGTGAAAATACTATTCTCCCATATAATTTCTTAAATTTGTCCATCTTACTTTCGTTGGCAGATGGAGTTGCTCTTTCTTATAAAACAGAATAGAAGTGTTCGATAAGTCTAATTTTGAGCAACAATTAATATATAAACTCTACGCTATGATAACCAAAGAAAAAGTAGAAACCTATTGTCACTTTAGTGGCGACATTGATGCTTGGACCGTCAGGGGGACCGACAGGCAAAAGGAGATAATGAATACCGATGATTGGGCGTTGATAGACAGCTTGATTCAAGATTTATACTTGGTAGAGAAAGAGTTAGTATCGGATGCTTTCAAGAAAAGGGTGAATGAAGAGATCTATGCAAAATGTGACGGTGAAGACACTATCCGGATGTTGCATGCGTTGGTGAAGTCGTAGAGTTGCATTATCTTTGTCGGCGAAACACATCTATCATCATGAAGAATACGCATCTTATTATATGTTTCTTATTGCTGATTTCTTTTCTGGCAGAGGTTAAGTCGCAGGATATATCCAATTACTACTTCACCCATATCAACGGAGACAACGGTCTGTCCCAGAGCAATGTGAAAGCCATCATACAGGACAGTTACGGATTTATGTGGTTCGGGACAAAGAACGGGCTGAACCGTTTTGACGGGACCGCCATCCAGCGGATGAACTGCGAAGACACCGCCTCGGGCATAGGAAACAACAATATCTCCGCCTTATACGAAGACAAAGACCGCAACCTGTGGGTGGGGACCGACAGAGGGGTCTACCTCTATAATCCCCACTCGGATGTGTTCACCTATATGAGCCATAAGACCGGAGAGGGGATAGAGATGCAGAACTGGGTGTCCGCCATCGTGGGAGATTCCGTGGGGAACACGTGGATTGTCATCCCCGACCAAGGAGTGTTTCGCTACAAAGACGGGGAACTCTATTTTTATGATAACGCCAACGAGAAACAGATTAAGAAAGACTCGCCCAACTGCATTTGTGTCCGGCGCAACGGAGAAGTGTGGGTGGGACATTGGGGCGTGGGGCTCTATCGCTATCAGCCGGAGAAAGACACCTTCGTGCAGATAGCAGCCGATGCCGGGGGCAACTCCCTGCTCAACAAGAATATGAACTCCATTTGCGAGCACGAAGGCAACCTGCTGATTGCCGTCAACGAAGGGGAACTGTTAGAGTACGACCCCGATAAGAACCGCTTGCAGACGATTGACGTGCCGGGCGGCGGCCACACTTTTTTCAGGACATTGCTCTATCATCAAGGCAAGATATGGCTGGGCACGCACGACGGCCTGTTCGTCATCGACGGCACCACCCACGAAGTGACAACACTCAAAGAAGACCGGATGACCTCCTTCAGCCTCTCGGACAAGTTTATATACACCCTCTGCAAAGACCGCGAAGGGGGCATCTGGCTGGGAACCATGTTCGGCGGAGTGAACTATCTGCCCAATCGCAACCTGAAATTCGATAAATACGTCCCCCGCAGCACAGGAAACTCGCTCAACACCACCCGCATCCGCGAGCTGGTAGAAGACCCGGAAGGAAACATCTGGATTGGCACAGAAGATGCCGGCGTGAATATTCTCAATACCGCCACCGGGAAAGTCAGCCAACTGCCCGCCGGAAAGACCGGCAACCACCAGGTCACCCTCGCCATGGAAGCCTTTGGCGGCCGGATATACTGCGGACTCTTCAAGGCAGGAATGGATGTCATCCGCCCGTCCGCCACCCCCACCGTCAACAACTACACTCCCGAAGAACTCAACATCGGCGAAGGAAGCGTCTATGTCTATAAGATAGACAAGCGGGGCAGGAGATGGCTGGGCACAGGCTGGGGACTCTACATAGCCGAACCCGGCTCCCGCAAGTTCGAGCGCGTAGAAGAGACAGGATACGACTGGATATTCGACTTGCTTGAAACCAGGGAAGGCATCATCTGGCTAGCCACTATGGGAAACGGAGTCTGGAAATACGACCCCGCCGCGGGGACTTACAAGAAATATGAAAGCAAAGACAGCGAGCCGGGCAGTCTCAGTTCCAACTCCGTCAGCTCCGTGATGCAGGACAGCCGGGGGCGCGTCTGGTTCTCCACCGACCGGGGAGGAATCTGCCGCTACAATGCCGACACGGATAACTTCATCACCTACTCCCTCCGCGAAGGCCTGCCCGACGATGTAGCCTACAAGATATTGGAAGACGGGCAACACAACTTATGGTTCGGAACCAACCGCGGTCTCGTCCGCTTCAACCCCGACACCCGTGACATCCGCGTCTTCACCACCAAAGACGGCTTACTGGGCAATCAGTTCAACTATAAATCCGCCTTGAAAGCCGCCAACGGCAAGTTCTATTTCGGAGGCATCGACGGCTTGATTGGCTTCGACCCCCGCGACGCCCGCACGGAAAGCACCCTCCCGCCCATCTACATCTCCAAATTCAGCATATATAATAAGGAGGTCACCGTGCACACCCCGGACTCCCCGCTAAAAGAGTGCATCACCCACACCCGGCACATCACGCTCGACTATGACGAAGCCAACATCAGCTTCGACGTAGCCCTGCTGAGCTATTCCACCGTGGAGTCCAACCAATATTACTACCGCATGGACCCCATCGACAAAGACTGGATTCGCGCCGCCACCAACCAAAACATCTCCTACGCCAAGCTCCCCCCCGGCAGCTACACCTTCCGGGTGAAGGCCACCAACGGCGACAGCGAAGAAGAATTTGCCGAGCGCGGCCTCTCCATCGACATCCTGCCCCCCTGGTGGCTCTCCCCCTGGGCGTACATCTTCTATGCCATCTGGCTCACGTGCCTCATCGTCTACTGGTTCTTCTGGTACAAACACCGCAAGGAGAAGGAAATGGAAGAGCGCCAGAAACTCTTCGAGATTGAAAAGAAGAAAGAGCTCTACGAGTCGAAAGTGAACTTCTTCACCGAGATAGCCCACGAAGTGAGAACCCCGCTCACCCTGATTAACGGACCGCTGGAAACCATCCGCGAGATGGACCTCCGCGACCCGAAGCTGACACGCAACCTCGATGTGATTACCCAAAACACCAACCGCCTCCTCACCCTCACCGCGCAATTGCTCGACTTCCAGAAGATAGGCTCTCACCGCTTCCAGATAAAGATGGAGTGGGTGGACATCAAAGCCCTCCTGGCAGAGACGATAGCACGCTTCGAGCCCACCATCGTGCAGAAAGACAAGGAACTCCGCACGCTGCTCCCCGACGAAGAGATAGAAGCCGTGGCAGACCGCGAAGCCATCATCAAGATTATCAGTAACTTGCTCAATAATGCACTGAAGTATGCCGCCCATTCCATCACGGTGGAGTTGAAGAAGGAAGAGAAGAACTTCACCATCCGTGTCACCAGCGACGGCGACCGCATCTCGCCCGAAGTAGGCAAACAGATTTTTGAACCCTTCTACCAGGCCGCCCGCAGAGATGCCTCAGCGTATGGAGTGGGCATCGGTCTGCCCTTGGCGCGTTCGCTCGCCGGGCTCCACCGGGGAGAGCTTTACTTGGATGCCTCCCATCCCGACAACTCCTTTGTGCTCTCTATCCCCTTGCAAAGCGAAGGCGTGCTGACGGAGCAAAAGTCGGACATGGTGAAAGCCGGCATGGTGGTGGCGCTCGACGAAGAGTCCACCCTCGAACCTGCCGACATGAAGGGCTACACCCTGCTGGTGGTAGAAGACAATCCCGCCATGCTCGACTTTATGCGTGAGCGCCTCGCGGAGTCCTTCACTGTGGAGACAGCCCGCAACGGAGAGGAAGCCCTCGAAACATTGCACGCCACCCGCATCGACCTGGTGATCAGCGACATCATGATGCCCGTGATGAACGGCTGGGAACTCTGCAAGCGGATGAAGGAAGACATAGACCTGAGCCACATCCCCGTTATCTTCCTCACTGCCAAGAACGACCTCGAAAGTAAAATCAACGGGCTCAAGATAGGGGCTGAGGCATACGTAGAAAAGCCCTTCTCGTTCAACTACCTCAAGAATCAGGTTGTTTCCTTGCTCTACAACCGCCGCAAAGAGCGCGAAGCGTTCTCCAAGCGCCCCTTCTTCCCCACGAGCAACATGCAGATGAACAAGGTGGACGAGGAATTTATCAACAAAGTAATCCTCACCATCGAGCAGAACATCACCGACACTAACCTCAACGTGGAACATCTGGCGGACATCCTCTGCATGAGCCGTTCCAGCCTGCTGAGGAAGATAAAGAGCCTGTCCAACCTCTCCCCGGTGGACTTTATCCGTCTTATCCGCTTGCGCAAAGCGGCGGAGCTTATCAGCGAAGGGCAATATCTTATCAGCGATATTTGCTTCATGGTGGGCATCAACTCTCCTTCTTATTTCAGCAAGCTCTTTATGAAGCAGTTCGGTATGACGCCCAAGGAGTTTGAGAAGCAGAGCCAGGCGGCGAAGAATAAGATGGGGCAGCTGGGGGAGGAATGGACGAATTAAGTGGTACGGGATATATGCGTTCAACAAAAAAAGTATATCTTTGTTCTATAAATATAGCACCAATCAATACTAATGGGAAAATTTATTAACCCCTTTACCGATTACGGGTTTAAATTCTTATTCGGCAGGGAAGTCGAGAAGGAACTGTTAATCGACTTTTTAAACGATTTGCTCGTAGGCGAGCATGTGATTACCGATATACAGTTTCTTAACAACGAGCAACAGCCGGAAGTAAAAACTCAGCGGGGGATTATCTACGATATTTACTGCATGACCGATACAGGCGAACGTATTATCGTAGAAATGCAGAATCGCGAGCAGCCTTATTTTAAGGATCGCACCCTGTTCTATCTTGCCCGCGCTGTTACCCAGCAAGCAGTAAAGGGACCTTGGAATTTTCGGTTGGAGGCTGTTTACGGAGTTTTCTTTATGAACTTCGTGATGGATAAGGACATGCCCGCTAAAGTCAGAACGGACGTTGTACTTTCTGACAGGGATACAGGTGAAGTCTTCAATGGCAAGTTCAGGCAAATCTTCATTGAATTGCCCAACTTCCGGAAAGAAGAGAATGAATGCGAAACAGACTTTGAACGCTGGATTTATATATTAAAGCACATGGATACACTTGACCGATTGCCGTTTAAGGCACGCAAAGCTGTCTTCGAACGGCTGGAGCAGTTAGCTGCTAAAGCAAATATGACTCCTCAAGAAAGAGCACAGTATGAGGAAGAATGGAAGGTCTATAATGACTATTTCAATACGGTGGACTATGCTGAACTGAAAGGTAGAAAGGAAGGCAGATTGGAAGGAATAGAGGAAGGAATACAAATAGGCGAAGAGAAAGGCAGAAAAGCTCTTCTTGATGCTGCCCGCGAAT